>JAPPEG010000185.1 GCA_028875345.1 Gemmatimonadota bacterium
ATACTGTGTCGAGATGCAAGTGACAATTCACGGATTGTAATAGAGAACCAATTCGGCAGCACCAATCACGATCATCTCGGCAAGCTGCTCACTTATGCGTCTGGGTTAGATTCCGATCCTCCGTTAAGATCAGTGATCTGGATCTCAGAAACGTTCAACGATGAACATCGTTCGACTTTGGACTGGTTGAACAGAATTTCGCATGACGAGATTCGCTTTTTCGGTGTCACGATTGAGCTTCTGAAAATCGAAGGATCCAAACCCGCCCCGCGCTTCAACATCGTCGTCAGCCCCAACGATTGGACAAAAACAGTACGGGCATCGAGCAGTGGTGAGGTGTCCGATCTTAAACGGCAATATCATCAGTTTTGGACCGCTTTACGAGAGCACCTGCTAAGTTCTGCGACTAGGCTGAAGCCACGGAGCCCAAGTCCACGATCATATTTTAGCTTCTCTATTGGTAAAGCTGGGTTCGAGTTATACGGCAGCCTGAGTCAACAAAAAGAGCAATTACATGTTACCCTAGGAATAAAAGGGGAAAACCCCTACTACCACTTCAACCTCCTGAAGAAGCAAAAATCTGCCATTGAAGAAAAGATAGGTAGTCCACTAAACTGGCGAGGTAAGACTAAAGGCCGAGTGTGCAAAGTTTCACTGATCAAATCCGGTAATCCGACAGATGAATCTGATAGAGAAAATCAGATCAGATGGATGGCGCAAACGCTGAATAAGTTCGACACCGCATTCCGTGATCGTGTCCAGAATCTGACTACAGAAGCCTCTCAGTAAAGCATATCGCCGCGCTTGATGTCCCCATCTGTAAAACCATACATTAATCAGAACCCGGCCCAACTAGTCCCCCCAACCAAAGGACAATTCCCATGAGCGGCCTTACTCCCGACCAACTCGACTTCTATCGCACCGAAGGCTATCTCCTCGTCGAGGATGTTCTCGATCCCACTGTCTTTGACCTCCTTATCGCCGAAATCGACGCGATTGTCGATACTGCCGCCGAGGAGGCCCACGCTGCCGGAGAACTGTCCGAGCTGCACGCGGATCTACCTTTTGCCAAGCGCCTAGTCCACATCCACTCCCAGTTGGCGGACCCTGAACCGCTGTTGCGCCAAGTCAACGGCAAGCTCAAAACCGAGGGCATGTTCGCCATTTTGACCCAACCGTCACTACTCGACATTGTCGAGGCCGTGATCGGACCTGAGATACTGGCTCATCCGCAATTCAACCTGCGCGCCAAATTGCCCAACCAAAACGCCACTGTGGTGCCTTGGCACCAAGACTTGGGCTATTTGCAGCCCGACGCCGAAGAGACCTTTATGGTCAATTTTTGGATTCCCTTGGTCGATGCCACCTCTGAAAATGGCTGCATGGAAGTCATTGCCGGTAGCCACCGCGCCCCGCTCATCGGCCACGAGCGCGGCTTAGGCCCTGGTGCCAATTTCAAAGGCATCACCGATCAGTACCTGCCTCCCGGCGAGCAAGTTAGCTGTCCGGTCAAAGTCGGCGGCGTGCTGCTCATCCAGCACAAGACCATCCACCGCTCCATCCCCAACCTCTCCGACCACATCCGCTGGAGCCTCGACCTGCGCTACAGCGATCCGGCTCAGCCTAGCGGCCGCGACGGCGTCCCCGGCTTTATCGCCCGCAGCAAAGCTCACTCCGAGTCGGTGGCCCAAAGCGTGGACGATTGGTTGGCGTTGTTTGAGACCTCCTCTCCAGAACCAAAAAGACAAGTGCAGGCTATCTTGGACAAAGTGCCTGAACGTCCAGTGCCCGAGTGGGACATCAAGAGCGAGTAGTATGTTTGTGGGTTCGACTTTGAGGCAACATTTCGATGCTTTAGGAAGAATCCAATATTAGAAAAACTATTCCACTTACAAGAATTGGGAACGACGGTCAGGCGCACCTACGCCCTCCTGAAACTGATAAGCGGCCAAGGGAAACTGGTGCATTGGCTGATTCACCTCTTCGCCGTGCTTTTCGTGGCTCGGTACATTTGGCTCGTTGGTTAGTGTCAGGAGACCGCATATTCCCTAAACACTTTTTCGGAGAATCTCATGCTCTACGATCTACTCCTCAAAGGAGGCACCCTAGTCGATCCAGCCAAAAAACTGCACACGGTGCAGGACGTGGCTTTTGCCGACGGCAAAGTCGCCGCAGTCGGGGCCGACCTGTCTGCGAATCAAGCGCGTCAAACGCTCGATGTTGCGGGACGCGTGGTGGCCCCCGGTCTCATCGACTTGCACGTCCACGTGTATTGGGGGGTCAGCCACTTTGGCGTCGAGCCCGATCCCACCTGTATAGCCCGAGGCGTCACCACCGTGGTCGATGCCGGCTCAGCCGGTGCTGATACCTTCCCCGGTTTCCGCAAGTTCATCATCGACGTCAGTGACACCCGCATCTTGGCCCAGCTCAACATTTCCTCGCAGGGCATGTTGACGCAGGAAATCGGCGAGTTCGAGATCCCCGAGTACGCAGACGTGGACAAAGCCTGCCGCATGATCGAACAACACCGCGACCTCATCTTGGGCGTCAAGGTGCGGCTCACTCGCAACAGCATCGTCAGCGAGCGCTCGGGAATGCTGCCCCTGCACCGGGCCCGCGAGGCTGCGGATGCCGCTGGTCTGCCCATTATGGTCCACCCTCAAGACGCTTGGTGCGACAGCCTCGATGATGTGCTGGCCGTTATGAAACAAGGCGACATCCTCACCCATTGCTTCCACGGCATGAAGTGCGGCGTTCTCGACGAGGCCGGCCATGTGCGTCCTGCGGTACACGAGGCCGTAGAGCGAGGCGTGCTCTTTGATGTGGGGCACGGCGCTGGCTCTTTCTCCTGGGAGGTGGCCGAGACTGCGCTAAGCGCTGGGCTTGCGCCGCATACCATTTCCTCAGACCTGCACGTGTACAATCTCCACGGGCCGGTATATGACTTAGTCAATGTCGTGTCTAAATTCTTCCACTTGGGCATGGACTTGGACAGCGCGCTGGCTAAAGTCACCTCAGTGCCGGCCCAAGTCATTGGGATGCCGGACGAGATTGGCACCCTGGCGATAGGTGCTTGGGGCGACGCGGTAGTGCTCGATGTGCACCAGGGTCAGTTCCAGTTGGCCGATTCAGGTGGGGAGATACGCACGGGCCAACAGCAATTGGAACCGCTTGTTGTGGTCAAGGGCGGCCGAGTCTACCGTCAGTATTGAGACCCAACCAAGGAGAGGCTTGTGAGTTCATCTGAAAATCAGTACGACGCGATTGCCGAAGCCTATCAAGATTCAAAGCAATTGCCCTTTCGGGAATACATCGAAGCGTACTCTCTTTTTGAGATCTTGGGCGATATTCGCGGGGCGACGGCTTTAGACTTGGCTTGTGGTGATGGGTTTTACACGCGCAAGATCAAGCAAGCCGGGGCGCTGGAGGTCACGGGCGTCGATCTTTCCGCAGAGATGATCAAGCTGGCCGAAGAAGAAGAGCGCGCCCGTCCCTTGGGCTGCAAGTATTTGCTCCGCGATGTGGCCGCGCTCGAGTTGTCTGAACCGGTTGATCTCGTGGTGGCCATGTACCTTTTGAATTACGCCAAGACGAAAGAAGAACTGCTCAGGTTTGTCGAGGTGGTTTACAACATGCTGCGGCCTGGGGGGCGATTCGTCGGCTTCAATGACAATGTTCAGTGCGTTCCCAAGGGGACTGTTTCCTTGGCTCAATACGGATTGGAAAAAGTGTGCGCCGATGACCCGCGAGAAGGCGATGTCGTTTTGTACAAATTGACAAATGAAGATGGGACGCAGTTTGAGTTTAAAAATTACTTTCTCAAACCAGAGACCTATCAATGGGCCTTTCAAAAAGTTGGATTTGCCGATTTTCAATGGGCCGGTCCTTATTTGCACCCGTCCCAGCAGCACAATCCATTTTGGGATGCCTTTATGTCGCATCCCCCAGTCATTGGCTTTAGCGCGGCGAAACCATGAACAACAGCGAAGGATACAGGTCATGAACGCGAAATACGCATTTTTGCTGGCACTTGTCTGTACTATGGGTGCATTCGCAGAAGAAGAGACGGACGAACGGAAGATATACGAAATCGAGGAGATCACGGTGACTGGCTCCCGCATCAAAAGCGCGGAGACGCTGGCGCCAGCGCCGATTGTCGTCCTGTCATCCGAGGAAATCCGGGCGCAGGGCTTGGCTTCTCTTGGGGACGTGTTGCAAACGCTCACCGTGCAGTCCAATGCGATCAATACCCAGGCCAACAACGGCGGCGACGGCTCTACCCGCGTCAGTCTGCGCGGCCTCGGTTCCAATCGCACCCTTGTGTTGGTCAATGGCCGTCGCTTTGTGCCCGGCGGGACGGGCGCGAATTCATCCGTTGACCTAAACGCTATTCCCGCCGCCGTCATCGAGCGCATCGAGGTACTCAAAGACGGGGCCTCGGCTGTCTATGGCTCAGACGCCATCGGCGGCGTGGTCAACGTCATTACCAAGACCGCGATAGAGGGGATAGAGATCGACTATTACACGGGGACTTCGGGCGCGGGCGACGGCGAAGTTTTGGACCTCAGCCTAACCACCGGCCTACAAAGCGAAAAAGGCCATATCGCCTTTTCGGCAGGCTATCACAATCAGTGGCCGGTTTGGACCGGCGACCGGAGTTTTAGCGAGTCGGACAAGGCTTACGACTGGGAAAAGAACGACGGATCCTATAACAACAACGGCAGCTCGGCCACCCCGGAAGGCCACATCATCGACCGCTCAGGTGACGAGGGGAACGAAGCTTGGCAGGCGGTCGTGGCAGCGGCCGGCGACGAGGCCGGGGATTACCACCGCGATCCGGATATTGGCTGGCGTCCCTTTAATTGGGCGGGGATCTCATCGGACGGGAGCGGCGACACGTATAACTATCAGCCGGAGAACTACCTCTACACCCCGCAGACGCGCTACAGCTCCTTTCTCAGCGGTTCCCATACCGTTGCCGAGGGAGCGAAGGCGTATTTCGAGGTGGTGTACACCAACCGCCAGTCCGACCAGAAGCTAGCGCCAACGCCGCTGTTTATCATCAGCGACGGGATCGTGGTGTCGGCCACCAATCGGTACAACGAATTCGGCCGCGATTTCATCGATGTGCGTCGGCGCTTTATCGAGGCGGGGAATCGCAACTTCCTCCAAGACATCGATACCTACCGCATGGTGTTGGGGTTGGATCATCGGCTCGGGAGCTTTGACTCTGACTTGTCTTTTACCTACGGTCGCAGTGAGGGGACCAACGTCAACGAGGGCCGGTTCATCCTCAATCACGTAAGAAATGCCCTCGGGCCGGACGAGGATTGCACCGGCGATTGCGTCCCGCTGGATCTTCTACGCGGTGCCGGCACGATCACCCAACCGATGGTAGATTACATCCAGTACACTGGCGTTGGCCGGGGCTATTCCCGGCAGCAGATCCTGCAGTGGAATCTGACCGGTGAGGTGGCGCGCCTGCCTGCCGGTCCGCTGGCAGTGGCGGCTGGTCTCTCGTCGCGCTGGGAGGCGGGGGCCTACCTCCCCGACCCCATGACCGCATCGGGAAATACCACTGGCAGCAAAGCGTTTCCCACTGAGGGCTCGTACTCGGTCAGGGCGCTGTACGCAGAGACCCAACTGCCGATTTACGAAGCAGGAGCTGTTAGTCTCGATGCAACGGCCGCCGGCCGCGCCTTCGACTACGATACCTTCGGCGGGGGTTTCACCTATGAGGCCGGAAGCCGTCTCCAGCTTTCCGAGGGCCTAGCGTTCCGGGCCACTTCCTCTAACGCCTTTCGCGCCCCTAGCATCGCCGAAATGTTCCTCGGCACCAGCGATTCCTTCCCCTTGGTCAGCGATCCCTGCAGCAGGGTGGACGAAGCGGGCAATGCCCGGGAGTTGACCGCTCAGCAGGAGCGGAATTGCGCCGACCAAGGCATCCCGGACGACTTCGAAGACTCGCGCGCCCAGCTATTGGCAAAGTTAGGTGGCTCTACAGATCTCGATCCGGAAAAGGCGGAGATGATCACTGCGGGAGTAGTGTATCAGCCGGATTTCTTGGGGGGATTAGACCTGACCGTTGACTACTATGCCACCAAGATCGAGGATGAGATCGGTACCCTGCCAGCCGGCCTCATTCTGAGCAACTGCTACTCGCAGGACGTGCCATCCGACTGCGATCAAGTCGTGCGCGATCCGGACAACCATCTGATCACCCAGATTCTGGCGACCAATACCAATATTGGGGAGACTGAAACTAGCGGTGTGGATTTCGGGCTTAACTACATTGCAGATGCGCCCATTGGTGTTATCTCGGCGCAGTTCGAGAGCAACATGCTCGTTAAGTACGAGCAAACGCTGCCCTCAGCCAGCGGTCCTGAACTGGTCAAGGGGAAAGGCTACTACGACTTGGGCGTGTTTCCCACGTGGCGTCATACCGCTTCCGTTGGCTTGTCAAAGGAGCGTTTTTCCGCTGGGTTGACGTGGCGCTACATTGGCGGATTTGAGGAATGCGAGGACGACGACTGCAAGGGCAAGTACCGCGAGGACGTAGAAGAAGTACCCCCGAGCCGCAAGGTCGATCCGAACAGTGTCTTCAATGTGCGTGGATCGTATGAATTGGGGACGGCTCTTGGGCTCTCCACCCTGACCGTCGGCATCAACAATCTACTCGATCAGCCGCCGGCGGTGATCTTCAATGGGTTCCTCGCTACTTCTGATTCCAATACGTACGACTTTATGGGCCGCTACCTGTACGTGCGTCTGTCCCATTCTCGGTAGGGCTGGTAAGGGCGAGCGATCGCTCGCCCCTACAATTCGGCGTATGTCTGCGTCCATCGGCGGATCATCTTGTGAATGATTATTACGCGGTGTCGCATGGGCGTCCACAAGGGACGCCCCTACATCGACCGGTTCGGTGCCGATGCGTAACGTAGGGGGCGGTTTCAAACCGCCCCCTACAATGCGTAACATCAATTAATAATCGTACGACAGCGAAATGTTCCAGCGGCGCCCCAACCCGAGGAATACGCGAGCGCTTGCGGCGTCGTGGCCATCGCCGTCATCGGCATCGGACACGTAGCTTTCGTCGAGCAAATTAAAGACATGCAATCGCAGCTTCATATTGCTAAACGAAGCGCCGGGCAGTGTGTAACTCGCGTGTAGATCCACCAGATTGTAATCTGGGAGTTTCCACGACTGTGCGCGGTCGTCGGGGTCAGTGCGGTTGGCGGGATCAAATTTGGCGTAGTGATCCATGAACCGCCGTACACCCAGCGAGGCATAGAGGCCGCGCGTGGGAAATACCGCACCGCTCAGGCGCATGGTCTTTTGCGCTGCGTCGCCCACTTTTAGCCCCTTGGCATAGACTTGAAATTCGCCGATCGTCTCTGGATCCTCTTCGGGCGAAAATGTGGTATTGACATCGTTGAGCCATTCCCAATTGCCCAGCGACACCATGCCGCGTACCTCGAATTTGTCATGGGGACGAGCTTTCAGATCGAACTCTACGCCGGTATGCAGCGCGTCAATGCCGTTTAGCAAAAATCGGAAGCTCTGTTCGAGCTCATCGCTGTAAATACTTTTAGGCCACGAGCGGTCTATCCATTTGGTGTAATAGAAGTTTGCGTTGCCGGTAAACATACCGCGTTTGAAATAACCGGCACCCAGTTCAAAAGAGGCGACTTTTTCATTAAACGTGGGATCGTACAGGCTGTTGTCGTAGTGGTAAACCGAGTCGAATTTGGGCGCGGTTGAAAGCCAGCCCATGTTGGCATACACATTGATTGTGGGAGTGGCGTTGTAGTTGCCGCCCACTTTCATGGTGTAGCCGGGGAAGTTCTCCCAAGCTGTCTGATCCCAGTCGCCATCGACTTTGGCGCGGAAATAGTCGATGCGCTTATAACCTGTCATCGATCCCGAGGTGCTCAAAAAGGCCGTGAATTTGTCGAACTGTCCTTCGAGCTGTGCAAAGCCGCCACCCCAGCGCGTAAGCCCATCGTTGTGGTAGGCGACTCGGTCGCCGAGTCGCTTGACGGAGGTCGTAGCATTGTTGTCCCATTCAAAGACGTAGTAATCGGCTCCGAGCAAATTGCGCACTTCGCGCCAGTGCTCCCCTTTGTAATAGCGCAGATCCGCACCAAAGGTCAGCTTGTAGATGTCGCTCAAGTGATATTCGGCCGTGCCCAAATACCCATACCAAAAGTGCTGATTGACTGAGTTGCGGATAATGGTCTGTGCCGCAATTTCATCGGCACCCACTTCGCCGGCAGCCACCAACGCGGAATCTGCTTGGGTATTCAACTCATCAGCAACGCGTTGCCAGTTGATGGTGCCGTCGGGTAGCGCGCCTGGATTGGCACCCAAGCGCCCAGTGCCGCCGCCTTTCCCGCGCGAGAAATAGACCACATTGGACAACATGAATTGCGCGCTGGGGGTCCAGTACCAGTTCAAATTGGCCTGGGGTTTGTGGTAAAAATTTTCGCGCTCCATGATGATTGCGCTGTCGCGTGCATCGTGGACGCTGCCGTTGTAATACTCTTGATAGGACGAAAATGGCGAGCGTCCCCAGTTGGGATTGTAATCGACGCCGTAGTTTCTTGCGTCTGCAACGTCAATGCCCAGGGATTGGGCGTAATCGGCGTCAAAGGTTGCAATGGATTGCTTGTAGAGACGGTGCCCGTGGCGCTGCGGTGCGCCGGTGACGAACAGATCGATTTTGTGCGTATCGGATGCCAAAAAGCTCAATGCACCAAAGTAGGCCCACGCCGACGACCACGCCTGCGCGGGCAGACCCTCGCTGCTCTTGCGCGTCATGCCCACGGTGAAAGCCGTTTTTTTGTTGATCAAACCCGAGGAAAAATTGAGCGTGGTTTTGTAAAAGGCGTTATTCCCAGCCTCCTGTTTGATTTTGAATCCGCGCCGTTGACTGGCGATATCGGTGATGATGTTCATCGTGCCACCCACCGAGGCAATCGCCAGATTGGAAGCCCCCAATCCGCGCTGGACTTGGATCGACGACGTGACGTCGCTCAGTCCATCCCAGTTGGACCAATAGACCCAGCCGTTTTCCATATCGTTGACGGGTACGCCGTTGATCATAACGGCGACATTGCGCTGGTCAAAACCCCGCACATTGATGCGAGAGTCGCCGGCCCCCCCGCCTTGCGCGGTCGCATATACGCCCGGCGTATCATTTAAAATCAGCGGCAGGTCGCGCGAGCCGAGTTTGCGCTGCATGTCGGCTTTGGGCACGTCGGAGAAGGCTACGGGTGTTTCGCGCATTTTGGCCCGATCAGCGACGATGATGATTTCTTTGCCGCGAAAAACCTCGGGCATGAGTTCGACAAACAGCTCGACCGCATCCGCTTCTACGACAACGGGGCTGCGGTGTTCTTTGTATCCGATAAAACTTACGACGAGCGTGTGGCTGCCAGCACCGACATTGGCGATGGCAAATTGTCCGTCGAGGTCTGTAGTAGCTCCGCGCTCGACGCCTTCTATATAGACGTTGGCACCCGGCAGTGATTCGCCGGTCTCGGCATCGCGCACTGTGCCTTTTAGCTCGGCGGCAGACAGAGCTGAATGGGCGAGGAACAGCAAGGAAAAAAACGCAACCATTGGCTTCATAAGATACCTCCGTGGGGGAATGGGGACGCAGCAGTGCCACTATGTTTATATTATTTTTATATAAAATTTAATTAAAACATATTTAATCTAATGAATCGCTGATGCTCCGTCAAGCTCCGTCGCCGTTTGGGGGTAGCGGTACTGCCAGCGACAGCATGTGTCGAGCGCTCACATCGCGTAGCGCCGCCTGCTCGTTCCTTGATTGACTCTCGATTAGGCTCTTTATTTGGGCTATTAGAAATCATGATGGAGAGAAAGCCGATGAACTGGCGAGAATACATTATCGTTGATCCCGAAATATGCCATGGGAGAGCCTGCTTCAAGGGCACCCGAGTGTTGGTGTCCACGGTCCTCGACAACCTCGCGGCTGGATTGGATTCAGAGGAAATCACGACAAGCTACCCGTCGATCACCCATGAGTCCGTTCAAGCGGCAGTGGGCTATGCTGCGGAGTTGGCCAAGGAACGGGTAGTGTCGTTGTCTGGATAGTAGCTGATGCGATTCAAACTGGACGAGAACTTGCCATTTGAGTTGGTGGAACTGTTCAGTGCGGCCGGGCACGATGCGGTGACGGTACTTGATCAGGACCTTGGCGGAGCGAGAGATCCAGATCTCGCATCGGCCTGCGTTCACGAAGGTCGCGCCATCGTTACGCTTGATACGGACTTTGCGGATATCCGAACGTATCCACCAAGTGCGCATTCTGGGATTGTCGTGTTTCGGCTTGAGAGCCAAGCACGCGACCATATTATGGAGATCGGAACGCGGTTTCTTCGGGAGCTGTCTGATGCGCTACTTGACGGCCAGCTTTGGATCGTGGAGGAATCGAGAATTCGGATACGGGATTGACGGTGATAACCGTTTGCGCAACTTCCGTCAACCGGCGGATCATCTTTCGTTTAAAGAAGGTGACGCGTACGGCATCGACTCGGAGTCAGAAATTATGGCTATGAAGAATCCACCACATCCTGGCCGTAGTATCAAGGCAAATTGCCTAGATCCGCTCGGTCTGAGCGTCACTGAGGCGGCGAAGGTGTTGGGCGTGACTCGGCACACGCTTTCGCGCGTACTAAACGGACATGCGGCTATTTCACCGGAGATGGCCATTCGGCTGGAGAAGGCGGGCTGGTCCAATGCCGAGTTCTGGCTGCGTCGGCAGACCTCGTACGATCTGGCGCAAGCGCGCAGGGGCGAAGACTAGGGCAAGGTCGAGCGCTATCAGCCGCAGATAGCTTGAAGCGACGATCCAAGAATAAGGTGTAGTGTAGATAAGCAATTATGTATGAAGTCGTGAAAACGTTCCGTAAAGAGCCCGCAAACGTCTTTGAAACCGACTGGTATCGGGATATCAAATCAAAGACGACGCCGGGTGACAATCTGAGGATATACCGGGAGAATCGCGGTTTGACTCAGGCCAAGTTAGGTGAGATGCTTGGCGATGTTCCCCGGCAGCATATCTCAAACATGGAGAGAAGGACGCGGTCGATTAGCCTAAAAACGGCCCGGAAATTGGCAGCGCTATTTAAGGTATCCCCTGAGAAATTCATTTAAGAAGTATCCTCGCCCACACTTACTAATTCCTCTCAAAACCGCAACGCAAACACCGTCCGCACGCCCGGTTCCGAGCGGGCGGAGATAGATCCCCGGTGAAGCCGCATGATTTGGCGGCACAGGCTCAGCCCAATGCCGGAGCCGTCTGGCTTGGTCGTGAAAAAGGGGATGAAGACCTTGCCGAGCGCCTCTTCGACGATTCCCGGCCCATTGTCTGCGACCTCGACGACGACCTTGTCGTGCGCCAGATGAGCGGTCAAGTCAACGCGGGCCCCAGCGCGACCGGCAGCGGCTTCGCGGGCATTGCGCAGTAGGTTGATGAGGATTTGCTCGACTTGCTCGGGATCGGCAGTCAATTCGAGGCTGGGGGGATTGACCTCAGTGTGCAACTCGACCGCGGACTCGGCGAACTGGGGCCGCATCAGCTGCTCCACCCGGGCGAACAGACCGGCCACCGGGACGATCTCAAAAGACGGCGCTGGTACGCGGGTGAGGTCGCGGTAGGCTTCGACGAAGTGCAGCAGGCCCTCGCTGCGGCGCTGGATGGTGCTCACCGCAGTGCGGATGTCTTCGGTGGTCTCGGCATCGAGGGCGTCGTCTTTTAGCATTCCGTCCGCAGTGGCGGCCAGCGAAGCGATGGGGGTGATGGAATTCATGATCTCGTGGGTGAGCACGCGGATCAGGTTTTGCCAAGCCTCCATTTCCTTTTCGTCGAGGTCGGGGCCAATGTCGTGGAGGGCCACTAGGGTGTGCTTGTGGTCGCCGATCTGGAATACCGACGCGTGCAGGGCGAGTCGGACTTCTTCCAAACTCACTAAGTCGCGGCCCCCGGGCCCGAGGTTTTGCAGGGTGGTGGTTAGGATGGGATTGACGCGGTTGAGATCGGCGATGTGGCCCAAGCGGGGCACCCCCAACAGGCGCTTGGCCGCGTTGTTGATCAGCGACACCGCGCCAGCGTTGTCGAAGACGATCAAGCCTACGCCAATGTGCTGCACCACGGTTTGCAGGTAGCGCGCTTGTTCCTCCTTTTCGGCCCGCGCTTGGCGGAAGGCGTCGAGGACTTCGTTGAACGCGGTTTTGAGTTCGTCGAAAGAGGAGCCGAGGCCGCCGGTGACAAAGGTCTGCGAGAAGTCGGCGTAGCGGATGGCGTTCAAAAAGCGCGTCAGGTCGCGGTTGGCGCGCTCGACGTAGTGAACGAGGGCGTAGAGTTGGTAGAGCAGGACGAGGCCGATGACGATGGGGACGACCGGATGATAGGTTCCGTTTGCTATGACGTAGAACAGCAGCCACAAAGTCGCACCGAACAGGGCGACGCGCAGCACGATCCGCGTGCGGAAGGCGCGTGCTCCTTGCGCCAAGCGATGCAGAACGCCCTTAAAGTCCATATTTCTCCATGCGGCGGTAGAGGGCCGTGCGGGTCAAGCCGAGTTCGCGCGCGGTTTGGCTGACGTTGCCTTGGTGCTTGCGCAGCACTCGGGCGATGACCTCGCGCTCGACATCTTCGAGGTTGTAGCTATCAAAGGCGACGGACTCCTCAGGCGACGGGGCCGCGGTCAAGGGGAAATCGTCTGCGGCTAGTCGGTCCCCTTCACTCATAATGACGGCGCGTTCCACTGCGTGCTGCAATTCCCGCACATTGCCCGGCCAAGCGTACGCGCGCAAGTGGGCGAGTGCTTCGGCGGTCAGGCCGGTCAGCGCCTTGCGGTATTTAGTCCGGTATAGGTCGAGGAAATGGCGGGCCAACAGTGCGATGTCCTCGGGGCGCTCGCGCAGGGGGGGTAGGGGGATTTCCACGGTATTGATGCGGTAGAGAAGATCTTGGCGGAAGGTGCCGGCGGTGGCCATTTCGTGGATGGGCTGGTTGGTGGCGCATATAAGGCGCACATCTACGG
>JAPPEG010000355.1 GCA_028875345.1 Gemmatimonadota bacterium
TGTGATGCAGAAAAAGCCCGTGGTTGACGGCAGCATTTTTCGCTTTGAGGGCCAATCCACTGTGTACGTGCCCGGGGACGGTCCGTGCTATCGCTGCCTCTATCCCGAGCCGCCGCCGCCCGGAGAGGTACCGAGTTGCGCCGAGGGTGGGGTCTTGGGGGTCTTGCCCGGCATCATAGGGCTAGTGCAGGCCACTGAGGTCGTTAAGCTGCTGTTGGGACAGGGCACCTCCTTGGTAGGGAGGGTGATGCTCTACGACGCGCTGGAGATGAAATTCCGCGAACTCAAGCTCCGGCGCGACAGCGAGTGCCCAGTGTGCGGCGACAGCCCGACTGTCACTGAGCTAATTGACTACGAGCAGTTTTGTGGCCTGCCTTCGCACAGCGAGGCCGCTGGTTGATCTAGCTATATTCGCAGTGTTGTTTATACGGCGCTCCCCTAAATAGTAGGGGAGCGCTTTTTCTTTGGGGAGAATTTGATGAAGCAGACCGGGGCGGGTTTTTTGGCGTTGCCGGATAACCCAGACCAAGATCCAACGTTGAATTGGCGGGAAGTTTTCGGCAACGACCAGCCGGTGGAGGTCGAAATCGGCATTGGCAAAGGACGCTTTATCATCGACGCGGCCAGCCGCCAGCCCGCAGTGAATTTCATCGGAGTCGAATGGGCGGCCAAATACTTGCGCATTGCCCACCAGCGCGCCGTGCGCCGCAACCTCGACAACGTGCGATTCGCGCACATGGATGCGCGAGAATTCGTCGAATTTTTTGTGGCTGCGGCATCAGTGCGAGCCTATCACATCTATTTTCCCGACCCTTGGCCCAAGAAGCGGCATCACAAGCGGCGGCTTTTTAACGAGGCATTTCTACGCGAGGTCGAGCGCACGTTATGCGCGGGTGGGCAATTGTGGCTAGCCACGGATTATGCCGATTATTTCGACGTCATGCTCGCGGCGTTGGAAACCAGTTCGTGCTTAGTGGAGGTGGATGTCGAGTGGCTGGGGGCGCGGACCAATTACGAAGACAAGTTCCTAGCGCAGGGCAAGCCCATCTACCGCCGAGTCATGGAGAAGGTATCGGCGTAAAGGCATTGTTGAACGCGCAAAGGGGGGTTGGACCACGCGATGGCCAACCCTTTTTCTGTGTCAATATGACAGTAGAGACGGTAATTAAAGAGAGCGGACAGCAATTAAAGTGCACACAAAAAAGTGTGGTATATACACAAATATGTGTATTAAGACAGTTAAAATGGTCGTATCTACCTGAAAAATATAGATAAAAATGTGCTTGACGCTCTAGAGATATAGGTGTATTTTGGGGAGTGGTGGAAAATGGTGGAAAATGGTGGAGCAGGAATTCTAACTTGGTATGGGCGTCAAATGGCACACTATTTCACAGGCAGACACGAGGTTCCCGTTGATGAGAAAGGACGGATTTTTGTGCCTGCGGAGTTCCGCAAGAAACTACCGCCAGAAGCCGACGACACGCTCGTGATAGTGCGGGGTTTCGACCGCTGCCTGACGGCCTATCCCCAGCAAGTTTGGGCAGAGACTGCGCAAAAATTGCTGGACCTGCCCCAGACCAATCCCGAAGTGCGAGCCTTCATTCGTTCCATGCTCTCGCGTGCAACTGAAGTCAAAATGGACCGACAGGGGCGCATCGGTATTCGGCGAGATCTCTTGAAGCTCGCCAATATCGACGGCCAAATGGTAATCATCGGCGTTTTAAACAAGTTGGAACTCTGGAACCCAGACGACTGCGAGGAGTTCCCGCCCATGGAAGAAGTGGCGGATAACTTCGATATAAGCCTATAAAAGAATCAAACAATGCTGAGTTGGAAACAACATGGTGTACCACGTTCCGGTCATGGTCGAGGAAGTGGTCGCGGGGCTGGTCGCCGATCCGGATGGAGCGTACGTGGATGCGACAGCCGGCGGTGGCGGCCACAGTTGGGCATTGCTTCAGGCCCTCGGCCCCAAGGGGCGGCTGCTGGCAGTGGATCGGGATCGGGAGGCCGTAGCGGTAGCGCAAGCGAGGTTGGCAGCCGATACGCGAGCCGTCGTGAGGCAAGGTCGCTTTGCCGAATTGAGCGAGTTGCTGGTGCAGGAGGGGATCGGGCCGTTGAGCGGCGTCCTGTTCGACTTAGGAGTTTCCTCGCATCAGATCGACGCACCGGCTCGGGGATTCAGCTATCGGGCCGACGGGCCTCTCGACATGCGAATGGATGCGGAAGTTGGCCCAACGGTCGCCGAATTGATCGCGGCGTGCAGCGAGAGCAAACTGGCCGAGTTAATTGCGCGCTACGGGGAAGAGCGCGCAGCGCGGCGGATCGCGCGCTCGATCTATCGACAACAACGGCTCGAGCCCTTGATCACTACGCAGGCTTTGCGGCAGGCCGTAGCGGCCACGCGGCCCCAGATGCTCAACAAGACGCTGGCGCGCGTATTCCAAGCGCTGCGCATTGCCGTCAACGACGAGTTGGGGCAGTTGCAGGCGGGGTTGACGGCTGCAGAGGTCGGGCTGAAACCCGGTGGCCGACTGGTCGTCTTGGCCTATCACTCCTTAGAGGATCGGTTGGTCAAGCAGCATTTTGCGGCGCTAATGCGCGGCTGCATTTGTCCGCCGCGCGTACCCATTTGCACCTGCGGGAGGAAACCGTCGTTCAAGCGAGTAGGTTACAAATTGCAGAGGGCGAGCGAGGCCGAGGTCAAACAAAATACTCGAGCGCGCAGCGCCATTTTGAGAATCTACGAAAAAATCGAGGCAGGCTAATATGAGCAAAGGCGGAATTTCCTGTGTGAAGTACGTGCTCCTCATAGGGATGCTGGCTGGGGCGGCCCTCTTCCACGTCTGGCAAAAGGTCGAAATGGCCCGAGTGGTCGGCGGCATAAGCACGGCTGAGACGCAAATAGCCGAGCTCGACAGAGCGCGCGCTCAGCTATTGGCGGCTATTGTAGTGCGGAAAAACTCCGGGTTTGTCGAGAAAGTGGCCTTCGGCCAGCTCGGCATGGTCTATCCCTCGCAGACTATAAATGGCATGAATAATGGTGCATTGGCTCATTGGGAAGGAGATTGATGGGGCCACGGATGCAACATACGGGCATTAGTCGGCTGCGCTGGATCGTGATTTTGGGTGCGGTGGCGTGGTTGGGGCTATCCGCACGCCTCATCCAAATTCAGATCTTCAGGCATGAGGCGTACAGCGCCGAAGCCCATGCGCAGTACCTTGAGCGCCGCACGCTGAAAGCGAGCCGAGGTCAGGTCGTCGATCGACGTGGCAACAGTTTGGCCGTAGATGTCCAAGCCACGTCGTTTTATGCCTATCCCGATCAGGTTGAAGATCCCAAGCGCGTAGCCGCCCACTTCGCGTCCCTGAACGATAAACGGACCGAGTTCATTGAGCGCCAATTGCGCGGGGACAAGCAATTTATCTATCTGGCGCGTCAGGTGGTTGACGCGGATGTGAGAGCGGTCGCGTTCGCCGGCGTGTTCCAACACCCAGAGACTCGTCGCCAGTATCCCTTGGGTCCGCTGGCTGGCCAACTCATCGGGCATACCAACATCGACAACAGCGGCCGCGAGGGGATTGAGCGAGCCTTTGACGATATATTGCGCGAAAAGGACGGCTCGATAGTGGGATTCGTCGATGCGCGCGGCAAGCAAGTACCCGGGCGTCAGCAGCAGCGTGAAGAGCCGGAGCACGGTCGAGACCTGATGCTGACCATTGATGGAGTCTATCAGAGCATTCTAGAGGAAGAGCTGCAACGGGCCATCGACGGTTCAAAGGCCCAAGGTGCGTTGGGCGTCATTATCGCCCCGCGCAGTGGTGAGGTACTGGCCATGGCCAACCTGCCGCTTTTCGATCCCAATAAGGCGTCTCGCTCCTCGCCGGAACTCAGGCGCAATCGCGCGATAACCGACGTGTACGAACCTGGTTCGACCTTCAAAGTCATCGCGGCTGCCGCCGTCCTTGAAGATGGGCTGGCCAGCCTGCACGATCGCATCTTTTGCGGGCGCGGGACGTTCAGATTGGCCAATGGCGACACGATCCGCGATATCCAGCCCCACGGCGATTTGCTTTTTGCTCAGGTCTTGGAAAAATCGAGCAACATCGGCACGATCAAGCTGGCGCAGCGGCTGGCGCGGCATCGCTTTTACGAACACATCCGCAACTTTGGCTTCGCGATTCGCACGGGCATTGACTTGCCAGCGGAAACGCCTGGTTTATTGCAGGAGGTCGATCAGTGGTCTAGGCGGTCGCGGGCGACTATTGCCATCGGGCAGGAAATCGGCGTGACGGCCCTACAGCTAGCCATGGCGTACGGAGCCATTGCCAACGGTGGCGTGTTGATGGCACCGCGGATCGTCGCCGGAACGATTGACTCGGACGGTCGGCTCGACGGTCGCGGCGGCCCCCAGCCGATCCGGCGGGTCGTGAGCCGGAAGACGGCGGCGACGCTGAGCGAGGTGCTGACTGGAGTCGTGGAAAGGGGCACCGGGCAAAAGGCCCGCATCGAGGGCGTGGCTGTAGCCGGAAAAACGGGCACAGCTCAGCGCGCCTTAGCCGATGGCAGCGGCTACGATCCCAACGCCAGCATAGCCTCATTCGTCGGCTTTCTGCCAGCCAATAACCCCCAATACGCGTGCGTGATTATGGTCGAAAACCCCAGCGTGAATGGGTGGGGAGGATCTGTGGCAGCCCCGACCTTCCGCCGGGTGATGAAGCGGATCATCAGCCTGCCTGGCGGCCTGTTGGTCGAGCCAGCAGCCAAGCGTCCGCAGAAGGAGGGTCCGGCTGTGCCCGATCTGCACGGTATGACCCCAAACATGGCCCGCTTCCAAGCGCAGATGCGGGGGTTGCCGGTGGTCTTTTCTGGCGTGGGTACCGTGGTTGTCAATCAATCGCCCTTGCCGGGTCGGGCCGGACGCGTAGAGCAGATCAACTGCACGCTGGGAGCAGAAGCCGCCCGCAGCCCGTGGAAAATGCAGCAGGCCCGCCTCGTTGGAAACATGCTAGTCCAAGATTCGAGAGGTATTTAATATGGAACTAAAATACCTACTCGAAGAGCTGCCCGACGCCTGCGTGGAGGGCGACCAAAATATTGAATTAGGGCAAATCCGCTGCGATTCGCGTTGCGTGGAAGAAGGCGACTTTTTCGTGGCTATACGCGGGGGACAGGAACAGGACCGACACCGCTTTGTCGATCATGCCATCGCCCGCGGTGCCCGTGCCGTGATGGTGGAAGAGCAGATCAATTGTACCGGTGCGACGCGGGTGCAGGTGGCAGACTGCCGAGCCGCACTGGCTCGAATGGCGGCGCGCTTTTACGCTTTTCCCGGACAAGCGCTGCTGAACGTCGGCGTCACCGGCACCAATGGCAAGACCACCACTGCCTTCCTGCTCAGGAGAGCCCTCGAAGCCGCTGGCCTGCCGTGCGGGTACTTGGGAACCTTGGGATTTTGGTGCAATGGCGAATTGGAGAAGATGGACAATACTACGCCCGAGGCCGTCCAGCTACACGGCTTACTGCGTCGGCTCGTCGATGCCGGCAAGCAAGCGGCCGTGCTAGAAGTGTCTTCTCATGGGCTGGCATTAAAGAGAGTCGAGGGCATTCCCTTCCGGGTGGCGGTCTTTACGAATCTGACGCGCGATCACTTGGATTTTCACGGGACTTGGGAGGCGTACTTTGCGGCCAAGGCCCAGCTTTTTGAAAGCCTGCAAGAAGGCGCGATTGCGGTGATTAACACCGACGACGCCCACGCCGACGAATTGGCTCGCAGGATCCAGGTGCGCGTCGTGACGTATGGCTGTGGCCCGGAGGCCGAAGTGCGATTGCAACGCGCCGACGTTAGTCCGCAGGGAGCGCACCTGTGTTTGGACACTCCAGTCGGCTCCATTGAGGTGCAGACGCATTTGATCGGTCATTTCAACTACTACAACGCTATGGCTGTCGTGGCCACCGGGTTGGCCTTGGATTTGGAATCCGCTGCTTTATGTCGCGGTTTGGCCGCCCTCGCGGGCGTCCCGGGCCGCTGTGAGCAGATCGCCGAAGGGCAGGATTTCGCGGTCATCGTGGATTACGCCCATACCCCGGATGCGCTAGAAAGGGTTTTGCAGGCCGCCCGCGATTTGGGTAGCGGCCGTTTGATCTGCGTCTGTGGCTGTGGCGGAGATCGAGACCGCGGCAAGCGACCCCTAATGGGCCGCGTTGCTGGCGAGTTGGCCGATTGGACGGTCTTGACTTCGGACAACCCGCGCAGCGAGGAGCCGCAGCGCATCGTCGACGATATGGCCGCTGGTGTGCCCGACAGCAGCTCGATTCACAGCGAAGTTGACCGCGCACAAGCGATTGCTACGGCTCTGGCCGCTGCGCACAGCGGGGATGTCGTAGTCATTGCCGGCAAAGGGCACGAACAGGAGCAGGAACTCGCCGACCGCGTCGTGGCTTTTGACGACCGCGAAGTTGCCCGGCGCGTGTTGCGCAACTTGCGCGCTGGGCAAGGACAGCCGCGATGCGCGCCGTGACTTTGAGCGAGATGGTGCAGTGGACGGCTGCCGACCCGGTCGGCAACCTCCAGCCGGATTGCGCCCTGCAAGCAGTGGCGACCGACAGCCGGTCTATCGACAAGGGCGAGTTGTTCGTCGCGTTGCGTGGTGAACGCTTTGACGGGCACGATTTCGTCGAGGCCGCCTTTGCCCGCGGCGCGTGCGCAGCCTTAGTAGAACGCCGCTGGCCTGGGTTAGAACGGACGGCCCCTGGGCCGCTGTTGGCCGTTGACTCGACGCTGCAAGCGCTGGGCGACATGGCACGGGCGTATCGGCGGCGCTGGGAGGTACCGGTGGTGGCCGTCGTAGGCAGCGCGGGCAAGACGACGACCAAGGAAATGATCGCCGCTGTCTTGGGGCAGCGGTACCGCGTTTTAAAAACCATTGGCAGCGAGAACAACGAGATAGGGGTGCCCCGCACTTTGCTGCAACTGTCGCCGAGCCACGAGGCCGTGGTGTTGGAACTGGCAGCGCGGCGGATAGGGGACATTCGCTACCTGTGTTCGATTGCCGAACCTACCATTGGAGTTTTGCTCAATATCGGGACTGCACACATAGAATTTTTCGGGTCTGTAGAAGGAGTGGCCAAGGCCAAAGGGGAGCTTCTGGATTATATGGACGAGTCTTTAACGGCTCTCGTCAACGCCGATGACCGTGTCGTGGCTCAGGAGGTAAAGAGGACAAAGGGGAGACTCCTGACCTTCGGTTTTGTGCGTGAGAGCGAGTTTCGTGGGGAGAGGCTCGTCCTCGACCAGAAGGGCTGCGGCCACTTCCTTCTACATCATGTTCCCATTGATCTCAATATCCCAGGGCGGCACAACGCCTACAATGCCTTGGCTGCGGCTGCGGCCGGCCGCAGCCTCGGCGTGCCTTGGGAAGGGATCCAGCGCGCCCTCGCCGAGTTCAAGGCGGTGAGTCAGCGCGGCGAGATCGTGCGCAAAAATGGGATCGCAGTGATCGACGATTGCTACAACGCCAGTCCCGGCTCGGTGTCGGCCGCGCTCGACCTCCTCGTCGATGTGCCCGGTGCGCGAAAAATCGCCGTGCTCGGCGACATGCTAGAACTCGGTGTGGAGAGCGGCCGGTTGCACGCGATTGTCGGCGAGAAGGCCGCCGAGTGCGCCGATGTCGTCTTGGCTGCTGGCCGCGAAAGCGCGCACTTAGTGGCCGCAGCCCGTGCGGCTGGTATGGCCCAAGACGCGGCTCGCCACTTCGAGCAGCCCGAGCAACTCGGCGAATTCGCGGCGGCGCAATTGCGCCACGGCGATGTAGTCTTAGTCAAGGCCTCTCGGGCCATGGCCTTTGACCGAGTCGTCGAGCGCATTCTGCAGTAGTTGAGCTCGCTCCCACCGAGCACCCCTAGCAACCTATAGTTCCATCACTGATGATAGCTGTGCAGCGCGACAGCATGTTGGTGTTGCTGATTTGCCTGACGCTGGTAGGCTTGGGGCTGGTCATGATCTATAGCTCTAGCTCCGTTTTGGCCAACGTGCGCTTTGGCGACTCGGGTTTCTTCCTCAAAAGGCAATCCATCCGCGTCTTCATCGGCTTGGTGCTCATGCTCGCGTTCTCGCGGATGCCTTTGCATTGGTGGGCGCGGCTTTCGCGGCCGATCGTGCTGTTGGCTCTCTTGTCGCTCTTGCTGGTCTTGGCGTGGGGCCACGGCGCAGCTCAGCGCTGGTTGAGCATTCCGGCTTGGGGCGGGGCCTTGGCTTTTCAGCCGGCCGAGTTTGCCAAGCTGGCGCTGGTGCTCTACTTGGCGGATGTCTTAGTGCGCAAGCGCGATGAGCTACACGATTTTAGTCGCGGGTTTGTGCCCCGTTTATTGGTCGTCGGCTTTGCCCTTGTGCTCATCGTATTGCAGCCCGACTTGGGGACGGCTATTGCGCTGGGGCTGATTGCCTTAATCATGCTGTGGGTCGGTGGAATGCGCTTGTATCACTTGGCCGGGGCTGGGTTGCTCGCGCTGTTGGGTATTGGGTTTTCCCTGATGCATTCGAGCTATCAGATGCGGCGCTTAGTCAGCTTTATCGACCCAGAGCGCGATCCGGCTGGCTCCTATCAAGTTTTGCAGTCGCTCTACGGCATGGGCAATGGCGGCCTTTTGGGAGTGGGTTTGGGCAACAGTATGCAAAAAGAGCAGTACCTGCCAGAGCCACACACGGATTTTGTCTTCTCGGTCATCGGCGAGGAAATGGGACTTGTGGGTACCTTGGCCGTCTTGGGACTTTTCGCGGCTTTCTCGTTTTACGGAGTGCGCATTGGGACCCGTGCTGGTGATACGTACGGCTTTTTGGTTGCCATCGGCATTACGGCGATGATCTCGATATACGCCCTGCTCAACATCGGCGTGGTCGTCGGGGTACTACCCACCACTGGCTTGCCGCTGCCCTTTGTCAGCTATGGAGGCTCGTCGTTGATGGGAAACATGGCGGGGGTGGGCATCTTGCTGGGGGTCGCCCGCACGGCACCTGGACATCAAGAGGGTTTGGTGCGTTGGCAATGATAAAGACCCTTTTTGACCAATACTGCCGCGTGCACCTCGTCGGCATCGGTGGAGCGGGCATGGAGGGCTTGGCCCGGCTACTCGCCGCCAAAGGCTGCGTGGTAAGCGGCTCGGATCTGGCCGACTCGCCCAGTGTTGCGTTGCTGCGCCAAGAGGGATTCATCGTCGCGGTGGGACACGATGACCAGCTTGTCCAAGGCGTGGATCTAGTGGTGTATTCGGCCGCCGTACCGGCTGACAATCCCGAGCGGCAGGCTGCCGCGCACGAGGGCATTCCCACGGCGAGCCGGGCCGAGGTGCTGGGGGAATTGTCCCGCGTGCCGTTGACCCTCGCCGTAGCCGGTACTCACGGTAAGACGACGACTGCTTCGATGGCAGCGGCGATCTTGCGCCGCGCTGGCCTCGATCCCCAGGTCTTGATCGGGGGTTGGATCAACGGGCGACCGCAGGCCGAGGTGGGAAGTGGCGAGGTCTTTGTAGTGGAGGCCGACGAGTTTGCTGGCGGCTTCTTGCACCTGTATCCGAGCTTGGCCCTGGTGACAAGTATAGACGCCGAACACCTCGATTACTACGGGAGCTTGGAGGCTCTCGAACGGGCTTTCGGCCAATTTCTCGCGCGCCTGCCCTTTTGCGGTTGCAGTGTGCTGGCCGGGGATGGGCTGGTCGGAGAGCGGGTGCTGGCCGACTTGCAGCGTCCCCATCAGACCTATGGCATGGCCGACGACAACGACTACCGGATCGCCGAGCTCGAAGAGCGGGCTTGGGGCAGCCGGTTTGCCCTGTGTTTCGACGGGCAAAAGCTAGGTGAGATCGAATTGCAGGTCCACGGCGTACACAATGTCCGCAATGCCGCTGGAGCCGCCGCGCTGACTTGTGCGCTACAGGTGGAGTTCGCCGTGATCGCCGACGCTTTGGAGCAGTTTGGCGGAGCCGACCGGCGCTTTCAGCGCAAGGGCGAATTCGCTGGCGTGCTGGTCGTGGACGACTATGCCCATCATCCGGCTGAATTAGCGGTAACCTTGGCCGCTGCGCGGCAGAGCGGTCGCCGAGTGGTCGCTGTCTTTCAACCCCACCTATACTCGCGCACCCGCGACTTGGCAGGGGCCTTTGCCCGCGAGCTAGCGGCGGCTGACTACGTGGTGCTGGCGGCGGTCTATGCCGCGCGGGAAGCCCCTCTGCCCGGTGTGGACTCCGAACTGATTGAGGGAGCCATGCGCGCCAACGGGTACAAAACCGTGGCATACCTACCGGACAGAGAACAACTCGTGGCTCATTTGGTGGATATCTGTCGTCGGGGCGACTTGGTACTGGTCATGGGAGCTGGCGACATTGGCGAGGTGGCTGGGGAGTTGATCGCGGCTTTGGCCGCCGGAGAGCACTCGTGAACCGCCAGAAGAAGACCAAGGCGCGCAAGAAGTCGCAGCGAGGTCAATCCAAGGCCCGCGGGCTTTGGATTGCGCTCTTAATTTTGGCCACGGGCAGCACCTTAGCGGCCTATCAAGCGGCTACCTACTTTGGCCAAGCCTCCTACTTTGGTCTCAAGGCCATTGAGGTGGATGGGTTGCGGCGACTCAGTGGGGAAGATGTACGCGTCGCCAGTGGCCTTGCGGCTGGTAGCAACATTTTCGCCATCGACTTGGACGAGGTCGCGCAGCGGCTGGAAGCCATGTATTGGATCAAGCGGGCTTTCGTGGTGCGCAAGCCACCCAACCGGATTGCCGTCGATATCGTCGAGCATCGCCAAGTGGCTTGGATCGATTTGGGCCAGACCTACGGGATAACGCCCGATGGCGTCTTGCTTCCGGTAGGTAGTACGGATGTCCCGCCCCGCAATTTGCCCGTCATATCCGGGCTGTCCGTCCGCGGCGACTCGCTACAGCCGGGCGTGGCAGTGTCGGACTCTGCGCTATTGGCGATACTGCGCTGGTGGGAGGAAGCCACGGTTGCCGATGCGGAATTTTGCCTCAACATAGCCGGCATCCAGCCGATGTCCGGGGCGAGCATTCGCTTGCAGATGGCCGGTGATGGACTCGAAGTGCGCTTGCCGGCCAACGAGGCCGCCCACCGGCTCCGCACCATTCGCGAGTTGATGCCGCGCGTCCATCAAAGCCATCCCGATCCGGCCTATATCGACTTGCGCTATGCCGGCCAGATGGTAGTAGGCAAAAAGAAAGCAAAATCGGGATGAACTGGAGTGAGGAGCACAGCACCATTATCGCCGGGCTGGACTTGGGCACGACTAAGGTCTGCGCTGCCATTGCCGAGCAGGTCGCCGAGCGGCCCCCGCGGATTATTGGCGTCGGCCAGCACCCCTCAGAGGGGATCCAGCGCGGGGCGATTGTGGATGCCGAGAAGACCGTGCACGCCATTGGCGAGGCCGTGCGTCAAGCAGAGCTGATGGCTGGAGTCGAAATCGACTCAGTGTACGCTGGCATTTCTGGCGAATACATCGCTAGCCTCAACAGCACGGGCATGGTGGCTGTCGGTGGCGAAGGCGGATGGATCGGAGTACAGGACCGCGCCCGCGTGCTTGCTGCGGCCGGCGTGGTCAAAGTGCCGTTTGATCGCGAGGTGTTGCACGTTTTGCCCCAAGAGTTTGCCGTCAATGGCCAGCGAGGCATTCTCGATCCCGTGGGTATGTATGGAGTGCGCTTAGAGGCCAGTGTACACGTAGTCACCAGCTCGATTGCCGCAGTGCGGAACATCTGCCACAGCATCCTCCGTGCGGGCGTCGATGTGCGCGGTGTCGTCCTCGGCGCGCTTGCTTCGAGCTATGCGGTTCTCAGTGAGGACGAGCGGCAAATGGGAGCCTGTCTGCTCGACATCGGCGGCGGTACGACCGATGTGGCCGTCTTTGTTGGCAAAGGGCTGCGCCATTCGGGTAACGTCGGATTGGGTGGGCATAACGTAACCAACGACATCGGCGTTGGGCTGCGCACCACGCGGGCCGAGGCCGAGCAGGCCAAGTGTGCAGGCTCGCCCAGCGAGACAGTGGCCCTCATCGTCGAGGCGCGAATGGAGGAGATATTGGCCCTAACCCGCAAGCAGGTCTATACCGCGCTGCCCAATGCTGCGCTAGGCGCGGGCATTGTCCTCACAGGTGGGGGAGCGCAAATCACCGGAGCCGTAGCCTTGGCCGAGCGGGTCTTTAACATGCCTGTGCGCTTGGGGGAGTCGAGCGGGTTTGAGGGGGCCGCAGAGCTAGCTAGCCCATCGTATGCTACGGTGCTGGGTCTGCTCCTGTACGGAATGGAGCAACAGGAGGGAAAAAACCAAACAGAAGCGCAGGAGCTGGTCGAAGATTCCTTCGATTCAGTGTTTGGGCGCGTAAAAAGATGGTTACAACCACGGGACTAGCGGCGGTGCTGGTCCCAAAATCAAGGAGGAGTAATTATGGCAATTAGGTTGATCGATAACGAGCATCGAGCGCGAATTAAGGTCGTCGGAGTTGGTGGCAGCGGTGGCAATGCTATCAACCGCATGATTGAGTCCGGGATGCACGGCGTCGAATTCGTCGCCGTCAACACGGATGCACAGGCACTGGAGACCTCGCGGGCTGACTTTCCCATTTGCATTGGCAGCAGCGTCACGCGGGGTTTGGGTGCTGGTGCAGACCCAGAGGTGGGGCGGCAAGCCATCGAAGAAGATTGCGACAAGGTCTCCAAGCAATTACAGGACTCGGATCTGATCTTCATCACGGCCGGCATGGGCGGCGGTACAGGTACGGGAGTCGCGCCCACTGTTGCGGAAATTTCCCGCGATCAAGGGGCCCTGACGGTCGGCATTGTCACCGAGCCTTTTCTAATGGCCTTTTCTAATGGAAGGCTCTCCGCGGATGAAGAATGCCAGGAGTGGGATTGCCGAGCTAAAGGACCAAGTTGATACTCTGATCACCATCAAAAACCAGCGCCTGCTAGAAGTCTGCGGCCGCGACACCACGCTCCA
>JAPPEG010000055.1 GCA_028875345.1 Gemmatimonadota bacterium
GCTTGGCGATGGGAAACTGCACCACGCGCCAGCCATCGGCCACGGCCGCGAGCACCGATTCGTAGGGCGGGTCATCGCTGGGCAGGGTCGGCTTCTGCGGCTGGGTGGCGTCGTACAAGGCCCAGCTAGCCAGCGGCGAGCGCATATTGGTCGATTTGGCATAGAGGTAGAGAATCTGCTGGCGGGGTTCGGCGAGCAAGTCATCGAGGCGGTCGAGATCCGCAGCGGTAATCGCCTCGGTGCGGAGCTTGTCGCGGCACTGTGCCAACCAGTCTTTTACAGCTTCGTGCATATCGGCTCCCTATGGCGTCGGCCACATAAGAAAGCACCCCCTTTTCGCGTGGTCAACAACCAGCGATGCACCTAGTAATCAACCACCACCTTGACGGTTTGGGGCTGGAGCGCTGCGTCGAAACCAGCGACTAAGTCGGGAAAAGGGACGCACTGCGAGATGAGGGGAGTCACGTCTAATTGCCGCCGAGCTAACAGGTAAAGGGCCTGGGGGAATACGTGGGCGAAGCGGAAGGAGCCGCGGACGGTCAATTCCTTTTGCATGACCAAGTTGACCGGCAGTTCAATCGGGCCGCCTTGGACGCCCAACTGCACGATGGTGCCTCCGGCCTTGCAGTGCGCGTACGCGGCTTGCAGGGCAGCCGGAGCACCGGAGGCTTCCACGACGACATCAAATCCCTCGCTCGCCGCCCGCGCCACGGCTGCCAAATCGTCAGCGCGCACGGGCTGATCGGCCCACAGCGACGCCAAGTCGAGCGCACTCTGGCGAATATCGCTGACGACAAGGTGAGCCGCTCCGTAGTGCCGGGCGACCAAGCCGATGAGCTGGCCAATGGGACCGGCTCCCGTCACCAGTACGCGCTTGCCAGCGATGCTCCCCGCTTGGCCGACGCCGTGGACGGCGATAGATAGCGGTTCGAGTAGGGCCGCTTGGCGATAGTCCATCGTCTCGGGAAGCAGATGGCAGTTGTGCGCATGGACTTGCACGTATTCGCGGAACGAGCCGTCTTGGGGCGGGCTACAGGCAGCAGAGCCGAAGTAGCGCATCTGCGGGCAGAGATTGTAGCGGCCTTGGCGGCAGTGGGCGCATCTGCGACAGGGGTGGGACGGGTCAATCGCCACTCGGCTGCCCATCGGCAGCACATCTGCGAACGCGCCCGCATCGACGACTTCCCCGGCCGACTCGTGCCCAAGGACAAAGGGGCGCTCTGGGACGAAATCGCCGTTTCTGCCGTGGACGTAGTAGTGCAAGTCCGAGCCGCAGATGCCGGTGGCGCGGATTTGCACCAAGACCTCGTCCGCAGCGACCTGCGGCCGCTCGATTTCCGCGGCTCGCAGGTCGCGGGCGCCGTGCAGGTAAAAAGCTCTCATGCAGCGGATAGTAGCGGCCACAGTACGGCGCGTCAAGGGAAAGGGCTGACCGCGGCGAGATTTGCCTATTATAGGCGTTGTGCGTACTGTGCAGACACCATTCTCATTAGAAAGGGAACCTACCATGAAACTCGGTCTCAAGTTCGGTCTCGACACACTCAGCAAAGAAAATCTGCAATTCGCCCAGCAGATGGGCGTCACCCACATCGTCGTCCACAGCCCCCGCCTCGGCAACGAGGGCGTACTCGATTACTTCGAGTTGCTGCGGATGAAAAAATTCATCGACTCGTTCGGCTTGGAGCTGTGCGCCATCGAGAACTTGCCCGGCGACCACATGCACCCCATCACTCACGCGACGCCAGCGCGCGACGCCCAGTTGGCAAAAATCTGCACCTCCATTGAAAACATGGGGAAAATCGGCATCCCGATCCTCGGCTACTACTTCAGTTTGGCCGGTGTCTCCGGCCACTGGCGCGCGTACGAAAGCGGCGGCGGACGCGGTGGGGCCGGCCTCAAGAGCTTCGACTACAGCTTAGTCCAAGACGCGCCGCCGATCGTCGACGAACCGGTCTCAGTCGCCGAGATGTGGGATCGGTTGGCCTATTTTCTCGAACGGGTAGTGCCCGTCGCTGAAAACGCCGGGGTCAAACTCGCCGCCCACCAAGACGATCCCCCGGCTGAAACCCTCTTCGGCACGGGCCGGCTCCTGACCAATCACGACACCATGCAGCGATTGATTGACCTCGTGCCCAGTGCGAGCAATGGATTGGAGTTTTGCCAGGGAACGGTGGCGGAGATGGGACCGGACGAGACAATTGCAGCCGTGCGCCGTTTCGCCGCACAGGATAAGATATTTTACGTGCATTTCCGCAATGTGCGCGGCGGTTTCCCCAAGTTCGACGAGGTCTTTATCGACGAGGGCGACGTCAATATGATCGCCGCGCTCAAAGCCTATCGCGACGCGGGCTACGACGGAGTCATCACGCCCGACCACACGCCGCGCGTAATCGGCGACGAGCCGTACGGACACCGGGGGCGGGCTTTCGCCCTAGGGTACATTCGCGCCGGAATGCAGGCGCTAGAATTGCTGGATTAGTGGGAGCAGTGGTGCCGAGGGCCGGACTCGAACCGGCACGTCCTAAGCGGACAGTGGATTTTAAGTCCACCGCGTCTACCAATTCCGCCACCCCGGCGCACACATAAAAAAATGGAGGCGACGCCCGGAATCGAACCGGGGATAAGGGCTTTGCAGGCCCCTGCCTTACCACTTGGCCACGTCGCCTCAAATAGGGATTTGAAAGTACGCGGCAGGTATGTTCCTGTCAACCGGCCCACCGCCCGTTTGGGTCATGTGTTCCGGGCCAAACACAGGTTACAACTTGTCCATAGCGAAGCCAAAGACGACCACTCAAAACGCCTTTGACAAGGTGTACAAAACCTATAAAATAAAGAAGAGCTTTCACAATGCGACAATACCTCGACCTAGTAAGCCATTGCCTCGACCACGGCGAGGCCAAAGCCGACCGCACGGGCGTCGGCACCCTCGCCATCTTCGGCTATCAGATGCGTTTTGATCTAGCCGACGGGTTTCCCTGTCTGACCACCAAAAAGCTGCATTTGCGCTCCATCATCCACGAACTCCTGTGGTTTCTCAAGGGCGACACCAACACGGCCTATTTGCAAAAGGAAAAGGTCAGCATCTGGGACGAATGGGCCGACGAAAACGGCGACCTCGGCCCCATCTACGGCAAGCAGTGGCGCGAGTGGTCAACCTCAGACGGCCCCATCGACCAAATCCAACGCGCCATTGAGCTAATTAAGACCAATCCCGATTCGCGCCGCATCCTCGTCAGCGCGTGGAACGTCAGCGAGTTGGAGCAAATGGCCCTCATGCCCTGCCACTGCCTGTTCCAGTTTTTCGTCACTCGCGGTCGGCTTTCCTGCCAGCTTTATCAACGCTCTTGCGACGTGGGGCTTGGCGTACCGTTCAACATTGCCAGCTACAGCCTGTTGACCATGATAATGGCCCAAGTCTGCGGCTTGCAGCCCGGGGAATTCGTCTGGACTGGCGGCGACGTTCACATCTATCAGAACCACATCGCCACACTGCGCCAACAACTCTGCCGCACCCCCCGGTCACTGCCGGTGATGACCATTAAAAATCGCGGCCAGTCGATTTCCGACTTCCACTACGACGACTTCAAACTACTCAACTACCATCCCCATCCCTCCATCCGCATGGAAATCGCCATCTGACGGGCCGATTTTCACCGACCAGAAAGGTCGGCGGATACAACTTTTCACCGACCAGAAAGGTCGGATACAACCTTCTCAGTCTTGGTTCAAGGTCTTTACCTGCGGATGTGCAGCATCTATGGTCCAAGCCCCAAGCTGACCGTCCCCATCCAAATCGGCCCGCACCACCAACCAGAATCCTGTGCTCATAGGCCAAAACTCCCAAGTATAACCCTCGATCTGCCACCAAGCGCGCCGAATTCCCTTGTCATTCGGGTCGAAGTAGTGACCATGCTTGGCAAAATAGGCTTTTTCGAACAGGTAGAGCTGCTCCAAGCACGCCTCCAATTGGATCAGGTCCCGCTCATGTGGGGTCAAGCGAGAAAAATGCACAACCCCTAAGCCTATGAGCACCAGCACCAAAAACGTCAACTCGATCAGTCTCAGCGGCATGGGATATCTACCTCTTCGACGATTTGGTCCGCATCTAAGTCAATCGGCTCGGAATAGCGTCCATAAGGCTCGGAATAGCGAAAGGGGCTGAGCGAACCGCTGCTGTACTCACCGTCGCCATCGCGATCTACAAACGCCCACAGCGAGTAGGTACCGGCCAGCAGACCATCCAGATCAAATCGCTCCTCTTCGTCCGCCCACTCGGCGTACGTCCGCCCGTCCTCGTTGATGGCCGCGATTCGGACGCGACCTTCTTCCCCGGCCTGCACCTGCCCTCGAATCGCCGCAGTCTCCGCACCAACGGTAAAAGAAAGCGTCAGCAGGCTGTCGGCGAGGCTATTGCCGATCCGGTCCACTAGCTGGGCAGCCGACCCTGCGAGCCGATACGCACCCGGTGCCAGCGGTTCGGCAGGCGCGAAGCGGGCTCGGTTGGGTGCCGGCCACAGCCAATCCCCCGCTAATGCTTGCGTCGAATCGCTCTCCGTCCAAAACCCTGCCAACGAGACCGGCTGCATGGCTTCGGAAAAAAGCAAGTCCAGCGCGTCGCTTGGGGCCAGTCGATTCCGCGTCAGCCCGACGAAAGAGGGCGGCTTACGGTCGGACCGCGCACTGCCGCGAACGGGCGCGTCCCACTGCACGGGCGCACCAGCGAACGCAAGCTGTACAGCATAGCGTTGGTCTGGCTCTTGCGTTGCCGTCTCAACGTAGATTTTCTCCTCCGCACTTGGGGCCGCGTACAGCGACTCCACCGCCAGCCCAGCGACTTCTAACTCTAATTCTTGCAGATCCAGAACCTCGGCAAAAAGCAACATCAGCCGCTTGGCGTGTATGGCCTGGACTCGCTTGAGCACGGGCGCAGATATCTGCTGACGCGCGAGCGCTAAGTCGCCAGCCATCACCTCTTCCTCCCCCACTTCCACAGAGGACGACGGAAGGCCCAACCATTCGTCGGCGTCTGGCAGGGCGTTGCGATTTGCATCCCTAAAGGCCAGCACTCGATAGTAACCCGGAGCAAGGCGAACAAACTCGTAGCCCCCGTCGGCTCCACTCTGAGTCTGATAGGACGGTTCATCCAATCCTACCTCCCCGCTAAAGGTTCCCAAATCATAGGCCCAAACATGGACACCGGCCACGGGTTGATGATCTTGGTACACCCGGCCCTGCACCAAACCCTGGTCGAGCTGCGAGCCGGTGGCGAAAGCTAAAGTAAAGGATTTTGTCAAGGCATTGCCCCGCAGATCCCGTGCCCCAGTACCCACTGTCAACACATACGTTCGCTCCTCGGCCAAGGGCATCGCAATGCGCAGTCGTGGACCGTGCCACGACAGTTGCAACGGCCCGACCGGAGAGACAAAAAGAGCGGCCTCAGTCTGTTCGCGGTTCATGGGTTCGCTAAAGACGATCTCTACTTCGGTATCCCGCGCCACTTTCAAGGCATCGCTCTCTGGGTAGTGAGACAGAATGCGGGGCGGCTCTTTGTCCACCGGCCCTCCGGTGGGCGGCCCGACTTTGGCACAGCCCAACAACAGGGCGACCAAGATGCTAATCAGCACCGTGCGGATGGGCCTCGGCGTAGATGGCTTTCAGGTGCTCCAAGCTCACTTCGGTATAGCTCTGAGTCGCGGCCAAGGTCGCGTGGCCGAGGAGTTCTTTGACGGCCACTAAATCGGCACCAGCGTCGAGGAGATGGGCGGCAAAGGAGTGGCGCAGACGATGCGGGCTGAGCGAATCGTCTTCTGACACGGCGCGCAAATGGCGCTCGACAATGCGCTGCACGGTGCGGCGACTCAAGCGCTTGCCGCGCCCGTTGAGGAAAAGGGCACCGGCTTCTACTTGGGACATATCGCATTCGAGCAGGACCTCGGCGCGGCGTTGCAGGTACGCTTTGAGCGCCTCTTGCGCCTTTGCACCAATGGGGGCGATGCGCTCCTTGCGGCCCTTGCCCATTACCTTGATGGTGCCCTCGGCCAGATCCAGCGACGAAAGATTGAGCGCCACCAACTCCCCGAGGCGAATGCCCCCTCCGTAGAACACCTCTAGAATGGCCCGATCCCGCACGCCGCTAAACCGCTCGGTCGCAGGAGCCTCCATGGCCTCAGCGACCTGTTCTACGGGCAGGTGCCGCGGCAATGCGCGCTCGACCAAGGGCGATGCCACCGCACCAGCCGGGTTGGCAACCAGCGCTCCCTCGCGACCGAGATAGCGGAAGAGCGAGCGCAGAGTCGCCAATTTGCGGGCGACCGTGCTGGCCTTGAGACCTTTTTCCTCTAGGTCGGCGACAAAGGCCTGCACATGCTCGCGTTGCACTACCCGCAGCGGCAGTTGCAAATTATCGACTCGCGGGTAGAGAAAGCGGGCGAATTGCTGTAAGTCGCAGCGATATGAACTGAGGGTGTACTCGGCGCAGTTACGCTCTTTGTCCAAGTATTCCAAGAAGCGGACAATGCCCTCTTCGAGGCTGGATCCGGCGTGTAGAGCGCTCTGCGATGCATCGGCCATGGCGGTAGTAAGCCAAGGAGGAAAGAATGCTTAGGCAGCTTGGGCGCTTTTGTCTTTTTCGCCCTCTTCGCTTTCGTACTCGGTGCCGCAAACCCGGCAGTACGTGGTAGGGGCACCCGAGCGGCTACCCTTTTCGTAGAGCAAAGCAGCGTCGCAATGGGTGCACTTGCGATCTATGGGACGGTCCCAGCTAGCGAACTTGCACTGGGGATAGGTGCTGCAACCAAAGAAGACCTTGCCCTTGCGCGACCGCTTCTCCACGATCTGGCCATCGCAGCCGTCCTCTGGGCACTGAATCCCGAGAACATAGGGCTTGACGTTTCTGCAATCTGGATAGCTGCTACAAGCCAAAAAGCGGCCATAGCGACCCATCTTGACGACCATGGGCGCGCTGCACTGATCACAGACTTCGTCGGTCTCCACCTCGCTTTGCTCTTCGAGAGGTTTTGTATTTTTGCACTTGGGATAACCAGAGCAAGCGAGGAAGCGGCCGTTGCGACCCCACTTGACAACCATGTCGGCCCCGCAGTCCTCGCAGTCCTCGTCCGACACCTCTTGCAGCGCGCGCTTTAGCTCTTTGCGTTGACTATTGGCCGCGTCTAAATCGCCCTTCCACGAGCCGTAGAACTGCTGCACGATCTTCACCCAGTTAGTATCCCCATCTTCAATCTGATCGAGCTTGTCCTCCATGTTGGCCGTGAAAGCTACGTTGAAGAGGTGTGGAAAGGTATCGACGAGTAGTTTGTTGACGGTCTGGCCGCGCTCAGTGGCCACAAAGTAGCGGTTATCGACCTTTTCGACATACTTGCGGTCGAGGATGGTAGTAATGATTTGCGCGTAGGTCGAAGGGCGGCCAATGCCCTCGGATTCCAGTTGCTTTACGAGCGACGCCTCAGTAAAGCGCGGCGGTGGCTTAGTGAAGTGCTGCTCAGGAGCGATCTTCTCTAACTTTAGCACCTCGCCCTCGGCGATATCAGCGGGCATGGCCCGCGATATGTCCTTTTCTCTCTCGCCCGTGCCATTAGACACGGCCTCCGACTTATCCTCTTCTTCCTTGCTTTCGCTGTAGAGTAGGGTAAAGCCCGGAAACTTGACAACGCTCCCTGCAGCGCGAAGCAAGTAGGGTCCGGCCTCGACATTGGCCGTCGTGATGTTGAGAATCTGCGGCTTCATCTGCGAGGTCACGAATCGCTTCCAGATCAGGGAGTACACTCGCGCTTGATCTGGCGTGAGCAAGTGCTTGACTTTGTCTGGATGCAGGGCTACGGAGGTGGGGCGTATGGCCTCGTGGGCGTCTTGGGCGCTGTTTTTGGTCCGGTATTGATTGGGTGTCTCGGGCACGTAATCGCGGCCGTAGAGGGCGTCGATCTGCTCGCGCACTTCGGCGATGGCGTCGGCTGCAACGCGCACCGAATCCGTGCGCATATAGGTAATCAAGCCACGGGTTTCGCCCTCGACCTCAATGCCTTCGTATAGCTGCTGAGCCACAGCCATGGTGCGCTTGACCGAAAAGCGCATCCGCCGAGCACATTCCTGCTGCAAGGTGCTGGTCGTGAAGGGCGGGGCTGGACGGCGGACTTGGTCGCGTTCCTTGACTTCTTTGACCGCTATATCTTGCGCGGCCAGCTCAGCGGCGATGCGATCAGCCTCCTTCTGATTGCCAATGTCGAGCTTATTGCCGTCTTTGGCCAAAAGGCGCGCCCAGAACAAACCCTGGTTCTCGCGGCCCAAAAGGGCCTCAATCGACCAGTACTCTTGAGGCTCAAATGCCTTGATCTCGCGATCGCGCTCGCAGATCAACCGCACAGCTACGGACTGCACTCGGCCGGCTGAGAGCCCGGAGTGTATGACCTTCCACAAGAGCGGGCTGATCTCGTAGCCGACTAAGCGGTCGAGTACGCGCCGCGCCTGTTGGGCATCGACCTTGTGGAGATCCAGCGCGCCCGAGTGCTCTAGCGACTCGTGTACCGCTTTGGGCGTAATCTCGTTGAAGAGAATTCGCTTGACGTTGTCATTCTTGTGGGAGATGGCTTGAGCCACGTGCCAAGCAATGGCTTCGCCCTCGCGGTCGGGGTCGGTAGCCAAGTAGGTGGTATCGGCGGCTTGGGCTGCTTTGCGGAGGCCGCTGAGGATTTTGCCCTTACCCCGAATGGTCACGTAGCGCGGCTTGAAGCCGTCTTCAACGTCGATACCTAGCTCTTTCGGCGGCAGGTCCCGAACGTGCCCCATACAGGGTTTGACCACAAAACTTTTGCCTAAGATTTTGTTGATTGTCTTGGCCTTGGCTGGCGACTCGACAACCACCAATGACTTGCCCATCTGCTCCCTCGGTTGATAGTACTGAAAGCTGTACGTTACGTAAGTTACCTAATTTGCTGAATATATGGACGCCCTAAGACAATTGCAAGACGCGCTCTTGACAAACTAAAGCCGCCGCCTTTTTGTAACCCATTCGGTATTGCGCGCTGCATTCTCTGAGGTTTGCACCTTGATCCATCGCAAAAAATCAAGCGAAATAGAGCACATTGCCGCGAGCTGCGAGATCGTCTTCGCCATCCAGCAGAAGCTCGAAGCGCTCATCGCGCCTGGGGTCAGCACCCTCGAGCTGGATCAAGTCGCCGAGACCGAAATCCGCGCCTTGAGAGCGGTACCCGCCTTCAAGGGATACCACGGCTTCCCCTACTCGATTTGCGCTTCAGTAAACGCTGCAATCGTGCATGGGTTCCCCGACGAAACTCCACTGCAAGAGGGCGACATCGTCAGCATTGACGTGGGTGCCTGTCTCGACGGCTACTATGGCGACGGAGCCTTTACCGTCGCCGTCGGCGCGATCAGCGCGCAGGCACAGCACCTCATCAATGGCACCCTCGACTGCCTCGCACGGGGCATTGACCAAGCGCGGCCCGGTGGGCGGCTCTCCGACATTTCGCACGCCATCCAGCGCCACGCCGAAAGCCAAGGACTGGCCGTAGTGCGCGAGTACGGGGGCCACGGCATTGGCCGCGAGTTGCACGAGTCACCCTACATCGAAAACTATGGTTCGCCCGGCAAAGGCCCGCTGCTCAAGCCTGGACACGTATTCTGCATCGAGCCGATTCTCTGCCTAGGCAACCCTCAAATCGACCATTTCGACGACTGGACCACCCTCACCTCTGACCGCTCGCTCGCCGCTCACGCCGAACATACCGTCGCCATTACTGAGGACGGGCCGCGGATTCTGACCCTGCCCGCTGTGCCAGCATGAAGGTCACCTTCCTCGGCACTGGCACCTCCATCGGAGTACCGCGCATCGGCTGCTACTGTCCAGTTTGCGCCTCGGACGACCCAAAAAACAAGCGCTTGCGCTGTGCCTTACACTTGGCACATCAAGGCCGGTCAATCCTCGTAGATGCCGGCCCAGATCTCAGAACTCAAGCCCTGCGCTATCAGATCAACCGCGTCGATTGCGTGCTGTTGACTCACGGCCACGCCGATCATCTGCACGGCCTCGACGATGTGCGATCTTATTGCTTTGACCGCGATCAGCCGCTGCCCTGCTATGCGGATTCTCACACCATTGCACGCATCGAACGAGTCTTCGACTACGCCTTTGACAAAGACGCTCCAAGCGCGACGCCGCAGCTAGCCCTGCGTCCGATTGCCGGACCGTTCACAGCTTGTGGACTCGCCATCGAGCCGCTCACCATCTATCACGGCCACTCCCCGGTTCTGGCCTTCCGCATCGGCAACTTCGCCTACGCCACGGACACTAATTACATCCCAGAGGCGGCCATGGCGCGACTGCATGGTCTAGAGGTCTTGGTCCTCGACGCACTACGCTATAAAGAACATCCCACCCATTTCAACGTCGAGCAGGCGTTGGCCATTGTCACCGAACTCCAGCCTACTCGCACGTACTTCACGCATATAGCCCATGACCTCGACCACCATCAGACCAATGCCGAACTCCCCCCAAGCGTGGAACTAGCCTACGACGGATTGGTGTTGGAGTTGTAAGAAAAAACAAGGATGCCGCCGGTCTCCCGACGACATCCTCGCCTCGATCAAAAGCACTTCGGTGTTTAGTTCAACACTTGGACCATCCGCAGTGCTTGCACATCAGACAGCTACTCTCATATGATACCGTTGATCCGCACTCCGGACAGGTCGTCAGCGTCTTCGACTCACTGCTCTCGATGAAACTGGGCGGCACGCCCTCGAGAGCAATAGCATCGGGCTGCTTGCCCGCCTTCCGCTGCAAATAGCGCTCCATCGCCTTGCCAATGGCATCCGGCGTAGACAGGATCAACTCGCCGTTTTCCCATACTGGGTTTGGGCCTGAAATGCCCTTCAACTCGCTGATAACTTCCTGAGGATCAACCCCCGAGCTCAGCACCAGTGAAATTAGCCGGCTGATGGCCTCAGACTGGGCGGCGGCGTTGCCGCCAGACTTGCCGATGGTACTGAAGACTTCGCATATCCCGTATTCGTCTTCGTTGATCGTTACGTAAATCTTGCCCTCGCCGGTGTTGATCCGCTCGGTAATGCCCGCGGTGACGGCCGGGCGACGGCGACGATGGAGGAAGCCATCTGGCCCCATGTAGTTAGGGACCTCCGCAGCCGAAGCTTCCTTCTTGTCGGCTTGGCCCTCGGTCTGCAGAATGCCCTCGCGGCTGCCCTCGCGGTACACCGTCACGCCCTTGAGACCTTCCTTGTACGCGGTGATGTAGATGTCGGCGACCGTCTCTAGCGTGATGTCTTCGGGCAGGTTGATCGTCGAAGAAATACTACTATCGGTATACTTCTGGATCACGCCCTGCATCTTGACGCGGAAGTAGGGGTCGATTTCGTGGGCCGTCACGACGTAATCGGGCAAGTCTTCGTCGTCTCCGAAGACGCGCTGGATGAGCGGGTGATAGACCTTGTACTCGCGGAAACTCTCGCCGTCTTCCTGTTTTACCCGGCGGGTGTAGCCAGTGCAAAAGATCGGCTCAATTCCCGAACTCGTCTGAGCCACAATCGAACCCGTGCCCACCGGCGGCATGGTAATCAAGGTGCAATTGCGCAGGCCGTGCTCGGCGATTTTCTCTTGCAGCCCTTGGGGCAGGCTCTGGATGAATTTGCTCTGCTTGACACCCGCCCAGTCGAAAAGCGGAAAGGCCCCCTTCTCCTGCGCCAATTCGACGGACATTTCATAGGCGTTGTGGCAGATGGTGGCCATAACGCGGTCTATAATTTCCAAGGCCTCGTCCGAATCGTACTTACTCTGCATCAAGACCAGCGCGTCGGCCATACCGGTGATGCCCAAACCCACCCGCCGGTCAGAGGCTACGGCTTCGCGAATTTTGGGCAAGGCATGATTGTCCATGTTGTACTCAATTACATTGTCCAAAAAGCGGGTCGCCACGCGTGCGGCCTCCCCCAGCGCCTCGTAGTCGAACTCGCCGTCGGCACTAACGAAGTTCACCAGATTGAGATTGCCCAGGTTGCAGGCCGTGTACGAGGCCAGCGGCTGCTCGCCGCAGGGATTGGTGCTAGTGAGCGGATTGACGTATTCGACATTGTGATACTCGCGCATCGTGTCCCAAAAAATAATCCCCGGCTCGGCACTGGCGTGGGCATTGGCAATGATCTTGTCCCACAATTGGCGCGCCTTGACCGTGCGGAACACCTTGCCACCCCAGCACAAGTCAAAGTCCGAGTCGGCCAACACAGCCTGCATGAACTCGTGGGTAATCAGCACGCTGATGTTGGCGTACTGAACTTTGGTGCGGTTGGCGTCGTTTTTGATGGTGATAAAGTCTTCAATATCGGGGTGATCGACCCGCAAGGTCAGCATCAGGGCACCGCGGCGGCCGGCTTGGGAGACGGCATTGGTGCTCTCGGAGAGCAGATTCATAAAGGCGGTGCAACCCGGCGAGGCATCCACCGTGGCGTTGACCGGAGCTCCCTGCGGCCTGAGAATCGACAAATCCGTGCCGACGCCACCACCCGTGCGGTACACCATCGCCGACTCGCTCAAACAACGATAGATGCCTTCTAAGCTATCTTCTTCTATGGGAATGACATAGCAGTTGGACAGCGTCGGCTTGCGCCTAGCCTCGTCGCGGCCAGCACCGTGCATGACGCGCCCGCCGGGGATGAACTTGAAGTCCATCAATAGCGAGAAAAAGCGGTCGTACCAGTATTGGGGATCCTTCTCCACCGAGGCCATAGCCCGAGCGATGCGGTCCCAGATGTGCAGCGGGCCGGTTTCGCCGGGTGCCAAGTACTTGTTGCGCAAAACGTCGATGGCGAGGTCGTTGTCGCCGTAATAGGTCTCAGCATCAGCGGCGCGGGCCAAGAGAGCATCGTAGCCGTTGCGCTTGAGCCCGTGATTTTCGAGCTGGACTAATAGCTCTTCAAAGCGG
>JAPPEG010000302.1 GCA_028875345.1 Gemmatimonadota bacterium
TTAACGAGAAATTGCAGAGTATAGCGGGCTTGGCAACGCTCGAAAGAGTAGGCGGCCGGCTGGCGATTCGGGCCAATAGAAATCTGCCGAGCACCGAAGCTAAGGCCCTAGCGGAGCGTTTGATCGCCGGTGGGTTTACGGGTGAGATCCGGATTGAAGCGAACCAACCTTAGCCGCTATGCATTGCCGGATTTTGGTTGCTGTATCCTTTCGTATTTCATACAGTTACTTGCCTTAGCCCAGAGCAGTCGAGTCAGACAAATATGCCAACCATGCTACAATTCATGGCAGGTCGAAAGGACTACAGGCGGCGGATCTCGCTTAGGGTGCTTATTCTGTTCTTAGCCCTCGGAGCGTTGAGTGCCCAGTCACCGGTTGGTGCCCAAATGGAGGTCGTCCAACTAGGGGGTGAGGGCGGATTATCTTGGGAAAGTGGTGGTGGGGAGGTTCCGGCCCTAGTAATCCTCGACGCGGCGACTGTCGATCAGTCCAATGCGCCCGGCGGCGTCATCGACTTTGCGCCCTCCGAGCGCGAGTATTGGATCTTTCCGCAGCAGGCCGATACGACGGACAACATATTGATCGGCGTCAACTCTAAGAAGCGCGGTGGCAGCGTCTTCACGCCCATTCCTTCCTTCCGCTTTCTCGAAGCCGATTTTCCCCAGATGTTCGACGACGACGGAAACACCGCTTTAGTACTGAAATCCTCGGGCACGGGGGGCACCGGGGCCTTTGGCCTACTCATCGAATTCGATTTGGGGGCTATCTTTGGCGTCAATCGGTTCAAGTTTTTTCCGCGCAACGCCGATCCAGCCTTTCCGGCCCCCGATTTCCAGTCCCAAGACGACTTTTTAAAGGGCTACGAAATTTTTGTCAATGACGGTCAGCCCGAATCGCGTCGCGAGGGCAGTCTGATCTGGGAAACGGTCGCCTTTGAGGGGCAGAACCAAGAAGCGGTGGTAGATGTGCGAATTCCCACCCGCTTCGTGCGCTTTTTGCGGCTCAAATCCCTGACGGCTGCGGATTTTGAGATCGCCGAGTTCCAAGTGTTCAGCGAGGGTTTTGTGCCGCAGGCCGTGTACATTTCCAATGTATTCGACTTTGGCGACCAGGCGCTTTTGGGCCGCTTGCGCTGGGTTTCAGAGCAGGTGGGCGATCCAACTCGCTCTAGGGTGCAGGTCCGCACCCGCACTGGGGTTGATCCCCAGCCGGTCGAGTTCACCCGGATCGGCAGCCAATCCTCTGGCCGCCTTGAACAGCGAGGCGATACCGTTTTCGACATCCCGATCGACGTGCCTTGGCAGAAGGCCGAAGATGTAGAAGACAGCGAACTCAAAAATCTGGTCGCCAACGTCCTCGACAACGAAGAGATAGACGGGCGCGAGGCGCTTTTGACCTTTGGCCAGTTGCCTTTTGCACAGCGGGCCCAGATCATCCTCGACCAGGCGAGCTACAACAAGTTAGCGAGCGGCCAAAAATCGGTGATTCGCGAAGACCTCACCAATTGGAGCCCTTGGTCCCCCCCCTATTCGCCCGAGGGGATTGTGGTCCCAGACCAACTTCAGGTGCAAGGGGCGGGGACGCTGATCGTATCGCCTAGTCCGCGGCGCTATTTTCAAGTTATGATCGAATTCTTCAACGCCGATGTCGATGCGGCTACTGGCATCGGCGGGGTGGCTTGGGATGTTTTCCAGCCCGTCTTCGCCGACTCCCTCATCGGCGAGATCCTGCCCCGCACCGCTATTTTAGGCCAAGCTACTCGCTTTACGTATGGCGTACTGGTCAAATCCAAGCCCCAGAATGCAGGATTTGATCGCTTTGAAATCAGCACACCGCTGCGCACCGAGTCGATTGGCCAAGTGGAAATACGCCGGCCCGATGGCACGGCAGCAACGGCGGATTTTTCCGGCGCGTCCCTTGCGACGCTCCCGGTCGAACAGGATGGCTTTAGCGTGGTAGCTGTGCGCGACGATGCCTTGGTGATGGCCTTCCCGCGGATTGCGGAGGATGGAGCACTTTTGACTTTAGAGTTTGAGAATACGGTCCTGCGCCTAGGGACTCGCTTTGCCGGCCGGGCGCTCAACGCCGACAACGAGGTGTTGGGTCAAGTGGTGTTGGCCGGTAATGCCGCGGATTTGAGTCGGGAGGGCATGGATGATCCCGACCGCAGAGCCGTGGGTACTCTCGATCCAGAAAACCTCTTTGTCAACGTGCCAATCACCGACGAACTGCTAGTGAATGTGGCAGCCGTCCCCAGCGTTTTTACCCCGAATGGCGATGGAGTCAACGAGCGGGCGGCCATTACCTACGATATCACCAACATAGCCCATCCGACCCGGGTGCGACTTGGGATCTACGATTTGAGTGGCCGGCTGATCCGCAACCTCTACGAAGGCTTGGATATGAGTGGTCGATTCCCCCGTTTTTGGGACGGGCGCGACGATGAGGACAATGTGGTCCCTCCAGGCCACTATATCTTTTCCGTTGCTTTGGATGCGGGGACCGGAGATGAGAAGCGGGTGGGGGTTGTCGGAGTAGCGTATTGATATTGGGCGAGGGGGATACCCTCGCGATGAATTTTACCATGTAGAATTGGGAGGGTGCGGCATTGAATGTCCGCGGAGCGAATTTAACGATTGGGCTGGCACTGTTGGTCGCGTTCCAAACCGTGCTCCACGCCCAAAACTACGGCACTCGCCTAGGGATCCAGCGCGGCGGCGAAGTCAGTTTTGAGCCCCGGGGCCCAGGCGTACTCTTTGGAGCCCTCGATCCCGCCGTACAGAGATGGTACGTGCCCCAAGAACTCTACTACGAATTCAGGTGGCGCCAGTGGGAGTACTCCAACTACGCCCGCGACCAGTACCAACGCTATATCAACACCAACCTAGAGGGCGACTACTTCTACGATTTTTTCGGCAACTATATCAACCGCGGCTGGCTGGTGTACGACTGGCGTCAAGATCAGCCGCAAGAGTTGGGCAGTGGTATTTTCAAGGGCCGCCAATTCGAGCAGTTCTTCAGTTCGGTAACCGTAAGCGGCGACTCTAGGGGCCAGTACTCCTACGCCATTACTGTGGGCAACTCGATCCGCACTACCCTCACGCCGATGACCTTTTCCAAGCCGAATTTTAACGGAGTCCAGATCGACTTCGCCTCGGACAAATACGCCGCTACCGTACTGGCCTCGCGGATCAATGATCCGGCCGTGGGCGTGACCATCAATCCTAGGCGGCAATCCAATTCGACCTCTCTGCTCGGTGGCCGGGCTCTCGCTCAGGTAGGCGACTTTATTACGGTGGGCGGGACCATGGTCAACGCCCACAACGCCAATACCACCTTGGACATGTTTGAAGGCAATCTCCTCGCGGGCAACCTCACCTCGGGCCAAACCAGTACGCCAGTTACGGCCATAGCTATCGTCCTCAGCGACGACAGCCCCGAGGACGAAGAGGGCGGCGCGGCCCTTTTCAGCCACGATATACGCATCAAGAGCCGCGATTTTGAAACGGGTCTAGAGACGGTCTTGACGTTGGACGAGGTGGTGCGCGAAGGAGCGGAGTGGCCGACCGTGTTCGGCGGCTTTCCGCGCACTGGCTTTGTGGCCGCCGACGGCACCGAGCGAATCATCCTCAATTACGACTTTACGGACCCGGCGTATGTGGGGCCGGATCTAACTTCTATAGTCGAAGTGGAGTTCGACTATGTGCTAGCCAATGACTTCAAGGTCGAAATGTGGTCCAATCTGCAGACGGGCACGCGCCCGGTGCCGCCGCCGCCGCTGACCAACCAAGTCATTGAAGAAGCCGAGCCGGTTCTCATCAACATAAGGCGGGCCTCCGGCAATATAAAAGACATATCCAACGCCCAGCGGGTTCTTTTCAACTACGGCTTGCCCTCGGCCAACATGATCGCCGGATTCACTATCGAAGGCAAGAACGTGTGGGGATTTGATTTCTACGGCGAATGGAACAACAACCTGCGCTATTTCCAGTACCCGAATGCCGCCCTGTTCAACGCCAACGAAGGGCACGAGATCTCTGCGGAGAGCGGTCAGGCCACCATCTTCAATCTGGCCAAAGAGGCCTACCCGTTTTTTACTTATGGAGAAGCCTATTCGGTGGATGCCGACTATTTAACCTCGGCTTTTGTCTCCCTGCCCGGAGGGGACGTGTACTATGACGATCCCATCCGTTCGGTTTACGAATTTGTCGCCGACAACGACGACCAAGACCGCCGGCCCGACTGGGCCCGGGTAGGGTCTCAGGCCAATGACCGGGAGGTGTTTCCCGGCTGGGACGAGAACCTCGACTTCATTTCGGACTTCAACCAGAACGACAACCGCTCGGTGCCCAACTCCATTCCCGACTACGAAGAGCCGTTTTTGCGCTATCACGTTGATCGGCCCGAATTCCTCTTTGGTATTGACCTCAACAACAACGGCTGGATCGACCGCTTTGAGGACGACGAGTTGGCCGACTATCCCTACAAGCCCGACCGGCGCGGTTACAACGTCTTTTTCGGCGTTCACCTCCTCCCCGAGGCGCGCTTGCTGGTAGGGCGGCTCGACGAGCGCATGCTCTCGGACGATCGGGACAACCAAACCACGTATGCCATGTTCACCCTCGACAAGGACTACTCTGGCTTGGGACGGGTGCGGGTCTTCGATATGCTCAAGCGGGTCGCGGACACCATTCCCGATGACCGGCGGGCACCGCTGCCCTTCCTCGACGCGCCCACGCCGCCGCTGGTGGCGGATATGCTGGTCTTTCCCGATACCTGGATCAATACCGCGTGGCTGGGGGTGGACTACACCGCCATTGCCAATTTCGAGATCGTCAACAAGCTCAAGTACGAGCGCTACGACCAAGCCCAAGACGAGGCCCGCGACATCGACGGCCGGATACTGGCCGGTTCGCCCTCCCTCTTGGGCTTGATCAACAAATTCGAGTACAAGCTGCACCTAGGCCGCTTCCTCCTACAGCCTAGGCTCAAAAGTGAGTACTTCCGTCAAGATGCCTTTGTGCTAGCCGAAGAAGACTTAAAGCAATGGACTGGGATTGCCTCGCTTTTGGCTCAAGTACCCCTACTCAATAGCAGCGTAGTTGACTTCGGGGTGGAGTTGGCTCAGTTCAACGAACTGGTACAGCAAGAGGAGGATATGGTCGAGCAGGGCATCGCCGAAGAGACAGGTGATTTGCGCTCTGCGGTTTTTGCGGTGCAGCTAACCAACAACTCAAACTATTTGGGTTACAAGCTGACGACGCAACTCGGCCTACGCATCGGCCGCACCTTCACCGAGACGGTGCGGGAGGTAGAACCCCGGGTCTTCGACAAGCTCACCAAAGGCCGGACCGAGACCACTAGCTTCATCACCATCTACGCCGGATTGTAAGGATGAAGGCGCGTTACATCACATTGGCTGCCTTAGCCGGGTTGGGTCTGTGGGGGGTTGCCGTTGCGCAAGTCGACTACGGGGGCCGTCTGGGGGATCGGGTGGGCAACCGCGTTATTTACCACGTGCCCGGTGTGACTACTTATATGGAGGCGCTGGATCCGACTGTGCAGCGCTGGTACATACCGGCCCCCCTGTTTGGCGAATTTGGCCGCAATCAGTGGGAGTACACCAACTACGCCCGCCAAGCCCACAGACGCTATATCAATCCCTCATCAGAGGGGGCCCTCTTCTACGATCCCTTTGGGCGCCTCATTACGCGAGGCTGGCTGGTGTACGACTGGCGCCAGACAAAACCACTGATCGCCGAGAGTTCCTCCATCAGGAAAGGTGGCCAGTACAACAACTGGTTTAGCCGCTTGGTCATATCTGGGGACTCCAAGGGCCAGTACCGCTATTCTGTGATGGTCGGAGACGAGATATGGACTACCCTAACGCCGATGACTTTCCGCAAGGCGGGGTTTAACGGGGTAGTAGCTGACTTCGCCGCCGACCGCTTTCGCGTCACGGGGCTTTTTTCGCGGATTTCGTTCCCGCTTCTTTCGGGGGGCACCGCGCGCTTCCAGTACGCTACCAACCTCACCGCAGGCCGAGTCGAAGCCGATTTGGCTGATTCTTTTACGTTGGGGATGAACTTCGTCAACAGCCACAACAACACCGGCAGCAACGAGAGCTTCCAAGGGAATGTGTTCAAGGGTGCCCTGACGGCGGGGCAACTGGCCCAGCGGGTTGATCTGCTCTTGGTACGGCTCTCGGACGACTCGCCAGAAGACGGCGAAGGCGGTACCGTCTTGGTCAGCGAGGAGATCGAGATCCGCACTACCCTAAGCCGTCAGGAGATGATTGGGGACCAGCTAATCCACGTGGAGCGGGATACCGTCATCCTCAGCAGCAGTATCGGCTTTAGACCGACCATTGCAGGGGGAAGGCGAGATCGGGGGTTTCTAACGGCCGATGGAGCCGACCAGATCATTTTGCAATATCACTTGGCTCCTAGGGAGACGACGGGGGAAGAGGGAACCTTGCGTGCGCTCTTCCAGCAACACCTAGATCTCACCCTATCTGAGGCCGAAGCCGCGATTAGCGCCATTCGAGACGTGCGCTTTCGCCTCGTGCTAGCCAACGATTACCGCGTCGGGGTCAGTTCCAATAGGCAGACGGACAAATTTAACGTGCCGCAATTTTTACCTGTGGCGCGGGCCGATGGCAATATCAAGAACCAACTAAACCAGCGCGAGGTCGTCTTCGACTATGGGCTACCTACGGCCAACCAGATCGTCGGTCTGACGGCCGAGGTGCGGGATTTTCACGGCTTCGATTTTTACGGAGAAATAAACCTCAATACCCAGTACCGAAAATACCCCAGCATAGGGCGCGATTCCCACCGTGCGATCAGCGGCATTGAGGGGGATCCCCATGAGGTAGGATGGTTGGTCAATTTGGCCTTCCGGGAGGGGCCTTGGAGCTTTAGGGGCGAGGGATTTGGTATGGAAGATGGGTATCGCACCGGCGTCCTGACCGTCAATCGAGACGGGGTGTCGGACTACGCTCCCGAGGCCGTCAACTTGCACTACGAGTTTGTAGATGACAATGACGACAACGACCGGCAACCCGACTGGCTACGGGTGGGCGAGGGCAGCTTTGTCCCCACCGAACGCCGCAGCGAAATCGAGGTCCGCGGCGTAGCCGATCCGGCGGTTTTCCCCGGTTATGACGAGAATCGCGACTTCATATCGGATTTCAATCAGAATAGCACCGTCGATCGAGTAAATTTTTTCCCCGACTACGACGAGCCTTTTCTCCGCTATGCCGCGGATCGCCCGGAATTTCTCTTCGGCATTGATCTCAACAACAATGGGTGGGTGGAGCGCTTTGAGAACGACCAAGAGCCGGATTATCCCTACAAGCGAGATCATTGGGGTTACAATGTCTTCGGTGGGCTCGAGGTGGCACCGGGCATCCAGCTGCGGGTGGGTCAGTTGCGGCAAACCCGCTTGGCGAGCGACCGCCGCAACCTGACTAGCTATGGAATGTTCATCTTCGAGCAGAGTGGGTCGCGGTGGGGTCGTCTGCGGATTTTCGACATGGTTAAGAAGGCCGAAGACGCGATCGCCGACCACTTGGTGCAATGGATCATCCCTAGGAGCACATTCGGCGCGGCGTCCGAGTCGGCTGGCAGCAATGTGCCGGTACTGGACCCTTTGGCCGCAGAGGACACATGGATCAACACTTTTTACGCCGACTGGGAGTACTCTAGCCCGCGTTTGTGGCGGACTCTGCATCGCTTCAAATGGGAGACTTGGCGGCAGCGCGAATTTTTGCGCGACGCATCGGATGAGGCCGGCGATTCTGTGGTGGCCTTTGACCCGCTGGGCCCCGAGGGGCGCAATGGGCGACAGACCTCGGGCTTTGTCGGGCTGATCAATAAGATAGAATATGTCTTTTACTGGCGGTCGCTGAGTCTCAGGCCCAAATTCAAGAGCGAATTTCTGCGCGAGGTGCCCTTTAGCCGAGCATTCGACGAGCGGCGCTCTTGGGACGGCATCTTTTTCTTTGTCGGCAGCATCCCCGTGCTTGAGACCACCGAATTCGAGTTCGGCTTGGAGCAGCGCTCTTTCTTCGACCTCAAAGGAGAAGACGAGTTGGCGGTGGGGCTGTTCACCGGGGATTTTCGCGGCTCGGTTTTGGCGCTTCAGCTCACCAATATCAGCCAATACTTAGGCTATGAACTAACTACTCAAGTGGGCATTCGCCTCGACCGCCGCTCGATAGAGGTAGTTGACCGGAGTCGGGAAATCGAGACCTCGGGCTTGAGTTTTCTGTCGATTATCGCCGGCTTAAAGTGATTTTTGCTTGACCTTATGGGTCGTTTTTATTAATTACAGAGCGTAGAAATCAAGTACATAAACCTGCAAAACCTCACACCTCTAAGAAGGAGGGTCGCTTTGAAGAAAGTTTTATCCGTCTTATTTATCCCTGTGCTTTTGCTCGGCTTGAGCACCCAGGTACAAGCCCACGATCCGCCCGATTTTATCGGTGCGGTGTGGCAATGGCCTGAGACTCACCTGCCGGTCTTAGATGCCGATCTGAGCGAGTGGGATATCATTCCCGAGGAATTTTGGATCACTGAGCAGAACGTCGTACAGAGTACGACTCGGGCGTGGATCTACACCGGCGATTTGGACGTGTCCTCGATTTCCTTCCGCTGGATTCCCACTTGGAACGAGGAAACCAACCGCATCTACTGGGCCTATGAGCGCTTCGACGATAAGTACCAGTTGGGCAACGAGTCGGTCGAAACGACTGTGGATGCCGATCACTCGGGCGGCTCCTTCTGGGATCTGGAAGGCCAGACTGACGAGGAGAAGGCACGCCAGCGCGGTCGCCATGCCCAAATCAGCCACTATTGGTTCGACAATGGCCAAGCCCGTGAGGGAGAGTGGAACTGGTTCTGGATGACCCAGGCTACCTGGTACGACACGCCGCCGTACTCGGACCATGCGTATTGGTTTAGCGGCACGGCTCCCAATTCCTTTGAGGAGATGCGCCAACGGGCCGAATGGTGGAGCGTCTATTGGGACGACTTCAACTGGGAAGATCCCGCCGGAAGCGTCCTGCACGACTTCCAGCAGGACGAGATCATCGGCCTTACAGGGCACGTCTTCGATACTGATGCTGAGCTATCCGACGACTGTAACTGCCATTCGCGCTGGGCCATCGGTCCCAACGTCGAATCCTTCGGCGACGCTGATTTCTTTGCCGACTGGGTGATGCTGGGCGTTGATGAGTCAGCCTTTGAAGGTCTCGCGCCCACAGCCGTCGAAGACAACACTTGGGGCCAGATCAAGGCTTCATTTGGCAAGTAAGCGGTTCTTGCGCCGCATAAGCGCCTCATAAAGAAGGGGGGGAATTCTATTCCTCCCCTTCTTTTATTTATGATCTGGACCATCTACCGGTGTAGGAGGTAGATAATGAGAGGGAATTTGCTGCGACTTTTGTCGGCTGCGCTAGTAGGGAGCTTTTGCTATGGGCTAGCTGAGGTCGAGGCGCTCACCGTGTATCGCATTGGTGGGGAGGAGCTGCCGCCGCCGGAAGTGGACGGGGACTTTGAATTTATCCAGTTGTCTTGGGCTGATGTGGACGAAAAACAGCTCGGCAAGATAGACCTCTTGGAGGTCGCAACCCATTCTATTGAGCCTCAGCGCCTGGACCCCACCGTCAATCTGACGCCCCTGATTCGGGAACGGGGCGGCGGCATACGCTCGAACAATTCCTACGGTTGGCAATCGGAAGCCCTCTTAGACTTCTTGATGGACGGCGATCTGACCACTGCTTATTTGGGTAGTGGCCGCAGCCAGTCGGCCGACTGCTCGCCGTGCAAGAAGGGCATTTGGTTTGAGTTGAACGGACTGTTTCCCATCCGACGCATCAAGATTTCCACTACGGAGCGCTTTGCCCACCAGCGCTTCATCGAGGTGTTTGAGATAGGAACCAGCGATGGCGATCTGCGCAAAAAGGGAACCCGGGAAGGACAATATCATTGGCGCGGGGCTTTTCTCGATTACGATGTCGTGTTCTCGGTCGCCAATAATTTGGAGCCCTTTCTCGATTTGGAACTGCCCGACCGGCCCATTGCCGAAATTCTTTTTAAGGCACCCGTTGGCAATTGGGAGATCGCCGAATTTGAGATCTTCGGGGATGGCTTTGCTTCGCAGGCTAGCTATGTATCCAATGTCATTGATTTGGGCATGGCCTCTAGCTTAGGCGAGTTGATTTGGTCGGGCAGCCGAGATCAAGGCGCAACGGTCAATCTGAGTATGCGCAGCGGCGACGACACGGATCCCAATTTCTACTGGCGCTTCACGTTCAGAGGCGACGAGCGCTCCCGCTTTGCAGTCAGCGGCGAACCGCTTACCCTAGACCGCTATAAGAGACTAGAGGAAGGCGAGAAAGCCGGGATCAGTCCGGATAACGAAAGTTGGGAGTTCTGGACGCCGCCGCTCGATTTCGATAGGGGGCATTCCGAATTAGTGGGTTCACGACCTCGGCGCTACTTGCAGTTCAAGGCGGACTTCCTCTCGGAACGAGCCCTTGCGGCCGGACGCATGGAGTACTTGCAGTTTAGCGTCTCCCAACCCCCGGTGGCCAGCCAAGTGCTGGCCGAGATCGTGCCGCACCAAGTCGAGGTGGGCGAGATCGTCCAATTCATCTACAAAATTCTGCCCAACTTAGAGCAGAGTGATCTCGGTTTCGACAGCATTGAGATCGACACTCCCATAGAAGTCACGAGTATTGACGCAGTGTACATCGGTGGCGAAGAACAGGATTTTACCATCGCGGAAAGGGACGCGAAGAGCTTTGTGGTACAAGTACCGCGGATTGATCTCAACCGCACGGGCGAGTTGGTTGAGGTCGAATTTCAGGCTGAGGTCTTTCAGGTGGGCACGGTGTTTTCGGGCCGGGTCTTCGACAGCCAACTCCCCCATGAAGTGCGCCAGCGCATCACTGCGGGAAATGCCGATGATCTAGCCGAGAGCAATACCCTGAGCGTGGGGTTGAGTACGGTGGCCAATCCAGCGGTCAAGGCATTGTGGCTCTCGCCGCGGCTCTTTACCCCTAACGGGGACGGCGTCAACGATGTGCTACAGATTGAATACGATCTGGTAAACCTCAGCGGTGATGTGCCCGTGACGATTGATCTCTACGATTTGGCGGGAGTGAAGCGATGCGAGGTGGCCCATAGTACAGCGGCTAGTGGCCGGTTTTCGGCTACTTGGGAGGGCGTAGATGATGCGGGCAACTTGCTACCCCCTGGACTCTATCTCTTGCGTCTCGAAGTCGATTCGGACAAGGCCAAGGACGTCGAAGTCGCGATCGTCCGGCTGATTTATTAACCCTCCAAACTATGGTTTTAGATTTATGAAGAATGGAATAGTGCGCTTAGGCGTTTGCATTCTAGGACTCTCGCTCCCCTGTGCAGCCCAAGACGATCTAGTACTCGCCCAGATAGAAGACCAACCCATCGCCGTCAGCGAATTCAGAGCCTATGCCGCGAATATTCCCAAAGCCTACCAGATGGGTAAGACCGGTATCGAGGCCGACCGGATTCTGCTCAATGGACTGATCGACAAAAAATTATTGCTCGCCGAAGCGGAACGAGCTGGTATTGGCGACGAACGGGAGTTTAAGCACAAACTCGAGCAGTTCGCCGAGGAGCAGACCGTCAGGCTCTACAGAAGTATGGAGATTGATCAGCGGATTTCCATTGTCGAAGAGGAGCTGATGCAGCACTACCGGGATTCGCACCGGGATCGCGCACTGCGCTATGCGGGTATTTTGGTAGCGACCCGAGACGAGGCCCTCGACCTGCTCGACGAACTAGCGGCTGGCGCTGATTTCAGTCAACTGGCCAGAGAGCACTCGCTTTACGAGGCGACGCGGGACCAGGGCGGGGATGTGAAAAAGTACTATACGATTGACGATACGGCTCCACCGCTCTGGAGTATCTTTTCCATGCAGGTCGGCGAGGTTTCCGAGCCGCTGCCATGGGGCGGCGACCCGCAGCGCTACTTGATCGCCAAGGTTTTAGACGACGCTCCGGTCACCTTTCGGGAGGTAGCTCAGTTCGTCAAGGAGGAGGTCTTTGCCCAAAAGCGCCTACAGCGCGCCCAAGTCCTGCGCGATTCGCTCAGCGACCAGTACGCGCCGCAAATTCACTACGACAAGATAGACCACGTGCTGATGCGCCTAGCGCTGTCGTCTGAAGAACGGGTGGCGTCGCCCGAGGAGGGCGAAGAGATATTGTGCCGCTACAACGGCGGCGCGCTCACCGTTGACGATCTCGTCCTGAGCGTACCGGAGAAAGCAGAGGGGTATGCGCGCGATTACGAGCGAGACTGGATCGTCGATTATCTACAGGATTCGGCCGTCCCCAATCGGATGTTTCTGGCAGAGGCCCGCAACAAGGGACTGGACAAACATCAGATGATCCTCGCGGCGGTGGACAATAAGCGCAGCGATATGCTGGTGAGCGCGTTGAGAAAGCGAGAGGTTGAGGAGCGGCTGCCGCCGATCACCGATGCAGAGGCGCGAGCCTTTTACGATCAAAATCCCGAGAAGTTTCAGGGCTTTGAGAACATTGTCGCGACCGAGATTCTGGTGGCCTTTAAGGAGCAAGCCCACAGCCTGAAAGAGGAGTTGATGGGAGGTGCCGACGCGGTGCAGTTGGCTAGGGACTATACGATTCGCAAGGAGCGGGCACACCACGAGGGGCGGTTGGTCTTGAGTCCGATTGGGCTGTACCAAGATATCTACAAAGTAGCCAAAGATCTGCAGGTGGAGGATGTCGGAGGACCGGTAAAGGTGAGAGGGGGATATTCGGTGTTCAAGGTGATGGAGAAGCAACCGGCCCCCAAGAAGCCCTACCACATTTTTTCGGAGCGGCGTGCGCGGGCTTATGTGAAAATTGCACGTTCGCAAAAGGC
>JAPPEG010000067.1 GCA_028875345.1 Gemmatimonadota bacterium
GATTCTTAAACAGATCTGGATCGAAGACCGTATGGCTGGGAATGTCGCCGCCTTGACGAAAGAAAGCTGGCATTTCCTCTGGCAGGGCTAGCACCGCCGCCTCGGTCAGAATTCCGTGTCCATCTCCCCACCAAGCTTGGGCTGGAACGGCCACCAAGCTGGCGACGACTGTAATCCATATTGCGCGAATTGTTCTCATTGGTTCGCTATCCTTTCTTTATGCAAATTACACGAAGGTTCCTAAGTAGGCCTCCAATAACTCTCAATCACAAGGATATCCATGAAACTTTCGCTCTCGGTCCGCGTGGCCGAAAAATTTCACGCCAAGCGCGAAGCCAATATGACGCTTGAGCAATTGGCCTCCCTCGCCACCGACTACGGGTATAGCGGGCTGTGTATGCGTGCCTCGCAAGTGGGCGTCCACAGCCCATCAGAGACGGTTGCCGCGGCGCGCGACCTGCTCGACCGCTACTCGCTAGCTGTCTCCATGCTCACCGGCGACTTTCCCATCCCCGAAAACTCCAATCAGGGGCCGGATGCCCTCCGCAATATAACGCCCTATCTCGATCTCGCCGAACAGCTCGGCGCTCCGCTGCTGCGCGTCTGCCTAAAGACGGACGAAGATATCGCTTGGGCGCGCCGGGCCGCGGACGAAGCCGCCGAACGCGATATGCGCCTAGCGCACCAGTGCCACACCCGCAGTCTCTTCGAGGAAATCGACCGCTCGCTGCAAGTTTTGGCGAGCATTGGCCGCGCCAATTTCGGCCTGATCTACGAACCGGCCAACCTGGAGTTATGCGGCCAGCCTTATGGGCTGAATGCCATCCGCCGCTTCGCGCCGCACCTATTCAATGTGTACCTGCAAAATCACGTCTTGACCGCCGATGGGCCAGACGCTCTTGAGACGTGGTGCCGCGGCGAGGTGCGGTTTCGCCAGATCCCCCTGTGGGAGGAAGGGGGTATTAGCCTCCCGCCGCTGATGGATGCGCTGCACGCGGTCGGTTACGAGGGCTATGTGACGGTTCATCAAGCCTCGGCCGACTTGGGTACGGAAGCCGCGGTCCGCGAGAGCGCTCGCTATCTCAAGGGACTGTTGGAGACCAATTGACGACCGCTATGCGTACCTTGATATTTAAATGCTTGTTCGTAAACCCTTTCACAAGTAGGAAAAAGGAGAACCATCATGGCTGTCCGACTCGGCGACGAAGCCCCGGATTTCAGTGCGGAAACCACCGCGGGCCCGATCAATTTTCACGAATGGCTCGGCGATTCTTGGGGGGTGCTCTTTTCCCACCCCGCCGACTTCACCCCGGTCTGCACCACAGAGTTAGGTGTAGTGGCCAATATCGAAGAGGAGTTCGAAAAGCGCGGCGTCAAGATCATCGCCCTGAGCGTCAACTCGGTTGACGATCACGAGGGCTGGATCTCCGACATCAACGAGACCCAAAACGCCCATGTCGATTTCCCGATGATCGCCGATCCCGACCGCAAGGTCGCCGAGCTATACGACATGATCCACCCCAATGCGCTCGACAATATGACTGTGCGCTCGGTTTTCGTCATCGGCCCGGACAAAAAGGTCAAGCTGACGCTGACGTACCCGGCCTCGACCGGTCGCAACTTCGACGAAATTTTGCGCGTGATTGACTCGCTGCAACTGACGGCCAATTACTCGGTCGCCACCCCGGCCAACTGGCAAGACGGCGACGACTGCATCGTGGTCCCGGCCCTCTCGGACGAGGAAGCTACCGAGAAATTTCCCCAAGGCTTTACGGCAGTTAAGCCCTACCTGCGCGTCACGCCGCAGCCCAATAAGTAAGCGATATGAATTTAACTAGGCTGGTTGGGGTAGGTGCGTTGGCCGCGCTGATGTGGTGTGCGGCGGCTAACGCGGAATCCCTGACTGTGGTGTCTTGGGGTGGTTCGTATGCGCGCGCCTGCGTAAAAGGCTATCACGAGGCATTCATGGAAGAGACGGGCATTGAAGTTCGCTTGGAGGACTACAACGGCGGCCTCGCCCAATTGCGCGCCCAAGTGGATGCAGGGGCCGTGCATTGGGACGTGATAGACATGGAGCTCGCCGATGCCATGACCGGCTGCGACGAGGGCCTCCTCGAAGTGCTGGACTTTGAGATGCCTCCCGGGACGAATGGTGAATCGCCCGAGGACGACTTTTACTCGGAAACTATGGGCGAGTGCGGCGTTGGTACGTTGTTCTACTCGACCGTCTATGCGTACCACGCGGAGCATTTTAAGGAGCGCAAACCAGAGACCATCGCCGATTTTTTCGACCTTGAGGCGTTCCCGGGTCGGCGCGGGATGCGGCGCGTGCCGCCCGTCAATTTGGAGTTCGCCTTGATGGCCGACGGAGTGCCTCGGGACGAGGTGTACGCCACGCTCGACACGCCCGAAGGAGTCAGTCGTGCCTTCCGCAAGCTCGACACCATCAAGGATCAGGTGGTTTGGTGGGAGGCGGGCGCGCAGCCGCCGCAGATGCTTGCCGATGGCGAAGTGGTGATGACCACGGCGTACAACGGGCGTATCTTCAATGCTCAAATTTTGGAGAAGCAGCCGTTTACTATCGTCTGGGACGGCCAGGTGCTGGACACGGGCCAGCTCGTAATCGCGGCGGGTGCGCCGAAATTAGAGGCCGCGCGCAAATTCCTCGCCTTTGCGGCGCGGCCGTCGTCCATGGCCGGCGTGGGCCGCTACATCTCCTATGCGCCAGCGCGTCGCTCGGGCATGGACCTGATCTCGGTGCACGCCGAGACTGGCGAGAAGATGGCTCCGCACATGCCTACGTACCCAGCCAACGAGGCGGGTGCGCTACGCAACGACTGGCGCTGGTGGAGCGACAACATGGACGAGATGAACGAGCGCTTCAGCGCTTGGCTGGCGCGCTAGCAGCGGGAAAAGTTGTTCGACAGCGGGCCGAGGCATCTGAATTTGCCGCGGCCCGTTTTTTATAATTCGGCGAAAATCGCCTCTATGTCAGCCGTTTTCTTCCACTTGGCGAATTCTTTGTCCATCTTAGGCGACCACTTGCGATCCACCTCTCCGGGCGTGTAGCGGCCGTCGGCAATGCTCTTCTTGCCCCAATAGTCGCGCAGGCGGGTGTTTTCGGATGACTCCACGACCTCGCGGGCGTATTGCGGCGGCACGAAAATCACGCCGGTGGGGGTCGCTAACACGATATCGCCCGGCATACAGGTCGCCTCACCTACCCGCACCGGGCCGTTGATCTCGGCCATGGTCACCTCGCCGATGGCCGAGGGATGCAGCCCCTTACAGAGCACGTTGATCGGCAACTGGCGCACGCGATGATCGTCGCGGATGCCGCCATCGACGACTAGGCCCGTACCGCCGGTGTTGGCCGCGATCGCCGTGCCGAGATTGTCGCCGATAAAGGTCCCGCGCAGCACCTTGCCGAACAGATCGATGACCAATACGTCGTTGGCGACTAAGGTGTCGATGACCCAGCTATTCTGGCCGCCGATCCGCCCGTACCGCTCGCCTTCGGCATTCACGACGTCGTTGAAGTCGGGCCGGTGCGGGATGTAGCGGGCCGTCACCGCGCGGCCGACTAGCACGCGGCTTGGATGCAGGTTGATCCAGTCGCCTTCGAACTGAAACGAATGCCCCTTGCCCATCAGCACGCCCCAGGCTTCCTCGACGGTCACCCACTTCATCCGCTCGACGACATCGTCGTCAACTTTGGGCCGCCCATTGCGAAAGCGCGGGCCTGAATACGCGCTCGTTATGCTCTTTATTTTGCTAGGTGCGTTGAGTTCGAACGCCATGATCGCTCCTTGGAAAAGGATAAAAAAATGGCCGCGCATCCTTTGCGGACCGCGACCAAGCTAATACATCTCATCCGAGCGTCAACCCGGCGGAAGGGTGGAATGGTTAAAAGGGCAGGTCGTCGTGGTTGGGGCCGGCTGCGGGGGCAGCGGCGAGTTCACGGCCGTTGCCGTTGACCTCGGCAGCCTCGGCGGCTCGCTCTGCGCCGAGCATTTTCATGGTGCTGGCGACGATTTCGGTGGTCTGGCGCTTCTGGCCCTGCTGATCTTCCCAAGAGCGCGTTTGCAGCTTGCCCTCGATGTAGATCTTGCTGCCCTTTTTTAGGTACTGACCAGCGATTTCGGCGAGGCGCCTCCACAAGACGATGCGGTGCCACTCGGTGCGTTCTTGGCGCTGCCCGTCCTTGTCGTTCCACGACTCGCTGGTGGCCAAGCTGAAGTTGGCAACTTGAGCGCCGCTGGGGGTAAAGCGCGTCTCGGGATCAGACCCTAAGTTGCCGATGAGTAAAACCTTGTTAAGACTCGACATATTACTGCTCCTCTCGGTTGTGCAGGCTGCGATAGTCCTGCGTCCACTCGCTGCGCTGACGGCGCTTGCGCGCTTGGGGCGTCTCGATGCCGTAGCGGCGACAGAGGCGGCTGAAACTGCCCGGGGCAATGCCCAAGGCCGAGCCGGCGTCGTGGTTGCTGGCATAGATCCGCGCAGCGCGTTCGATGCGATCTTTGGCGATAGGCGGCATGAGTTTCTCCTTTTGTGCGAGATTAAGTGAGATAGCGGAAAACGGGAAAGCTCCAGACGACGAAGATCGCCCCTGTGCACATTGGCCCTAGCCGGCTCACTTGGCGCTGGGCGCGCTTGTTTTTGCTCAGTTCGCGCAAGGCGTGAAATGCAAAAATTGGGTTCATGGATCGGCTCTCCTGTGGCCAGCGGCTATTAGTTGAGAAGCGGCTTCACTGCGAATACAAAGAGGCTGACGAGGGCGTACATCAGGCCCTGGCTGATGATCTCGCGTCGCATGTGGTTTTGCTCCTTGCGATGAGGTTCATGGTGCTTGGTTTTCCAACGGAAAAAAGGCCCTTTTTTACCTCGATTACCTGCACAAAAAGATAGTAAACATTTGTATATAAGTCAAGAAATTAGCTTCCTTTTTTCGACCCGTTTTACGGGGATTTTTCCATCTGGCCAAAAAACAATAACTTATTGATATAAAAAAACTTTTTCAGTTTAATAAATTTCCATTAAAATGCGGCTGAACAAGGATTGTCCCGGCCTGTAAACGCGGTAGTGCCCTGCGGTGCTTCGTTTGTTAGATTATGGGCACTAATGGCACAACGGCTACCAGCCTACGAGAAAGGAGAAAAGCCATGAGTACAGTACTCGTCCATATTGGCGTCCGAGCCACGGACCTCGAAAAAACCATCCGCTTTTGGCGCGACGGCCTCGGCCTGCCCGTGGTCTCGACCCACGGGAGCTGCTACGACCTCAGCGACGGCCACCACAACTTCCGCGTCTTCCAGCACAACGGCCCGGACCGCCCGGCCCACGTCAGCGGGATGCTCGACTATCTGCACATTGGCGTGCGGGTGCCCGACCTCGAAGAGACCGGCCGCCGCCTATTGGATATGGGTTATGAAATTTTTTCCGATGGCTTGGGGGGCAAAGAGCCGATCGATGTCCACAACATCCGCGAAGGGGCCTTCAAGGTCGAAGACCCCGATGGCATTACCGTAGATGTGACGGCCAGCGACGATCAATGGCCTGGTGCGGTCCTCAAATAGTCCGACTACATCCCAATCCTTATCCCTAATCGAGAGGATCTAATGCCAGCCAAAAAGACCAACGTCATTCTCTTCGGCATCGACAGCCTGCGCGCCGATCACATGAGCTGCTACGGCTACCACCGCCAGACCACGCCCCACATCGACCGCTTTGCCGCCGAGGCCGTGCTCTTTGAAAAGAACTACTCGGCCCACATTCCCACGACTTCGGCCTACGCCTCCATGCTCACCGGCCTCGACTGCTTCGGCACCAGCGTCGTGGCCCTGCGCCACCGCGGCGGCTTGCCCAGAAAAATCCGCACCCTGCCCGAGATTCTGCGCAGCAATGGCTACAACACCTCGTGCGTAGGATTCTCGGGCAATCCCAGTTCGCGCGGCTTCAATCGCTATTTGGACTACCCGGGCTGGGGCTCCTTTGCCGAAGGCCGCAGCACCAAGGCCGAAAACCTCAACCAAGTCGCCATTCCCGAGTTGGAACGGCTCGCGCGCTCGAAGAAGCCCTTCTTCCTCTTCTTGCGCCACATGGATCCGCACGCCCCTTATCTGCCGCCGGCCCCCTTTGAGCGGATGTTTTACAGCGGCAATGAATTCGATCCCAAAAACAAGAGCATGGAGCCGGTGTTTAGCTTCAAGCCCTTCTGCGACTTCTTCGCCGATTGGATGCCGCCCGGAGTGCGCGACCGCCACTATGTCGATGCTCAATACGACGGTGCCGTCGCCTATATGGACGCCTGCATTCAGCGCATCCTCACCCGCGTCGAAGAGCTGGGTTTGGGCGACAATACCTTAATCGTCATCAACGGCGACCACGGCGAGACCCTGTACGAGCACGAGTGCTGGTACGACCATCACGGCATGTACGAGAACACGCTGCACGTGCCGCTGATCATCCGCCTGCCCGGCAAGTTGCCCGTCGGTAAGCGCGTCGCGGGCACCGCGCTGCACCAAGACTTGGTGCCCACTGTGCTCAAGCTCCTCAACATCCGCACGGACATCGCATTCGATGGCCAGTCGTTGCTGCCGCTGATTGCGGGCCAAAGGGCTTCCAACTACTCGGATTTTTACATCACGGAATGCACTTGGATGCGCAAGCATGGCTGGCGCACCCCGGAGTGGAAGCTGATCGTCGCGCTAGAGCCGGACTTTCACTTCAAGCCCGAAGTCGAGCTCTACAATTTGATCGCTGATCCGCTGGAGTTGAAAAACTTGGCGAAAAAAGAGCCGGGGATCGTTGCTGCGCTGAAGGAGCGGATGGAGGCTTGGATCGCCAAGCGCGAGCGGGAGACGGGCGAGATTAACCCGATGTACACCAATTTGCAATGGCATGGTGCGAAGACGCATGAGGGGCCGTTTGAGACTTCGCAACAGGCGTACGACACGCTGCACATTGGTTCGGTGGGTGCGGCAAACAGATTGCAGGCGGGTAATAAAAAGAAATAGTAGCAGCGCCATGCGTTCTTGTGCAGGTTGCGCCTGCTGATTTGTTAGGTTGACGCTACGTCCCCTCTGTCCACGCCCAATCCAGCCACGGGACTAGCGCCTCGATGTCGCTGGTTTCCACCGTCGCCCCGCCCCAGATTCGCAGGCCGGGCGGCGCGGCGCGGTAGCCATTGATGTCGTAGGCGATGCCCTCATTCTCTAGCTTAGCGACGAGTGCTTTGACCTTTGCCCGCTGGTCGTCCTCGCTTAAGCTGGTAAACCACGGATCGGTGATCCGCAGGCAGATTGACGTACTAGAGCGAATCGCTCGACGCGCGGGCAAAAACGCGATCCATTCTCTTGCGGTTTCCCAGTGCTCCAGCACCGCGAGGTTAGCCTGCGTGCGCCGCACGAGTTCGGGCAAGCCGCCGATGCTTTCGGCCCAGCGCAGCCCGTCGAGGGCGTCTTCTACGCACAGTAGGGAGGGCGTGTTGATGGTGTCGCCCTTGAACAGGGCTTCGTTGAGTTGGCCCCCTTGGGTCATGCGGAAGAGTTTGGGCACGGGCCAAGGCGGCGTGAAGCTGAGGAGCCGCTCGACCGCGCGCGGGCTGAGGATGAGCATTCCGTGCGCGGCCTCGCCGCCCATAACCTTTTGCCAAGAGTAGGTTACTACGTCGAGCTTTTTCCAGGGCAGGTTCACGGCGAAAACCGCAGACGTCGCGTCGCAGATGGTCAGGCCCTCGCGGTCGGCGGCGATCCACTCGCCATCGGGCACCTTCACCCCGGAGGTGGTGCCGTTCCACGCAAAGACTACGTCGCGGTCGCAATTAACTTGGGACAGATCGGGTAGCTCGCCGAAATCTGCGTCGAAGACGTGCACGTCCTCCAGTCGCAGGTGCCGAGTAATGTCCGTTACCCAGCCCTTGCTGAAGCTCTCCCAAGACAGGACATCGACGCCGCGCGCGCCGAGCATGGACCATAGGCACATTTCCACGGCACCTGTATCGGAAGCTGGTACTACCGCGATGCGATAATCAGCCGGGACGCCCAGCAGCGACCGCGACCGCTCGATTACCTCTTGCAGCTTGGCCCGTCCGACTGTGGCGCGGTGCGAGCGTCCTATGGCTGCGTCTTTTAGGGCCGCAAGATTCCACCCCGGTCGCTTGGCGCAGGGGCCGGAGGAAAAACAAGGGTTCTGCGGTTTGACTGCGGGCTTGGTCATCTATTCGGTCCGCGCCAGCATCCCGCCATCTACTGTCAACGCAGTTCCGGTGATAAAGGATGCCTCGTCTGAGGCGAGAAACAGCACGGAGTTGGCGATATCTTCGCCCGTGCCCAAGCGCTGGGCCGGCACCATCTGGGCGTAGCGCACGCGCTCTTCCTCCGGCACTTGTAGATCGTCCCACAGGGGTGTCAAGATCGCGCCGGGGAGTACCGCACAGACGCGGATATCTGGCCCGTAGTCGATGGCGAGGGTCCGCGTCAGGCCCAAAACTCCGGCCTTGGCCGCGTCGTAGGCCGTGGCCGTGGCAAAGCTGACCAGCGAATGCACTGAGCCGGTGTTGATAATCACGCCGCCCCCGGTCTTGCGCATGACCGGAATGCCGTATTTAGCGGCGAGAAAGATCGCCTTTAGGCCGATGTTTAAGGTGCCGTCCCAATCCTTTTCGTCGAGCTCGGTTGCTGGGCCGTGGCGGAACCATATTGCGTTGTTGTGGACGATGTCCACGCGGCCAAAGGCTTCTTCGGTGCGCTCAAACATCTCGATGACTTGGGCGGATTCGCCCACATCGGTGCGGACGAAAATGGCTTCGCCGCCGTCGGCCTTGATTTTATCGACGACCCGCTGGCCGCCGTCGGCATTGACATCTGCCACGCAGACGGACGCGCCTTCGCGCGCCAGAACTTGCGCGGTGGCTTCCCCGATTCCCGAAGCCGCACCCGTTACAATGGCCGCCTTACCGGCGACCCGACCCTTGTTCATAGTTGGTCTCCTGTGTCAGAAGTTGGATATGCTGTCTGTAAATCGCGTTGCTCTGAACTAAACTCTTCTTTGAACGAGAGATTCAGAGTCCATAAATCTCTATGCCTTCCTTTAAGGCGCTTTTATAGATCAAACCTCTATTATCCTTGTGCTTTTCCAAATCTTGCGGGGTTGCTACTACGATATCAAAGGGTACGCCCAAACCCGTAATTTCCCGATACAGCTTCTGCGCCGTTCTCCGTCGGTGAACACCCTCGGGCATGACTACGAGCAGATCGATGTCGCTATGCTCTCCTGCGTCTCCTCTGGCGGCTGAGCCAAAAAGGATTATTTGTAGAGGGTTTACGCTTTTTACAATGTCGCCGACTAATTTATCTATGACCGTACAAGCCGTTTTATCTTTTTCCCCAGCGGGGCTTCGACGGTCGGGGCCAACAGCCGCTTCTTCAAAGATGTTGCTCATGATATATTCCTTCTCTCTGCGCCGACGATGGCTTTCAGTTGCTCAATGAGCGGCGGCAAGTCGTTCAGATTCGTCTTGCCGGACAAAGCGACTGCTTCTTTGGCGTAGATGAGCATATCCACGAGGCTTATCCGATCATCACGTCTGCTCATACTGCACCTCTGCTGAATTGAGTATCTCCTCCCGAAGCAGCCAGTTGCGGTTACTTTCGACTCCCTTGAAGGTGTACATATCCACTTGCCGGCCGAGTATCTCCGAAAGCTCGTTTTGCATGGTGATGAACTCCAATCCCGGCGTCTGGCTCGGCTCAAACTCCACGAGTACATCTACATCGCTCTCGGGCGTGAAGTCGTCGCGCAGAACCGAGCCGAACAGGGCCATGCGCCGGATGTGGTTGCGCTGACAGAAGGCGGCGATCTCTTCTTTGGGGATGTCGATTCTCGCGCCCATAGCTTCTCATACGTGTAATTGCAAGTCAAACACGAGTTCCATATTGGCCCACCACTCGCCCTCTTTGGCCTCGGGCACCTGCTGCTGAAAAGTTCGCATCAGTTCGTCCCACTCCTTCGCTTTGGGGTTTTGTTCGACGTAGCGCGGGAAGTCGCGGGCTGGATCGAATTCGTCGGTGGCGGTCATGTACATGAACATCCGCTGGCCCAAGAGAAAAATTTTCATGTCAGTGATGCCGACTTCTCCTAGACCCTGAAGCGGCTCGGGCCAGGGGTCGGCGTGGTATGCCTTGTACTGGGCGATCAGTTCGGGATCGTCCTTCAACTCAATGGTTAGGCCAAAGTGCTGCATTGCGTTCCTCCTTGGTTTTCAGCGCGATAGGCTGCGGCCAAAAGCGACACGGGGTGGACGATGTCCACGGCGGCTTTTGCACGGCGGACGCCGTATTGGAGTTGGATGGCGCAGCCCGTATTGCCCGTGGCTACTGCGGTCGCGCCGGTTACGGACACGTGCGCCATCTTGCGGTCGAGTAGCTGCATGGACAGTTCGGGCTGGGTGATGTTGTAGATGCCGGCGCTGCCGCAGCACCAGTCGGCTTCTGCTAGCGGCACGAGCTCCAGATTGGGCACGGCTTGGAGCACCTCGCGCGGGGCTGCGGAAACCCGCTGCCCGTGCTTGAGGTGGCACGACTCGTGGTATGCGACCTGTTGTGTGGGCATTGCGACGCGGGGCTGGCGCAAGCCGATGTCAGCGAGCCACTCGTGGATGTCCTTTACTTTTGCGCTCCACACAGCGGCCCGCTCCGCATAGGTGGAGTCGTCGGCTAGCAAGCGGTCGTAGTGCTTGCAGTGCAAGCCGCAGCCGCCGGCGTTGACGACGATGGCGTCTAAGTTTTCAGCGTCAAAGGCGTCGATGTTGAGCCGCGCCTGCTGACGCGCCTGTTCGACCGCGCCGTTGTGCGCGTGCAGCGAGCCGCAACAGGCTTGGCCGTCCGGCAGCAGAACTTGGCAGTCGTTGTGCTGCAAGACGCATATGGTATCGGCGTTTACCTCGGCAAAGGATATGTCTTGGACGCAGCCGGCCAATAGCGCGACTTGGTGGCGCGGTGTGGGCGGATTCGCCTGTTGCAAACTTTGGCGATACAACTGGTCGGTAAAGCGCGGGGAAATTTGCGGTGCCAGCGGCTCCAGATCCCCCAAGCCAAAGGGCAGCAGCTTGAGGAGGCCGCTGCGGCGCGCCAGGGTTCGCAGACCGCTGCGCTGGAATACGCGCATCAAGCGCGCCACGGCCCGCAAGCGCGTCTGTTTGGCAAAGAGCCAGCCGAGGACCCAACGGCGCACAAAATTCCGCACTGCGCCGTCGAGCAAGCCCTGCCGCTCCACTTCGGCGCGGGCATTTTCAAACAGCGCGGCGTAATCCACGCCGGCCGGACACGCGGTCTGACAGGCGAGGCAGCCGAGGCAGAAGTACATTTCTTCGGCAAAGGTCACACCCGCCTCTAGCTCGCCATCGGCGATGGCTCGCATCATGGCGATCCGTCCCCTTGGCGAAGAGCGCTCACTCAGGGTCGCGTCGTACGTCGGGCAGGTCGGCAGGCACATGCCGCAGTGCATGCACTGCTGGAGGACCGAGTAATCCAAGTCTCGGAGCAAGTTCAGGCCGTCGTCGCTCAATCGAACATGTTCCCTGGGTTTAAGATGCCCTTGGGGTCGAAGGCGGTCTTGACCCGCTTGAGAATTTCCAGCCCCACCGGCCCTACTTGCCCGGGCAAGTAGGGCTTTTTGGCCAAGCCGACCCCGTGCTCGCCCGTGATGGTCCCGCCCAATTCCACGGCGTGGGCAAAGACCTCGGCCATGGCCTTTTCGACGCGGGCCATTTCCCCGGCATCGCGCTCGTCGCACAGAAAGGTAGGGTGCAGGTTGCCGTCGCCGAAGTGGCCGAAGGTCCCCACCCGCACTTGGTGCCGCTGGCCGATCTCCTGCACGTAGGCGACCATGGCCGCTAGCTCGCTGCGCGGGACGGTGACGTCCTCCAGTACGACCGTCGGCGCTCGTCGCGCCAGCGCGCTAAAGGCCGTGCGCCGGGCCGCGGCGAGTTGTTGGGCCTCTTCTTCTGAGCCGGCTAGCCGCACGGAGCGGGCGCCGCCCTCGAGGGCAATGGCCTCGATCTGAGTGGCCTGCTCGGCGACCTGCGCTGGGTGCCCATCGACTTCCATTAGCAGCACGGCCTCGCAATCCGTCGGCAGGCCAATGTTGGCGTGGGCCTCCACGCACTCGATGGTAGTGCGGTCGAGGAATTCGAGGGTGCAGGGGATGATTTTTTGCGCGATGATCGCCGAGACTGTGGCCGCCGCCTGCGTCATCTCGTCGTAGAGGCCGAGTAGGGTCTTCTTGCTCGCGGGTGCTGGGACTAGTTTCAGCGTGATCTTGGTAATGACGCCGAGCATCCCTTCGGAGCCGATGAAGAGATCTTTGAGCGTGAAGCCGGCTACGTCTTTGACGCATTTGTTGCCGGTCTCTAAGACCTGCCCGTCGGCTAGGACCATCTCTAGCCCCATCACGTAGTCGCGCGTTACGCCGTACTTTAATCCGCGCAGTCCTCCGGAATTGTTGGCCACATTGCCGCCGATAGTCGAGATCTTAATCGAGCCGGGATCCGGGGGATAAAATAGGCCGGCTGCTTGGGCCGCGTCGGCGATCTGCTGGGTGAGGACTCCGGGTTGGACGACCATGACTAGGTTGGCCGCGTCTAGCTCTAGGATCTGGTTGAGCC
>JAPPEG010000035.1 GCA_028875345.1 Gemmatimonadota bacterium
AATAGGTCCAGCGCTCGTCAGTCACCGTCGGCCCGCCATTGCGGATGAAGGTCGAACTGAAGGCGTACTGTCGCGGCCAAGCTGTCGATCCGGTCAGCAGCGGTGCGAGCGAGTGCCCGTGCATTGTCAGGTCGCTCTTTTCTACTCCAGCTAAAGCCAGCAACGTCGGCAGCAAATCCACCGATTGCGTCAATGCGCTCACCCGCCGTCCGCCCGCGACCTCAGGGGCAGCAATCATCAGTGGGATGTGGCTGATCTCTTCGTACAAGGGCCAGACGCGGTCGTCGTCGGGATGGATGTTGGATTTGCCCGTGCGGTTGTGCTCGCCGACGAACATGCCGTGATCCGAGGTAAAGACTACCACGCTGTTGTCGAACAACCCAAGCTCCTCAATTTTGTCCAACACGTAGCCAATCCACTTGTTGACCAAGTAAATCTCAGCCGCGTAGTGCGCCTGGAGGTTGGCCAGTTCCTCTTTGGTATAGGCGGTCGCCGGGCCGTAATTCGGGTGGATCATCGGCGGGCCGTCGTACTCCGATAAATCGTAGCGGCCCACGAGATGCTCCGGCGGGTCCCACGGCTCGTGCGCGTCGAAAAAATCCACCCACAGCAAGAACGGTTCGCAGCCGCTATTTTCCTCCAGCCAGCGGCTCGCCGTTTGCGCCGTGCGCACACAGAAGCGGTCCTCCTCCCACGCCCAGTCGCGGTTGGTCCACGAGTGCAGAGTCGCCAAATTGCCAAAGCGCGTGTTAGCTATATGCGGATCGACGCGCGTCTTCGCCCCTTCTACTTCCATACGCGGCGGCAGGTTGCCCTTCAACAGCGGCTTGTCTCCCTCTTGCCCGCGAATCCAATACGCCCCGTCAAACCCCCGGTCAAAATGGTGGACGCCCTTCATCAGGTGCGGCGTGTCGCAGATAAGCTGACTCTGGTAGCCGGCCGCGCCGAAAATCGTACTCAGCACCGGGATGCCTGCGTCGAGCGATTTCCAGCCGTGGAAGGGAAAGCTATAGCGGCCAGTAAAGAGATCGGTGCGGTTGGGAATGGTCGGAAAGCTCGACAAATAGTGCCGGTCGAAGCACACCGCCCGCTCGGCAAAGCGATCGAGCGCCGCCGTGCCGATCCACGCATTGCCGTTGCACCCCAGATAGTCGTAGCGAAAGGTGTCGCTGACCAAGACGATGATGTTCATAAAACGTATGCTCCTTGTATTTATAATCCGACCTGATACTTCACGAAGTCAGCGCGTGGCGCAACGCGCCCTCCAATTCGGGATACGCAAACTCGAACCCAGCCTCCAACAGCCGCGTCGGCCTTGCCCGCTGGCTGGCCAGCAAGCCCTCCTCGGCCAACTCGCCCAAAACCAGCTTGGCGGCAAACACTGGCAGCGGCAACAGCGTCGGTCGCCGCAACACGCGCCCCAACGTCCGCGTCAGCTCGGCATTGGTCACCGGCTGGGATGCGGTCAGGTTCACCGGCCCGCGCAAGGCGTCGTTTTCCACGGCACAAATCAGCGCTGCCACCGCGTCTTCCAAGCTAATCCAACTAACGTACTGCCGCCCGTCGCCAATCTTACCACCCAACCCCAAACGGAAGGGCAACAGCATCTTGGCTAGCGCCCCGCCCCGGCGACTGAGGACGATCCCCAAGCGGGCCTGTACGACGCGGATACCAGCCTCGGCAGCCACAGCGCTCGCCCCTTCCCACGCCCGGCCCAACTCGGCCAAAAACCCCTCGCCGGTGTCGCTTTCTTCGTCCAGTTCCTCATCGCGGCGATGGCCGTAAATGCCGACGGCCGACGCACAAACCAGCACCCTCGGCGGCACAGCCAATCCCGCCAAGCGCGTAGCAAGTAGCTGCGTCGTCTGTACCCGGCTCTGGCGCAACTGCTCCTTGACGGCGGCAGTCCAGCGCCCAGCAGCTATATTCCGGCCCCCTAAATGCACTGCCGCCTCTATCCCCTCCAAAGTTTCTTGCTCCAGCTCGCCGGCCTCTGGATCCCAGCGCAACTCCCCTTGTGCCGGCTCCCGACGCACTAAACGCACTACCTCATGCCCTTCGCGCTCCAGCCGGCTACAGAGCGCCGTGCCGATCAAGCCGCTGCTGCCCGCTACTAGTATTTTCACTAGCTACTCCTATTGATAATTCTCTGCTACTAAAACGCATCCCCGCACTCGACACAAGTGCCCCTCGGGGGTGGTATCGGTGCGCTTGACCCGGTTTTTTCCTCTTGTTTTTCTCTTAAAAAGCGAGTCCCCCTGCCGGAGTAGCATCGGCCGCTACCCAGAAAGTACGCATCATGCCCAATGATTATAGAAGAATCATCACCCAGAGCAACTTCAATGGGCACGTCTTTACTCGACCTGATAAACAAGCCAATGGCACAGCCTTTAACGCAGCAGATTGGATCGGCCGGCTAGCCACAGCGCTTGAAGATGTTGCCGCACAGGCGCGACCCGCTTTCCCCTTTTCACCAGAGACCCCACACTACGGCCCACTAGATGAATACTGGCCGAGTATCCACCGGCAATACCGAGAGCTCGCCGCCCGCGCCAAGCACGATCCCGCCGCCGCGCAACTCTTCGCAGAATCCCCTCTCTGGCTCAAATCCGATCCTATAGAAGCAAGGGCGATCCTGCGGGAGCATCCCTTGCTGCGACCGGGTCTGATCGGTTCGGGCAAGTGCGAAGGGGTCGGCTTCATCCTGCCCACGCACGATTGGTTTCACGTCGATCTGAAGTCCCTCGTATCCCATCTGGCCAAACGCGCTATGAAGGACAGCGGAGAGCAGGCGGCGCAACTGCTGCACCGCTATCTGACGGTCGGAGAGGAGGCCAATCTCCCGGCCTACGAGATCGTGCTCTTGCACGGCTTGAGACTCGACCGGCGCTTCGATCTTGGCAGCGAAGCCTATCTAGCACCCTACGAAGACGTCAAGGCGACGTATGGCCTGCCCGACGAACCCGCAAAGTGGCTCAACGGCGCTGGCCGGAATCCACGTCCCGTGAGCACGGCCGTGCTCGTGCGTAGTCTAAGGTGGGGGCCAGGCGTCGCTCCCCCTCCAGACGACGGCAATTTTTCCAATAAGTCCCACCAAGCCTGTGCCCCGAAAGTGAAGTACCGCTTCCCTGGTGACTACGAGCTCGACCTTGCAAACCGCTTTCCAGACGACAGCAAAGTCCTAGTTGACCTGCTGTCGATTGCAACGAGGAGTCCGCTGATCTCCCACACGAGCTTCGTCCGCGTCGCCAAATGGGTCGAGGAGCTTGATCCCAATTTCGCTTTCGGCTTGCGCAGCTCCTCTGCCTACTTGTCCGATGCATGGCCCAAGGAACACCAACTCTGCCAGCAGGACGCCGCTGCTTTCGCTGCACTGGCCAGCCGCTGGTGCACCTATCGCGGCAAGCGCGATGTTATCGACCTTGCGATCTGCCGCCTCGCCGCCTCTTTCGCTCGGGGCGGCGGCCCTTTCAGTGCGGAGGACCGCATCCTCGATGTCTCCATCGCCTTGGAGATCATGTACGGTCCGATCAAACATAAACTGACCTACCAACTGGCGACCCGGGCGAAACGCCTACTCGGCCAAGGCACCGACCAACGCGGCTGGATATCCGCTAGAGTAAAGTCCTTCTACGAAGTCCGTTCGGCCATCGTGCACGGGCAAAAGAAGATCAAAGGCGGCCGCTGCGCTATCGACAAGGCACTGGAGGACGGCCGCGACCTAGCCTGCCTCACGCTCGCAGAATTGCTTTCCCGAGGGCCGGTAAGGGATTGGGATAAACCCATGGGAGACACATATAAATGACCGAATCGAAGCAACGCGACATTGACCCGCGCCGTCTGCAACTGGCGTCTGACCCATACCGTCCAGCCTACCATTTTCTAGCCCCGATCAACTGGATGAACGACCCGAATGGAACCATTTTCTGGAAGGGTAGATATCACATCTTTTACCAGTACAATCCCAATGGCGCTTTCCACGGCACGATCCATTGGGGCCATGCCTCCAGTGAGGATTTGGTTCACTGGACGGACCACCCCATTGCCCTGCCGCCCGGGCCGGAGGGAGCCGACCGGGACCAGTGCTACAGCGGTGCCGCGTTTATCAACAAAGAAGGGGTACCCACATTTATCTATCACGGCTTGCCGGATGGCATCTGTCTCGCCACCAGCGACGATGATCTGCTCATCCATTGGGAAAAACACCCAGCGAATCCGATTATACCTAATCCGCAGGTGGGGGATGAATATCGGATCGCTGGTGCCCCGTGCGCTTGGGTCGAAGGAGATACCTACTACGCGCTGACCGGCAACAGCGGTGCCGCCCCGCCAGACGCGGCGTATCTATTCACCTCCACAGATCTCGCCCATTGGGAGTATTTGCATCCCTTCTACGAGGGGGGCCGTTTCACCGAGTGGGGCGAGGACTGCGGCTGTCCCGACTTTTTTTGTTTGGGAGACAAACATGTACTGTCCTTCACCAGCCACCCGCGCGGGGCGCAATTCTACATCGGCACGTACGCCAATCACAGGTTTACCCCAGAACGTCACAAGCGATTAGCACTCGGCGAAACAGGTCGCCCCGGTGTGTACAACGAGGGCTTGACACTGCTGGACGACCAAGGCCGCCGCATTCTATTCGGCCGCCTCCACGAAGGACGCTATAGTTACGTCCAACGCGCCTCGGGCTGGGCGGGAATGTTTGCCCTGCCGATGGTGCTGTCGTTGTCCGAGGACGGCGATCTGCTCGTGGAACCCGTTCCAGAGCTAGAGGCGTTGCGCGGCGAACACGCGCACTTTTCCGACATCCAATTGACCGCGGACGAAGAGCGTCCGCTTGATGAAATCAAAGGGAACCGGCTGGAAATTCGAGCGATGTTTGAATGGGAAAGCGCCGAAGAATTCGGTCTAAAAGTCTGCTGTTCGCCAGACGGCGCAGAGCAAACCCTCATTCGCTTCAACCTCAATCCATGGTCGGCCAACCGTGCGCCGCAAGAGATTAGACCGCTCAGGGAGTTGATTTTGGACGTAAGTCGGTCCAGCATCAGTCCAGAGGTGAGTAATCGCGAATCGCAACGGTGTGCGTTCGACTTTCCCTACGGCGAGCCACTAGAGTTGCGCGTATTCGTGGATCGGAGCGTGGTAGAGGTTTTCGCCAACGGCCGCCACTATTTGGCCAAGCGCATCTATCCCGCCCAGCCGGATAGCCTCGGCGTACAGCTATTTGCCCGAGGCGGCAAGGCGACAGTGCGATCGCTGGACGTATGGCAGATGGGCGCAATCTGGCCTATTGAATAGAGTCGTTTCGCGGTTTCAGTTGCGGAACGCTGAGCTTAGGTCGGCTCCCAGCCCTTTTGCCGCAGTTCCTCTTCCAACAGGCCCAAACACTCGTCGATGATAGCCAGAGACTCGTCAATCTCTTCTTGCGTAATGATCAACGGCGGGTAGAAGCGCAAATCGTCGCCCGCAACCCAATCGGCTCCCCCGCTAGCGCCCGAAATAACCAAGCCCCTTTCCAAGGTCAGTTGGGACACGCGCCGCGCCGCACCCCACTCAGGGGGAAAGGGCTTGCGGCTGCGGCGATCCTGGACCAGTTCAATGCCCAGCATTAGACCCTTGCCGCGCACTTGGCCGACGCAAGCGTGGCGCGTTAAGCCCTGGGCCTTTCCCTGCAAATAGTCCCCGACTTGGGCGGCGTGTTCCACGATGCCTTCTTCTCTTAGCAGGTCCAAGACGGCCAAGCCAGCGCGCATAGACACTGGGTTGTTGACATAAGTAAAAACGTGCGGCAGAGCTTGGCCGCTGCGCGTGAGATCCCGCCGCATCTGTTCGCTCAGTAACACCCCTCCCAAGGGAGCGTACCCGCTGCTAGCCCCTTTGCCAAAAACGATCATGTCGGGCACTACGTCCCAATGCTCAATGGCAAAAAATTTCCCGGTGCGGCCAAAGCCAGTGATGATCTCGTCGGCGATAAAAAGGACGTCGTGCTCGTTGCAGATTTGGCGAATGAGAGGGTAGTAATCGGGCGGCGGTACCCCAGCGGCGACCCCGGCCATGACCACCGGCTCGGCGATAAAGGCGGCGATATTATCCGCTCCTACCTCGCGGATGGTCTCTTCTAACTGGCGGGCGCAGGTCAAATTGCAGCGATCTTCGCAACCGGCAAAAGCGCAGCGGTAGGGATAGCACGAGTCAATGTGCGGAAAAGCCGGCAGATACGGTTCAAAAGGTGCCCGCAATCCCGGCATCCCAGTAGCAGCCAAGGCCCCCAAGGTAGCGCCGTGATAGCCGCGCCAGCGGCCAATAATCTGGTGCTTTTGCGCCTGGCCCCGCTGCACATGGTACAAGCGGGCCAGTTTAATGGCCGTCTCCACGCCTTCGGAGCCGCCTGAGACAAAGTACGCGTGGTTCAAATCGCCGGGAGCCAGTTCGGCCAAGCGCCGGGCGTACTCAAGAGCAGGTAGATTGGTAAAGAACGTCGAAAAGCAATAGGCCAGCTCCCGCCCTTGGTCGGCCATAGCCTCGACAATGGCGTGGCGACCGTGGCCCAAGGTGACGTTGCCAGCCCCAGCCGTGCCGTCGATATAGCGATTGCCGACTTCGTCGTACAAGTAAATCCCCTCGCCCTTGACGAGAACCGGGTAGGTGTAGTGCGGGTCGCGGTGGAGAAGCGCTGGGTCGGTGGCGGTCATTTTTATCCTTCCTCGTCTAATTTCGGCAACACCTCGCGCAACACCTCCGCAAAGGCTTGCCGCTCGGCTGCTGGCCCCACGGTCAGGCGGATGCAGCGGTCGAGCGGAGCCACGCCCGGCATCCGCACGAAAACCCCGTGCTGCAAAAGCACCTGCATCAGACGCCGCGCACGCTCGCCACTGCCCACGTCGAGCGCCACGAAATTCGTCGCCGAAGGCACCGTTTTCAGCCCCAATTCCACCGCCAGCGCCTCGTACTCCCGCCGTCCTTCCTCCACTTGCCGCACCACCGAGCGCACAAACTCGTCGTCGCCCAGCGAAGCAAGCGCCCCAGCCTGGGCGATGCGATTGACGCCAAAGTGATTGCGCACCTTGTCGAGCGCAGCCACCATGTCGCGGTGCGCCAGCGCATAGCCGACCCTAGCCCCGGCCATGCCGTGCGCCTTGGAAAACGTCCGCAACCGCACTACCTGTGCCCGTTCTGTATCCAGCGGCAACAGAGCATCCTCCGGCGCGAAGTCGCTGTACGCCTCATCGAGCAGAAACACACAATCCGGCGGCAAGCCCGCGATAAAATCTCGCAACTCATCGGCCCGTTGATAGGTGCCCATGGGATTGTCGGGATTGGCCACGTAAATCAGCTTGGGACGCACTTGCCGCGCCTTATCCAACAGAGCCAGCAAGTCCTCCCGATCCGTGCGATAGGGCACCTTGTGCAACACCGCCCCGTGCCCCTCAACATGGTAGTTGAACGTCGGATAAGCCCCCAGCGACGTCACCACCGCGTCGCCCGGCTCGGCAAAAAGGCGCACCAAAAGCCCCAACAGTTCGTCAATGCCCGCACCCAAGGCGACCTCTTCCCGCGCCACCCCGTGCCGCACCGCCAGCGCCGAGCGCAGTTCGTATCCCTCTGGGTCGTTGTACCAATGCACTTGATCCACCGCCTCCACCATGGCCTGCCGTGCCCGCGGCGAGATCCCAAAATTGCTCTCATTGGCCCCAACTCGCAGGGCGAGCGGCTGTCCCTGCTCCCTCTCAAACGCCTCGGGCGGCACAAAGGGAACGGTCGGCGGCAGAGCACGGACTATGTGCGTAAACGGCAGCACGGGTCAAGACCACACGTAGATTTCTTCGTCGTCTTCGGCATAGCCAATGAAGACGGCGAGCACTACTCGCGGATCGTCCCCCTGCACCGCAGGGACCTCGTGGATGCAGCGCGTATTGAAGAAATACAAATCGCCCGGCTCAAGCGCGACCTCGCAGTGCTCCACGCCGTGCGCAGCCGCGTACTCGTGAAAACGGCCCTCGGCGATATACGGCTGTATCTCCTCGGTCCACAGGCAACGGTGCAACACAGCCTGCACCCCAGAACCCGCGGAATCTGCGTTCTGCACGCACAGCACGCCGGCAAATTGGTGGGTAAAGCGCGCGACCTCGTAGGCGAACCGCTTTTCGCGCAGGACTACGTGGTCGATGTGCGGACTATAGGAGTGAGTTTCATAGTGGATGCGAAAGATGGCCGGGCCGTACAAGCGCCCATCGCGCTCGCGCGCCGTCTTAACTTCCTTATTGGAAGCCAACGCCTGCAAGTGTCGATAAAGCAACTGCACCGGGTCGAGCAAACCCTCGAAAAGAGTGGCAAAAAGCGCGTGCGTCTCTTCTGCATCAGTCAAGAATGCCTCTTGGTCGCCGCCCAGGTTGCCGAGACTAGTGCCAATGTCGATGCGCGTGCGTTCGTCACCCGAAGCGCGCAGCAATCCGCGCTCGTCAAAGCGCTCTATTAGCCGCTGACAGTCGGCTGGCGTGCAGACCTGGGGCAGCAGGATCGCCGGTATATCCGCCCGCGCCAAGGCCCGAAGCGGATCGGCACCCTCGTCCGGCCCAATGGGCCGCCACAATGCACTCGCGGCATTTTCTTCGTACGTTGTTCTCTGCAAATCGAAAGCTCCTATGGATAGCGTTACGCAAATCGCACTCGGCGCAGCCGTCGGCGAAAAAGTTTTAGGCAAAAAGGTTGGCAACAAGGCCCCTCTGTGGGGCGCGGCCTTGGGCATCCTCCCAGATCTCGACGTGTTGGGCGCGGCCTTTCTGTCGGGGACCGACCAATTGGGCTTTCACCGCTGGATGTCGCACTCCCTGCTCTTTGCGGTAGGCGGCGGCCTCGGGATAGGCTGGGCGCTGTCTAAGCTACACCGCCACGCGAGCTGGCGCGAGTGGTCCACACTGGCGTTCTGGGCAATTCTCACGCACGCCCTCCTCGACTGCTTCACCGGGTACGGCACCCAATTGTTCAGTCCGTTCAGCAATTACCCGGTCGCCTTCGGTTCCATCTTCGTCATAGACCCGCTCTATACCCTGCCCTTAGCCATCGGCCTCATCGCCGCCCTGTGCCAACGGCAACAGCACTGGCGGCGGCGGCTCAACGCACTGGGCCTATGCGTGAGTACGGCGTATCTGCTCACTACCACCGCAATCTGCCTGCACGTGCGCAGCACCTTTGCCCACGCCCTCATCGAACAAGGTATCCCCTACGAGCGCCTGCATGTCGTGCCGACCCCGTTCAACGCCGTGCTGTGGTCGGGCTTGGCTGGCGCGGACGACCACCTATGGGCCGGTCTGTACTCCCTGCTCGACTCCGACTCGGCGATCCACTTCCGCCGCATCGAGCGCAACACCCATCTTATCGCCCCCCAGCGCGACGACCCACCAATCCAGCGCCTATTCTGGTTTTCTCGCGGGTACTATCGGGTGGAGCACCGCAACGACGCGCTCTACTTCTACGACCTCCGCTTTGGCCGCTCCGACTTCTATCTCGACTCCACCGGCACCTACTTCTTCACGTTCCGCCTGTTGCCGGACCCGTCTCATCCCGAGCGCATCGCCGACCTCCAGCGCATCAACAACCCATCCGCGCTCACCGCCCAAGCCCTCAAGCGGCTCTGGTACCGTCTAATCGGCAACTAAACCTCCTTAGCCCACTCCCCCATTCCTAATTCTCAATTCCTAATTCCTAATTCTATAACCCCCACGCCTGATCGACATCGCGCTGGTACGCATCGATTTTGCCCGCCAGCACATCGGCGACCTGTACCACCTGCCCAGACTGGCCAGATTCGTAGATAGCCTCGCTGACGGCCTTGCTGTGCAAGCCCTCTTCCGCGTCGATTTCCACTGGCCGCCCCTCGCTCAACGCGTCGATAAAATCCCACAACTCCAGCGTCACCCCGCCGGTAATTCCATACGGGAAAAGCGCGTCCTTTTCCTCCTCGCTCAGAGTCGCCAAATACATCTCTTGCAACTCGGACATGCTGTGCGTGGTCCCGTCGACAAGCTGACACTCGCCATTGGCCTGAAAGGCGGCTGGATGGAAGATGTCCGTGTCGATGATCGACCCCTTCTCGCCGCTCAGCGTCAGTTGAGTAAAGCCCTTGCCCGGCGCGCTGATCGTCCACGACCACGTGCCGATTAAGCCGCTTTTGAAGTTGAATATGCTGGTCCAAAAATCCTCGGACGCGCTATTGACAATTTCCTCGCCTTGGCGATGGGGGCGCGGATAGATCTGCTCGACCCGGGCGTACACGCTCTCGATCTCGCCAAACCAATAGCGCATGGTGTCAACCCAGTGCGCCCCGCTGTCCATGACCATGCCGCAACCGCCCAACTTGCGATCAATGCGCCAGTGCCAATTGGGCACTTCCGCTGGATCGCGCCACCCCGCCTGCACGGCCCACCACATCTTCGGCGCGCCCAACAGGCCGTCGTTGAAGGCCCAATGGATGGTGCGCTGGCCCAAGGCGCGGCGGCACTGCTCGGCCGTGGCGGCGACCCGCCCGCAGCGCTGCGCCGTCTGCGCGATCTTTTTCGAAGCCCGCACCGTGACGCCAATCGGCTTTTCGACCAGCACGTGAACCCCACCCTCTAGCAGTTCACAGGCCAGCACGTGGTGCAGACCGTGCGGGCTGCATATATCGGCCCCATCGAGAGCATCTTCCCCGGCCAGCAACTCGGCCACACTCGCATAGGCATTGACCTCCCAGCCAGCGAACCCATTGATGCGCGCAGCAAAATCCTCGGCGCGCCCTAACACCTCATCTACAGCCGCGACAATGCGAAACCGCGTCTCGCCCTTTTCCAACAGCTCTTCGTATCCCCGCAAGTGCGCCCCAGCCATGCCGCCACAACCCACCATCGCCAATCGGACGACCTCGCCGTTCTTCGTTGTGCTCATCTCTACCTCCACAGGTTGATTTTGTGGTAGGGGCGACCGGCCGGTCGCCCCTACGTAACGTCATACATAAAATCCCTTAATCACCACCCCAGCACCTCCGTCAAAAACACCTCCACCCCAGCTTCATACGTGGCTGCATCCTCGCTAAAGGCCGAGCTGTGGCCGCCCCGCAGTTCGGTAAACGCCTTGGGCTGGTTGGCGGCCTCGTACAGCCGCTGGCCGTGCGCGAATACAATAAACATGTCGCCGCGGCTATGACTTATCAGCACTGGGCATTGGACCTGTTTTAGGTACTCCAGCGTGGGATACTCATAGCGGGCGAGCAAGTCGACAGGAAAGATCGGATACAGCTCTCGGCCCAGCTCGGGTATGGAAGTAAAGGTCTCCTCCAAGAACAGGGCGGCCGGTACCTTGTCCCGCGCCAGCCGTGCGGCAATCGGTCCGCCCAGCGAGCGGCCGATAATCGCGATCTGATCCGGGGCTAGCCCGGCTTCTTGCACCAAGTAGTTCCAAGCCGCCTCGGCATCGCGGTGCGTACCTTCCTCAGAGGGCGTACCCTCACTTTGGCCATAGCCGCGATAGTCAAACAGCAGAATTCCCAAACCCAACCGATGTGCATCCTTGGCCACTGCGAGTAGATGCGATATGTTGCCCGCATTGCCGTGGCAAAAAAGCACCGTGCCCCGCGCGTCGGCCAATGGCAGATACCACCCACTCAGCCGCACTCCGTCGCTGGCGACTAGCGCGACTTCCTCGTAGTACATCCCCACCGAGGCCGGCGTGACCTCTATGCGTGCACTCGGCCTGTAAACGAATTGTTCCTGAAAAAAATAGAGATAGGCCGCGGCCAAAACGTAGCCCACCACAGCCAGCACGGCGATTCCTAGCACAATGCGTCCCATAAACATAGCGTCCAAGTTGATTTACGCAGTCGGTAAAAGTACTTTGCAATATACCATGTCCATTGCCTCTGTCCTCCTCGTCCTACTCGCCTGTAGCGCGAGCGCGGACCAGTTGCGCTTTGCTTCCGTGCGCGATTGGCGCGACTGGCGGGTTCCGGTGGGTGCGGTCAAAATCGCCTCCACCGGCGCGATCCAGCCGATGCGCATCCAAAAGGACGTAGATGCCGTGCTCGACGCCACAGCTTTAGGGGGAGGCATCCGCCGGGCTGGCTCCAACCCCAGGGACGCGACCGCACTTCTCGACGGCGACCCAGCAACCGGCTGGGCACCTAGCCCGGATGACGACCCGGACGACTGGTTCGTGGAAATCGACCTCGGCCGCAGCGTCTCGGCGCACAGCATCGCACTCATTTTTGCCGCCGACGCGCCTCCTTTTGAGTTATTCGACCTCTTGCTCTCCTCTGGCGAGCCGCAACTCGACCAAGTAGCCAATCCGATTGAAGGCTCCCTGATCTACCGCATTAAGGAACGCTTCAAGGAAAACGCACGCCACCGCGTCACATTCGCCCCAGGCGCTGCACTCTACCTAACGCCGATCCGCTTCCTGCAAATCCGCAACCTCAAGCACGTCCCCGATGCCCGGCTCGTCGCAGTCGAGGTCCAGAGTATCGGCGACAATCTCACCCTCAACCTCATCGAGCGAGGTGGAGCTATCGACATAGTCATCGACCCCTTTGTCCGCGCCGAAGAAGTCACCTTGGGTAACGCGCTCAATCTAGTCGATGGCTCGATCTTCAATCGCTGGCGCAACGGGCGCGAGCCGCGCAACA
>JAPPEG010000118.1 GCA_028875345.1 Gemmatimonadota bacterium
ATCTGGACAACGACGAGCTCTTGGAAGTGACGCCCAAGGCCCTGCGCGTGCGCAAAAGAGAGCTACAACACAGCCTGCGCTACCGCGCCGAAAAAAACGCCAAGAAAGAAGAATAGACCCATGTCCAAAGCATCCGGCACGAAATTTCAAGACCTTGCGCTAGCTGGACCCGTGCTCAAATCACTGGCCGAAGTCGGCTACGAGATTCCAACGCCGATCCAAGAACAGACCATCCCGCTGGTGCTGGCTGGACGCGATGTAGTCGGCCAAGCGCAAACTGGCACGGGTAAAACCGCAGCTTTTGCCCTGCCATTGCTCTCGCGGATCGACCTTGGGCACCGGAAAGTGCAAACGCTGATTTTAACCCCCACTCGTGAGTTGGCCATCCAAGTCGCCGAGGCGTTCCAGCGCTATGCCGCGCATATCCCGGGTTTTCACGTCTTACCCATCTATGGGGGCCAAGCCTACGACGGCCAATTGCGCTCGCTTAAGCGCGGCGTGCATGTAGTGGTCGGCACGCCGGGCCGAGTAATGGACCATATGCGCCGCAAGACCCTGTGTCTGGATAGCCTTAGCTGCTTGGTGCTGGACGAGGCCGACGAAATGCTGCGGATGGGCTTTATCGATGATGTCGAGTGGATTTTAGAGCAAACGCCAAGCACCCACCAGACGGCCCTGTTCTCCGCGACGATGCCAGAGCCGATCCGCCGCATCGCCGAACAACACCTATGCTATCCAGCCCATATCGCCATTAAAGAGCGCACGTCCGCTGCCGATAAGATCCGCCAGCGACATTGGATGGTCAGCGGCAAAGACCACAAGCTCGATGCACTGACCCGCATCTTGGAAGTCGAACCTTTCGACGGTATCTTGATCTTTGTCCGCACGCGGACGGCGACGGTTGAATTGGCCGAAAAACTGGAAGCCCGCGGCTACGCCTGCTCGGCTCTGAGCGGCGATATGGCGCAAAAACGGCGCGAAGCAACGGTAGCACAACTGAAGAAGGGCCGACTCGATATCCTCGTGGCCACGGATGTCGCCGCGCGCGGCTTGGACATCGACCGCATCAGCCACGTCATCAACTTCGATATCCCCTCCGATGTCGAAGCCTATATCCACCGCATCGGCCGCACTGGCCGAGCGGGACGTGCCGGCGAAGCAATTCTCTTTGTCGCACCACGCGAGCGCCGCCTGCTCTACGCCATAGAGCGGTCCACTCAACAGAAGATCCCGCTTTTGCAGCTTCCTTCGGCCGCGGCAATCAACGATCAGCGCATCGCCCGCTTTAAGCAGATGATTACCAATGTGCTTGCTACTGAAGACCTAGGCCTGTTCCGCACGATCATCGAGCAATATCAACAGGAGCACAATATAACGGCGCTGGATGTGGCTTCAGCCCTAGCGAAGATGGTCCAAGGCAACCAACCGCTACTCCTTGCGGCAAACGAGAAGCGAGGGCGGCGACCTGGAGCCCACCAAGACCGGAGTGCTGACCAGCACGAAAAGGCGCGGCCAGCAACAAAATCGCCGAATGGGCATCCCCGCCGTGGTAAAGCCGCTCCCTTTCCTCCTAAAGCTGGCATTACAAAAAAGAGATTTACCGCCAAAGGCAGGATGCCGAACGGAAAGAAGGACCGGCACAAAAAGAGGAAGAAAGTTTAGGCATTAACGCGCGCAATCTCTAAGTTCGCAGTATGCCAGACCAATATCTGCGAACAATTCGCCATTTCAATCGCGACATCTGCCTGTATCTGTTTGCTTCTGGGCTGGTTGGATTTTGCCTATTCAGCGGCATTTACTCGCTATTGTTCAATTTATATCTGCTGCGGCTGGGTTACGGTCCCGCATTTGTCGGCCAGGTCAACGCCGTCGGCGGCTTGGCCTTTGCCCTATCCAGCCTACCGAGCAGTTTCCTCGGCAGCCGTTGGGGCAATCGCCGCACAATGATCCTCGGCCTTGGCTTGGCCGTCGTCGGCCATGCGCTGCTTTCCCAAGCTGAGTTCGTCCCTGACATCCACCAGCAAAACTTCATTCTCAGCATGAACTCCCTCGGATTACTCGGTATCTCGCTGTATATCGTCAACGGCTACCCCTACCTGATGAGGGTCTCCAGCGCCGCACAGCGGCACCACGTATTCTCGCTCCAAGCCGCTCTCTTTCCCCTTGCGGGTTTCGCTGGCAGTTTGGTCGGGGGGTTCCTGCCGGGCGGCTTTGCTGGCCTCTTACAACTTTCCCTCGACCATCCCACCCCCTATCGGCATACATTGCTCGTCGCCTCCCTGCTGCTCACCCCAGGCGTGTTTGCCCTTGTGGCGACGGGTCAAGAGACCCGCGAACACCATGAGGACGCTCCAACGGATGCCTCCCCCTTGCCGCTGAGGCTCATCCTGGTACTCTCTTTCATTGCGTTTCTTTATACCGCCAGTGAAGGGGCAGTCCGCACTTTCTTAAATGTCTATCTAGATGACGCATTAAATGCGAGTACCGCCCTAATTGGCACGCTGGCCGCCTCAGGACAACTACTCGCCACTCCCGCCGCCCTGATGATGCCCTTTCTAGTGCGGCGTTTTGGTCGCACCCGCACATTCAATGGAGCGGTTTTGTGCTCGGCTCTGATATTGGTCCCCCTCGCTTTAATTCCCCATTGGGCCATTGCCGGTTTATGCCTTATGGGCACGATGTGCCTGGCGGGGATTCGCCGACCGGCCTTCACCGTCTTCCAACAGGAAATGATGCCACTGCGCTGGCGGACAGCGATGGCCGGAGCAGCGGCCACAATGACCGGCTTTGGTTATGCCGGCATATCGCTAGGTGGAGGGTATATGATTGAAGCGGTGGGATATCGCGCTCTATTTCTTGTGGCAGGTTGCTTAACTGCCTCTGGTGCAGCGATTTTCTGGCTTTGTTTTAGGCATCACAACAATCGTGCGAGCGAACCGAACGGCTCGCTGCCATAGCAGCAGGTACTTCTCAGAATGGAACTGTTGATCCGCAAATAAATACGGACGTATCTGCTCAGTTATAGCTTTGTGCTGACCTTCTCCCTTCCATATTATTCGTTATACGTCCGTTAGTATTACTCCTAGCGAAGGTACTGTCCAATGCGCGATACTTGGCTCTTGGTCCTAGTCCTCGCGGCCACGGTCAGTCACGCCCAGATTGAAAAGTGGCAACTAGGCGGCAGCGGTCTGGCTTGGGACCAAGGCGATTCCCTGCAGATTTTAGTCGATTTTGCCAACGTCCCCGGTTCGATCCAACCCCGCTATCTGCAGCCGGACGAAAATCTCCTTCCCCTGCTGGAAAACTGGCAGTTCTGGCGCGTTCCCGGCGTAAGAAATCTCAGCTATGCCGATGGCTATATGCCGCGCGTTTGGAAGCGGTGGAATGGCAGGGGCGGCGACCCGACTCAGAATGGCGTCTTCCTAGTCGACGCAGACTCCACCACCTACAACGCACCCCGCTCGGAAGGCATACAGGACCAGTTCTATACCATTGACACCGCCGTGCCGGTCCCCGCCCAGCAGTTCGGGTTCTATACGCCCCCTCAGGGATTTCGCTCCGATGGCACCCCGCTGAACACCGATGCCACCCCGGCTTTCGACGTCTCCATTGGCGACGAGTCGGAGCCCGTCGTAACCGGCCCCGCCAGCAAAGCCGGCGGTGAAGATTTCTGTACCAGCAACATAGGGGTCTGGCTATCGGGAAACTGTCCTGAATCTTGGCGATCCGCCGGCTATGCACCCTTCCAACAAGTGGTGGCCAGCGTGGCCGAAAACCTCGATCCCACCGTCCACGTCGATTTCCCCCGCCAGTACGTGCGCTACTTCCGCTGGCGGCGGCAACTGTCGGTCCTCGACGAAGAGGCGGTTGACATCTGCCCGACCTGTGGCGGCGCGGGCGTCCAAGCCCATGCGCTCAAGGGTTCCATCGGCGGCTTCGAGATTTTCGCCTGGGGCGTGCCGCAGCGCGCCGTTTACCTCAGCCGGATCGTCGATCTCGGCCAGGCCGTCAACTTTGGCCGCCTGTATTGGTCGGCAACGCCGCTGCGACTGGAAAACGGCTCAGTCGTCGAAGTACCCGACGCCCGGGTCTGGCTCAAGGCCGAAGTTCGCATCGGACGCGACGGCGATCCCGCGACGTACAACGAGTTCACTGACCTCGGACGCGAAAAGGAAGTTTCGCGCGAGCATTACGAGTCTCTCACGCCGCAGTTCACTCGCGATCCCCAACCTGGATTGCGCGCCTCGATAGGCTACGACAGCGACAACTGGTCTTTCTGGTCAGTGCCCGTTACCGAATCCGGGGAGCACCTCAGACTCAGAAGCGGCTCGCACCTGCAGCTCAATCTCTCACTGGAAAGCCGGGACTTCGACGCGTGGATCCGCCTCGATTCGCTGTGGATCGAGATCGCTCCGCTCCTAGCCGAAGAGGTCGTCGCCGAGGTGGCCCGACTGGATGATCTGCAACCGGTGCGGGGCATCGTTGAGGTGGAATTGGGCCAATGGACCGAATTCGCCTACCAGATCAGGGCCGAGTTCGCGGCCGGGGCCGGAGCCGGGTTCGACGCGCTGCACATCAGCACCGGCAGTCGCCCCGCCTTCCGCCACTTGGAAATGGGCACCCCACTCTCAGCCGTCGTCCCCGCCTTGGTGCTGGAGGAGGAAGACGGCCTGACCATTCACTTGGGCGAAAGAATAACCCGCGCCAACAACGCGCCCATCCGCGTCGTCTTCGCCAGCAAAGTGTTCGAACTATCCCATACCTTTACGGGCGAGCTTCTCGACACCGGTAGCGAGAGCCTGCCGCAACCCATCGCACCTGGCGACGCCAGCGAGGCCATTTCGACCAGCAGCCTACGGGTCTTGGGCGCGGCGAGCGAGTCGCCCGATCTCATCCAGGCGCTGGCCCTCTCCACGCCGGTGCTGACCCCCAACGGGGACGGAGTCCACGACAGGCTCGATCTCAGTTATGCCCTGTTCCGCCTCCCCGATCCCGTGCCCGTGGCGCTGGAAGTCTACGCCCTCGACGGTCGCCGCGTCGCCCGCCTCGACAAAGGGCTCCAAGGTGCCGGTCCTCGGCAACTCGCCTGGAACGGCCGCGACGAAGCAGGCCGCCTGCTGCCGCCGGGCCTCTACCTGCTCTCCGTCTCGCTGCAAACCGAATTCGCCCAAGCCAGGCAATTGCTGCCATTGGGCATAGCCTATTAGACGGAAGCCACCATGCGATCCCCACTAATTTGGATCCTCTGCTCCGCGACGGTCCTGGGTGCCGATGCTCTCCGCTTCGCCGATCCCGACGCGTGGTCGATGTGGGACATGCCCTATGGGCTGGTCGAGTTCGGCACCGCGGGCCAACTGCAACTGGTCAAATACCGCAAGGACATCAACGCCGTGGCCAACGCCTCGCTCTTCACCCACAGCACCCGGTCGCGGGGCGAGGCGGTAGCGGGCGGCATCTGGAAGGCCGGCAGCAATCCCGACGCTGCCGAGCGGACTATCGACGGCGACCCGGCTACTTTCTGGCAAGCCGCGCCGAACGACGCCCTTGACGACTGGTTCGTGCAGGTCGATCTAGGCCGCGCGGTGCTAGCCGAGGAGATCCGCCTCACCTTCCCCGACAAGGAGGGTGCCCGCCCCTATCGCCAGTTCGCCGTCTTCACTGCCACCGGCATCACTTCCGATCCTCTCAAAGACGTCTTCATCTACCGGCCGGTCTATTTTACCACCCGTCCCAACGAGGCTACTTCCATCGCGATCCCCCTGTCCTTCGACCTCCTGGATACCGCGCAGGTCGTCGACCGCAACCTCGACATCGAACCCGCTGACATCGCCAATTTTCGCCTCGTCCAGTACATCAACTTCATCGTCGAAGATTTCGATCCCGAGGGCGCGCTGGCCGAGATCGAAGTCGTCGCCGTCGGCGACAATATCAGCCTCGGCACGCTCAATCGTGGCACCGTCCTCGACGGGCTCACTGCCCGCGGCAACGAAGGCATCCTCGACGGCGACATGAATACCGGCAACGCCATCATTCCCACCGCCTATGAGGGGCGCGTGCGCTCCTGGCAGGAGCAAGGCACCTGGTTTTACATCAACCTCGGCGCCACTTTCTGGCTCGACGAGCTCTTCATCTACGTGGTCAGCCCCCGCGAGGGCACTGTCGGAAGCCTAGCCGGCCCGCCCCGGGGATTCAACTTCCTGCACTCGGACGGCACGCGCCTGACCGGCTCCGAACTGCCCACGCCCGAGGCCTTCGACTTCGCCACCCTCATCGACCAGCCCGACCTCGCCATCGGTCAATACTACGGTGGTGGTCTTGGTTTTCGCTACCTGCGCTACGCCTTCGCGCCGCGCCGCATTCGCTATCTGTTCTGGCACCCCCATACGACCCAGGGTTGGGCCTCGCGCTGGTACGAGATGATGCTGTTCTCCCCCGGCCATCCCGCCCGGGTGGTGTTGCGCTCTCCCTTCATCAACCTCGGGGAAACCGCCGGCGACGGACGCCCGAAAGTCATCAGCAAGCTTTCGTGGGACGCCGACCTGCCGCCCGGCACGCGCGTGGAACTGCGCTCGCGCTCGGGCAACACCCAGCGCGAAATCTACACCTTCTTCAACAAAATCGGCGAGGTGGTCACCGAAGAGAAATGGCTCAGTTCGCCCAAAGTACTCAGGGGGCCAGTCGATACTACGGTCGTGGTAAGCGAGGACTGGGACGAGTGGAGTGAGGAATACACTTTTTCCGGCGAAGCCTTCAAATCGCAAAGCCCGCGCCGCTTCGTGCAGTTGGAGATGATTCTCTCGACCAACGATCCGGACGTAGCACCCGAGGTCTCTTCGCTCTCCGTCGAATACGAGGCCGCGCTCTTGCAGGGCGCGTTAGGCCGCGTCGCGCCCCGCAACGCCCAACCCAACGAGGATACCCGCTTCACCTATACGCTCGCGCCTGCCGGCAACGCCGAGGACCCGGGTTTCGACCTGATGCGCTTCGCCCTTTCCTCGGCGGCGTCCGATATCGACGTGTGGATAGGCGGCGCGGTTGTCGAACCGACCTTTGTCGACATCCGCGCCGACTCCCTGCACATCGGCCTGCCCTTCGCCGTTACATCCGACTCAGTCCAGATCAGTTTCACCACCCGCGTGGTGCAAAACGCCACGCTCTTCGGCCTAGATCTGGGTTCGAGCGAACGGCCCGGCTTGTGGCAATCGGTCGAGGCGGAAACGCGCCGCGCCAATATAGTCATGCTACCCGCCCTAGCAGACGCCACTGAACTCATCGACGAGCTCTCGCTCTCCTCCCCGGTGCTGACCCCCAACGGCGATGGGGCCAACGATGAAGTGGAGATCCGCTTCGTCACCTTCAAGGTGACGCCCCGGACGCCCCGGGTGCTGATCTACGATCTAGCCGGACGCCCCGTATCCGAACTCCCACCACCGACTGTACAAGGCGCAACCTATATCTTTAGCTGGACTGGTCGCGATGCGGCAGGAAACCTTGTGCGGCCAGGTGCCTATCTCTACCGCATAGACCTAGGTGCCGACGCTGGCGTAGACACCACCCTGCGCACCGTCGCTGTCGCCTATTGACCTGCCCTTACCTTTGAGCCTTTAGGCCGTAATCGACCGCGTCCTCGCCAGTGAAGTTTAAACCAGCGCGCCAGCTAGCTCCTGGGCCTGGACCATGCGGGCGTAGCAACCATCTCGGGCCAGCAAATCTTGGTGGGTGCCGCGCTCGACAATGCGGCCTTGGTCCAGCACCAAGATCAGGTCGGCCCGGCGCACAGTGGACAGGCGGTGGGCAATGACCAAGGTCGTGCGATTGTATATGAGCCGCTGGACAGCTTCTTGGATAAGGACCTCAGTTGCCGTGTCCACCGAGGAAGTGGCTTCGTCGAGGAGCAGCACCGGGGCGTTTTTGAGCAAGGCGCGGGCAATGGACAGACGCTGCTTTTGCCCACCCGACAGGCGCACGCCGCGCTCGCCGATCAAGGTGTTGTAGCCTTCGGGCAGATCGCAGATGAATTCCTCGGCGTTGGCCGCTAGGGCCGCTTCCTCCATGTCGGCTTGGCTGGCTTCGGGGCGGCCAAAGAGGATGTTGTCGCGCACGGTGCCGTGGAAGAGAAAGACATCTTGGGGGACAGAGGCGATGTGGCCGCGCAGATAGTCCACGGGCAGGCTCCGCACATCGCGCCCTCCCAGTTGGACTTGGCCTTTTTGCGGGTCGTAGTAGCGCGGCACCAAGGCGGCAATAGTGCTCTTGCCAGCGCCCGTGGGGCCAACCAAGGCCACCACCTGTCCGACTTCTACCTGGAAATCAATATCGTGCAACACCGGCTGGTCCGGCTCGTAGCCAAAGGTGAGACGGTCAAAGCGCACGGACCAGTCCAGATGAGCTGGAGCCACGGCATTGGGCGCGTCAACGATAGTGGGCTTTAGCGCCAGCAGGGCGAAAATTCGTTCGGTACTGGAGGCCGCTTTCTGCAACACGTCATTAATGGAGGCCAAGCGCAGAAAAGGCTCGTAGATATGCGCCATATAGGCGACGAAGACAAACAGATCGGCCACGGAAATGCCGCCTTGCAGTGCATCAGTGCCCCCCGCCCAGATCACCAGCACCACCCCTACCCCACCGGCTCCTTCGATTAGGCCGGAAGGAATAATGGAGATCTTGTTGGCAGAGATCATCCGGTCGCGGTAAGTCCGGCTACGGGCCTCAATGCTGCGGGCGCAGCGCTCTTCCTGGACGAACGATTTGATGACCGAGACGCCGGAAAGGTAATCCTGCACTTGGGCCACCAGCTCGCCCAAGCCGCCCCGCACTCCAGCCCACATGCTCCGCACCCGCGAGACGTAGCGAAAGACGAGGAAGGCGGTCAGCGGGATGGGCAACAGCGCGATAAGGGCAAGGCGGGCGTCGAGGATGAACAGCACGGTCAACATGGCACCAGGAATGACCATAGCGATAAAGGTCTCAGGGATGCCGTGGGCAATAAAATCCTCCACGGTCTCTACGTCGTTGATGGAGCGGGACATGAGTTCGCCGGTGCGGCGCTGGTGGAAGAAGCGGTGCGGCATCCGTTGCAAATGGCGGTACACCCGATTCATGAGCCGGTGCATGACCTGATAGGCAGCCACGTGCGAGTACAGGCCGTACCCATAGCGCACCAAGCCCCGGATCAGGTAAGAGCCTAGCAACAAGAGAGATAGCTTCAGCAGACCAGCCGAGGAGCCGCCCCCTTCGGTGAGCCATTGGATGAGGCGGCGGATAACTAAGGGCGGTAGTAGGTTGGCAGCGACAAAGAGGAATCCGCAGCCAATGGTCAGGGCTAGGAGGGTGCGTTGGGGACGGACGAGGCGATAGAACTGGCGGATGAAATTCACGGGGCGGTCGGGTCCATGGTTTTTCTAGCCAAGGTTCAAAAATAGAACAGCAGCAGCGGGATTTCTACCTCGTCTGGGGTCAGCCCTCCGTGGGCACCGTGCTTGTTCATCTCGAATTTGTCTTTTTCGTACCACCAGACCGATTCTCCAGCAAAGGGCAAGACGACCAAGTTGCCCACTCGGTCAAGGAAGCGCTGAGATAGCGGCAGAGGTCCAAAGAGACCGGTTTCGATCAAATCCTCGGTGCGGCAGACTTGGGCGCGGCCTTCGAGTTGACGGGTCAACAGGGCGTGAGCTTCGTCGAGCCGGCCGTCCTCGACGTAGAGAAAGAAATCGCGGCACGCTCCAGCCGGCACCAAGGGGCGGCCAGCGCGGTCGGTGCGCAGCATCGGCACCAAACCGGGAAAACGAATCTCGTCATTGAAATACACAGTGGTTTCCGGATTGACCGAAGCCTGACCGTGATCGGCAATGAGAGCGAACAGAGTGCGCTGCAAACGACCGGCCAGCGGACGCCAAAAGAGCCGCTCAACTGCGGTCAGAAAGGTGTCGATTTCGACTTGAAACTGCGGCGAGTCCGGCCCGTAGCAGTGGCCTATAAGGTCGATCTGGTCGAAGTAGAACAGAAAATAAGCCGGTCCCGAACGCGGCTTTTGCAGCAGCGTGACCAGATTGGTCAGGGCCTCGGAAAAGGTGTAGCAAGGATGGACTTGGGCACCTTGCAAGTATGTGTCAGAGCAGATTGAGGGAGTAAAGGCGCGGCTTTGAAAAACGAAACTCTCGACCCCTAACTGCTCCAATTCTTGGTATAGTGTGCCTTGGGGAAAGACGGTCTGAGCCGCTTCCCGAGGTAGCGAATTGGGCTGTTTGCTATCGGCTCGGGCAAAGGGCAACGGGGTGATAATGGCGTCGAGGCTCGGCTCGTAGTACTGCCATTCAAAGACGCCGCTGCGCCCGGGCGACAGCCCCGTGTGAATGCAGGTGATGTGGGCGGCGGTAGTAGAAGGAAATTGCGCGGTAAGACGATTCACCGATCCTTCGCGGCCAATATCGCTGAGGAAGGGATAGCGATCTTGGTAGCGCTCGAAAAAGCGCCAGCCAAAGGAGTCAACAAAAAAGAGCACCACCGTGTCGCAAGGGCCTACAGCCGTCATCAGCGCCGGGTCGAGGCTGGACGATCCTTGGCCGGTCAGGATCCATTTGATGGTGGCCGGCAGGTCGGCAAAACAGTGGCCGTTATAGCGGGGACGGATGAAGCGATCGTCGAGCACGATGCTCATAAGCTCTGCTCGATCATCGGTTAAAGCAAGACACTGATCTGGTCAACAGGTGAAAAGTATCCAGCGTTAATCATGTTCTGTAACAGGACGTCGGCTTCTCGGGGTGCTAGAATTCCTTCGCGACAGCATATCTTGAGTATGCCTATCGTCCCGGTGAAGAGCACACCCCGTTCGCTGCAACAGTTTCTCGCGGCTCTATCATCTGTAACGACTAGGCCGCCGCGGCACTGAGCACAGGTAATGCAAGAAGCCTCACCCGATCCCAATGTACCCAGTAGGTCTCTATAGATCGTGCGCTCGGCTATAGTGAGCGGGGGAGCCGCACTACAGGCCCCTTTTTCTACGGCAGCCTCAATTTGTTTCAGTTCCCTATGGCCGGCGACAATGCCGTCGCTCACTTCGTCCAATACTTCCGGAGTGATTTGGGCGCGGGGCCCATAGCGGTCAATGAGCAAATCAAAGCGACCTGATAGAGCAAAATTGCTCAGTACAATGGTATCAAAATAATAAAGAGCTGCCTCAGGCACGCCTGACGTCTTGGTCGCCATAGACATTCTGCTGGGCAATGCCCCTTTCGTCGAGCCAAATCCTCAAGTCCAGAACATGCAGGCCCATTGCTCGGGCCAGCTTACCCAAGCTGATATAGCCGCCTTGGTACGCGGCTAAGGCCTGGCTCTGCTGTAGCGGCAGTTCGGCCATGGAGATCTGATAGCAGGCCGAAATGGCTTCGCGTGCCAACTGCCCCTTGCTCTTGCGGCGACTTTGGGCCAATCGTTCGAGTTGGGCGTCCATCTCTCGGTCCAACTTGATGCGTAGGGTCGTTTCTCGATTCATAATTCCTCATTGAAGCTAAAATGTCTGAAGCCTTGTCCAAATAAAGCTTAAACATAGAACAACAGCAGCGGGATTTCTACCTCGTCCGGGGTTAGGCTTCCCGTGGGCTAAGCCGTGATCGGCAAAACAGTGGCCGTTATAGCGGGGACAGATGAAGCGATCGTCGAGCACGATGCAGTCGAGACTCACAAAAAGCGCGTAATCCCAAAGCCCATGCGCCAGTTGTCAGGAGCTGCGTCATCGGGTGCTCCCACCAAGTACTGGGCTGGACTAAGGCGCGTATTATTGGTGGCGAAAATGTAGAAGGTATGCCCTCCCGTATCTATGGACAGGCCCCAAGCCAGCGAATTGTGCGAGCGGCCCGTTTCGCCCGGCAATAAAATGCCCTGATATCCGGTCAGGGTCGGACTGTACTCCAGCCACACACCCCACGTATCGTCAAAGTAATACTGGACATACGTTCCCAGCGTAAAGGTGTACTGCGTATCGACGCTGAAAACGGCGCTGTTGTATAGATAGGAAGGCACCAACCCGATGCCCAACCTTTCGTCCAGCAGCGCATTGAAAATCAATTGTCCATAGTACTGAAAATTGTCAGCGGCAGCCGCCTTGCGATCGACAATAGCCGGCATATCCGTATTCCAAGCTATGCCGACGTTTAGGGCTAAGACCGCTGGCAAGCGCTCGTGGGGGAATTGCAGCCAATGGTACTGCAATTGCAAGTCCAAATTGTCCAGCATATTGCTCCGCCCCAAGGTCGCCATCAGCCGGTCGCTGAGGCCGTAACTGAGCGAGGTGCGGATATTGGCCGGCCCATCAAAACCGAAATTGGCCTTGTACCCCTCGTCAATGGCCGGGAGAAAGCGGTGCGAGATCTCGTAGTGGAAATCGCCTCGGGACAGCGTTTCCGCGGTGGGATAATTGGCCGTCCTAATCGCGCTGAATAGCTCTAGGCGGGTTTTGATCGGCATGGTCGCCTGCCACGACGGCTGAGCACCAGCCAAAGCCGGCAACAGCACTCCCAACCACAAGACGCGAATGTTCACGGTCAATCCCTCCTGCCTATTGTACGTGTTTTAAGTAGAACGAGACCTCGACGGCAATTTCCTGGCTCACCTTGACAA
>JAPPEG010000165.1 GCA_028875345.1 Gemmatimonadota bacterium
AGCCCGCTTGATAGACCAGCGCCGCCAGCACATCGCGCACTGGGAGTTGGAGGATCTGACGGCCGAGCTGATCGAAAAGTCCTTTGACGAATCATTTGCCGAGCGCTACCGCTTGTGGCGCGCTTGGGGCGATGTAGATAAACCCCTGATTATCCTCATCGGCGGTGCCAGCGGGGTCGGCAAGACCACGTTGGCGATTGCGCTAGCTAATTTGCTCGATATTCCTCGGGTAGTAGCTACCGACGATTTGCGCCAAGTCATGCGCCTGACACTTGCACAGGAGTTGGTGCCGGCCCTGCACACCTCCTCGTACACCGCTTGGAAGGTCGTTCCTCCGACTGGTCATCTCGACGCGGTCGTCGCCGGGTTTCGCGAGCAGGCGCGCAGCGTCTGCGTTGGGGTCAAGGCCATTATCAGCCGCTGCATCGAGGAAAACACCAGTGTCATTATCGACGGCGTACACCTAATCAGTGACATGCTGGACTTAGAGGAGTACGCTAGTGATGCCTTTATCACGCCCATTTGTTTAGGGCTTTCTGGCCGCGACGCCTTTGAGGATCGCTTTGCCCAGCGCGCCAGCGAGGCTCCGTCGCGCTCGGCCCATCGCTATATGAAGCACTTGGAGAATATTCTCAAAATTCAGGACTATCTCATCGAAACGAGTGCTGCCCACGGCATTCCGGTCATTACCACGACCTCGGTAGAGAGCCTGACGAGCGAGGTCGCCATGGTGGTGAGTGAGCAACTGCAGGAGCAGGAGGAAATCCGCAAGGCCCTGAGTGCCGCTCGCAAGAAGCGCACAGCCAATTGACGAGCCGCTTGTTGGTTCGCTCAACACCGGATTGTGTTGTATATTTACATTTATAGCGGCTAAGGGGCCGTGCCAACGCGCAACCTAGTTAGGACAAAAAAGAAATGCTGAGTAACAAAAAGAAGGGAGCCTCCACTTCTTCTAGTAGCGGACAAGCGCTCAATACAATCATCGGTCGCGGTAGCCGCTTTGAAGGCAAGCTGACGGTAGATAACAGCGTCAGAATAGACGGCGTATTCAAAGGTGAACTGACCTGCTCAGGGGAGCTGACGATCAGCCAATCGGGCGAGGCCGATGCTACTTTGATGCAGTGCAAAGACGCGTACATCGACGGCGTTGTGAATGGCACTGTGCGCGCCGATAAGGTGCGGCTGGATACGCAGTCGCGCTTTACTGGTGAAGTGTACACCGACTCGTTCACGGTCGCCGAGGGCGCGATTTTCCACGGCTCTTGTTCGATGGAGAACCACCAGAAGAGCCAGTCGCCGCCGGCAACAGGTGCCCCAGACGGCGCAGCGGCAAAGCCCCTCACGTCTGGGTCTGGACCCCAAGTTCAAAAAGGTGCCCCAGATGGCGCAGCGGTAGAGCCCCTCACGTCTGGGCCTGGACCTCAAGTTCAAAAGAAATAGCGCTTTCTCACCTCGTTTTTGCGTGAAAAATCCATCTGCACCGCGCTGCCGATGGATTTTTTTTCTTGTCGATGAGTCAACGCGACCATACTACGTCCAAGCGCCGCCGTCACCGCCGCTCGGTTCCAATGGAGGAGATCGCGGTGCCTGCGGATGCTCAGCCGCGGCCGGCAAAAGGTGCGTCGCCCATAGGCGGCTGGCGGCGCTGGCGGCGCGGTGCCCTAGCCAGCTTGGGCGCGTCGCCGGTTTTTCGCGCGTATATCTTCCTCGGCGGCATTGCCGCTATTTTGGCCTTCCTACTCTACAACGAGTCGATCATCGCCGAATTGCGCGAACACGAAAAGAATCGGGTCGATCTCTATGCGCATTTGATCTCGTTCACACCGCAGGCATCAGAAGGCCAAATTTCTACCCTCTTTACCGAGGTGATCACCAAGGTCGATTTCCCACGCATTATCACCAATCATCGCGGCGAGATCATCCAGGCCGAGGACATCGATACGTCGAGTTTGTTGGACAACTGGGCCTTTTGGCGCAGCGAAGCAGCGGACACGCCGGTCGCTTCGACTGCTCAGCTACACGAGCTGATCGAGGAAATGGACGTCCAGAATCCACCTATTCCCTTTTATTGGTCGCCAGAAACCCTGGGGCGACTCTACTGCGAGGGGGAGCGCGTCATCATCGCAGATACGCAAGGAGCCATCGCGGCGTGGCAGGGGACGGACCTGCCAGCAAGCAGCGACACCTCGGCCGCGGCCCTCGCCGAGGTACAACGGGCGTGGCAGGAGATAGAAGCCGGAGAACCGCTGCTCTTCAACGTGCCAGCCGCTAGCTTCAGTTATCTGCATTGGGACGAGACCAACGCAATCATCACCGACGCCGAGGGCCAATTTAGGACCTGGGTGGGGGCTGGGCTGCCGCTAGCCAGCGACGATCCCACCCAAGCGGTGCGAGACCAGCTCCGGGCCTTTGTCGATAGCTTGGCCAACCAGCGCCCACCGCTAGAATTCAGGATCCCGGCTGAGCACTATATTCACTACGGCGACACGAGTTTGGTCGGTCGCATTTCCCTCGCCCCTTTCGTGCAGATCGGCGTGTTGTTCCTCTTTCTGCTCGTCGGCTATATCGGCTACCGCAACATTAAGCGCAGCCAACAGCGCTCGCTCTGGGTAGGCATGGCCAAGGAGACGGCCCACCAGCTCGGGACTCCCCTCTCCTCGCTGTCTGGGTGGCTGGAGTTGCTGCACGGCGAGGTTGCCGCCGCCCCGAGATTGGACCGAGACGGACGCTGGGATCGCGTCGATCAGATGGTCGGGGAGATACAGCAGGACATGCGTCGCCTCGACCAAATTGCCTCGCGTTTCAGCCAGATCGGCTCGGTGCCCGAACTAGAGGAAAAGGACGTAGCAACTGTGTTGGAGGAGACGATCGATTACTTCCGGCGTCGCGTCCCGCAATTCGGGCGGCAGGAAATCGAACTGGAATGTCTAGGCGAGTTGCCTCTGGTGCCGATCAACGCCGAATTGATGAGTTGGGCATTTGAGAATCTGTGTAAGAACGCCATCGACGCCATGGATGGCCAGACGGGCAGCTTGCGCATCCGCATGGAGCTTCTGCCCGAGAGGCGCGCTGTGCAGGTCGCGTTTCAGGACGACGGGCGCGGCATTGAGCCCGAGCACGTCAAGCGCATCTTCGAACCGGGGTTCAGCACCAAGAAGCGCGGCTGGGGGTTGGGATTGGTGTTTGTCAAGCGGATCGTCGAAGAATACCACAAGGGCAAGATCAGCTTGGTACATAGCGCGCCGGGCGAGGGCACGACCTTTGAGGTGATTTTGCCCTTGGGTTGAGGAACGGACGCGGGTTTAGACGAGTTTAAATAGTCTGTACTTACGATAGTCTATAACTTTTAGATAAAAGGTAACGCACGCATGGAAGGGGACAAGCGAAAGATACTCTGGGCCGACGACGAGATTGACCTATTGCGCGCTCACCGGCGCTTTCTCGACGAAAGGGGCTACGCGGTCACGCCGGTCAGCAACGGCAAGGATGCCGTCGCTCTGATTGCTCAAGCGCCCTTTGACATCGTACTGCTTGACGAAATGATGCCGGGGCTAGACGGGATTTCGACCTTAGAGCAGATCAAGATGGCCGATCCCAACGTGCCGGTGATTATGATTACCAAGAACGAAGAAGAACACCTGATGGACGAGGCCATTGGCCGCCGCATCGACAATTACCTGACGAAGCCGGTCAATCCCAGCCAGATTTTCATGGCTTGCAAACAGTTGCTCGACGCGCGGCAGATTCGCCAAAGCCAAGCCGGGCAGCACTACGTCTCGCGGGCTGGCCAGATCCGCGAGCAGATTGCCGGCGCGACTTGGCAGACGTGGATTGATGTACATCGGCAGCTTTGCGAGTGGGACATCGAAGTGGCGCGCTTGGGCGACGCAGGGCTCAGTCAGATGATTGGGGATCAGCGGCGCGAGTGCAACCGCGAGTTCGGGCGCTTTGTCGAGCAGCATTACACGCGCTGGGTAGCAGACGAGGAGGATTCGCCGCCATTGTCAGTGGATGTGGTGCCCGAGTTCGTGGTGCCCTATCTCGAACAGGGCCGACAGGTATTCTTTATCGTGGTCGATTGCCTGCGCTTGGATCACTGGATGGTGATGGAGCCTCAGTTAGCTGAGTACTTCAACATCAAGCGCTCTTACCACTACTCGATTTTGCCGACGGCCACGCCTTTTGCGCGCAACGCGATCTTCAGCGGGCTTTTTCCCAAAGAGATCGCCGACAAGTACCGCACCCTATGGCACGAGGCCCAAGACAACGAATACAGCCTCAACCGGCACGAGCACCAATTCATCGACGATTTGGTTCGCGACATGGGCGTCGCACTCAAACCGGGTTCGCACTACGTCAAAGTGCTAGACACCAGCGAGGCCCGGAAATTGACCCGCAGGGTACCGTCGCTGGGTAAGTGGCCGCTTGTGTCGGTGGTGTACAATTTTCTCGACATGCTGGTACACAGCCAAGCGCAGTCGGACCTGCTCAAGGAGATGGCACCTAACGAAGCGGCCTTTCGCGCCTTGGTGCAGACGTGGTTTGGCAATGCGTCGCTTTTTGAGACCCTCAAGGGCATTGCCCGCACCGACGCGGTAGTAGTACTGACGACCGACCACGGCTCCATGCGCGGCACGCGCGCTTCGGTGGTGTACGGAGACCGCAGCACGTCTTCGAGTCTGCGCTACAAGTATGGTCAGAACCTCCGCTGCGAGGAAAAGGATGCGCTGCTGATCGCCGATCCACAGGTCTACGGGCTGCCTTCGACGGGACTGGGGCATAGCTTCGTGATTGCCCGCGAGGACTTCTACTTTGTTTATCCGACCCAGTTCAACAAGTACCAGCGCCGCTACAAGGGCAGCTTCCAGCACGGCGGTATTTCCTTGGAAGAAATGATTTTGCCCGTGGCGATTATGGAATCCAAGTAAGGAGCAATGAAAAGAGTTTTCACCACGCACTCGGCGGCCCAGACCCGCGCACTGGGTGCTGTGCTGGGCCGACGCTTGACACCGGGCGATGTGATCGCCTTTCGCGGCGACTTGGGCAGCGGCAAAACCTGCATGATCCAAGGCGTGTGCGAAGCTCTGCAAGTGGCCGATTACGTCACGAGCCCGACCTTTATCCTGATCAACGAATATGCCGGGCAATGCAGGGGCCGCGATCTGCCCGTCTATCACTTTGATCTTTATCGGCTAAGGGGCGCTGACGAGCTTGAGGAATTAGGTGCAGAAGAGTACTTTTACGGTCACGGTGTCTGCTTGGTCGAGTGGGCCGAGCGCGCCGATGGCTTGTTGCCCGCTAGGTGCTGCCATGTGTGGCTAGAACACGGCGAGGATTGCGAGCGGCGCATTACTTTGCAGGGGGATGGGGTGGACGAAATAGATTTCTGAGAAATTAGCCAAAGGGAGAAGACTTTGCAGCGGCTGATATTGATCCTTTGCATTGCCGCTGGACCGGCAGCCGCCAAATGGACCGAGCTGACGAGCTTGGTTGATAGCCCGACGGCCGGGCTGGTCCGCAAGGGCTACTATGCGGTAAATGTTCGCCTGTTTGCCGATGGGGGGACTGTTGGTCGTTTGCATGTCGGCGTGCTCAAGCGGCTGAGCGTTGGCGCGTCTTTTGGCGGCGAGCAGCTCATTGGCACGGGTGCAGTCAATTGGTACCCGCGCGTGGCAGTGGCCGCTCGGTGCCGGATCATCGAAGAGGGCTACACGTGGCCGGCGCTGCTGTTGGGCTTTGATTCCCAGGGCATCGGGCCGTATAGAGATCAGCGCTACCAAGTCAAATCCAAAGGGATCTATCTGGCACTGAGCAAGAATTACACCTCAATGCTAGGGGAACTCGGCGTCCATGCAGGCGTCAATGTGTCACGCGAAGATGCCGACGACGGCGACTGGTCTGCGTGGTTGGGTATCGACAAGAGCTTGCGATTTATAGCCCTATTCGCCGAATACGACTTGGGCCGCAACAACGGCCTACAAGATCAGGGCGTGGCAGAAGGCTATTTGAACATCGGAGGGGCTTGGACCGTAGCGCCGCAGCTAAGGGTCGCGTATTATCTTAAAAATGCGCTGGAAAGCGATCACTTTGGCTCCCAGTCCATTCGGGAGTTGTCAGCCACTTACAGGAGGAAATTCCGATGAAGATATTGGCTATTGCTTTGCTTTGCATGTGGGTCCGCGGTGCGGTGGCCCAAGAGGAGCGGGCCATCGACAACTTTGCTGGAGTTGGGGTGCGGGCCATGGGTATGGGTGGTGCTTTTGTTGGGGTGGCCGACGATTTCACGGCCATGTACTGGAATCCGGCGGGCTTGGCCCAGATGCAGCAGCGCGAGGTGCAGGTGTCCTTCCTGCGCAACAGTCGCGCCAACGACTCGATTTTCAACGGCACTCCAGGGAGAAGCGAGTTGACCAATACGCGCTTTGGCTCACTGGGCTTTGTCTATCCCTATCCAGTCTATCGCGGCAGTTTGGTCTTGGCGGCTGGCCTGACCCGCATCAAGGACTTCGACTGGAACCTCAATCTCAAAGGCGATGACCAAGGACTTGCTGCGAACCACGCCTTGCAACACGAAGGCGAGTTGGCTTTGGCGGGAGTGTCCGCTGCCATTGACGTGTCGCCGGCTGTTTCACTGGGCGCGACCTTAGGTTTGGTCAGCGGCGAGGACGAGGCCGTCAGTGAATTTGACTGGGCGGATTTAGAGGACGTATTCGACGAGCAGCGCTTTCGCGCACGAGACACCTTTACAGATGAATATAAGTGGACTCCGTATGCCGTCTTGGGCGCGATGCTCCGCACGCCGCGCGATGAGCCCCGCTATAGATTGGGCGCGACGTTTTCCACCGGGGGGACGCACAAAATTCGCTATGTCTTTCGCGGATCCTCCAGCGATGAGGGTTACAATTCGGTCGAGTACGATGACGGGACCGTACAGGAATTCCCAGACGAAGAGTGGAGCAACACGTACGAGCTCGCGCTGCCTTTTGAGTTCGGCGTGGGGGCTTCGGCTGAGGCCCTGCCGGGCCTGACGCTGGCGGGCAGCCTGCATTTGGCTGAGTGGTCGCAGAGCGAGTACAAGGGAGCCGATGACTACGGCTTGCGAGCTGATACCTCGTTTGAAAAGCAGTACAGAGATGTCTTGCGCTACCACTTAGGCGTCGAGTACCAAGTGCCGGTCGTTGCGCTGGATCTGCGGGCCGGCTACTTTGTGGATCCGGTTCCCTTTATCGGCCCGCGCGACCCCGGCTCCGACGATCCGCCCATCCGCATTGAAGAGGACCGGCGCTTTATTACCCTCGGGGCCGGGATATTGATCGACGAGGCCATGCAAATAGATCTGGCTTGGGTGCGGGGTGCGTTTAAGCAAGTAGAAGAATACTCAAGCGAATTCTCAGACAACATCCTTAGCGAGGACTACGCGATTAATCGCCTCGTCGTCGGCATGGGCTACAATTTTTAGTTTTTATTTTTTGTTCCTGTTGCTGGTTTGTGTATATTCAAAATTGAGAGATGAGTTTAGCACTCCTTAAAGGAGGGAGTTAAGTCCATGAAAACGAAGGCTTTGATTTTGTGCTCGGCCCTGCCGCTAACTGCGCTGATGGCCAGCGGCTGCTACACGGTGCTCAGTAGCCCCTATGAGGCCGCCGACCTGCACGACGAGGATCTAGCTCGCGCCAAGAGCCGCGATGTCGAGGCTCCCACGGTTGGCCAGTTCGATGACCGCGACTACATGGACGATCTCTACCGCTATCCGGGTGTGCGCGGCGGCTATGGTGGCTACGGCGGCTACTACGGTGGCTATGGTGGCTATGGCGGCTATTATCCTACCTCTCGCCACTACTACGGCGGCTACCCTTATTACTACGGCGGCTACCCCTATTCCTATGGCGGCTATGGCCCCTATAGTTATGGCTATGATCCATACTATCGGAGTTCGAGTGGTTACTACGTGTCGCCAGGTTATCAACTGATCAGTACTCGCCAACTCGACGATTTGCGGCGTGCGGCGAGTCGGCTGAATACGACGCCGATGGTTACCGATCCGGCCGCGGCGACCGAAAGACAGCGGCGCGAAGAAAATGTGTGGCAGCGGCGGGTAGAGCCTCGGGTGCGCAGTGCTCCTACGCCTACGCCGAGATCCTCGGTCAGCACTCCGCCGCGTGCGCCTACGCCAAAAGCGTCCACAACGACTTCGGCACCAGCCTCCAAATCGTCCGCGACAAAGGAATCGGCCAAGCCCAAGAAGCGCCGACGCTGACTTTTCGCTAGAGACACAGAAAAAGCGGAGGTCCTTTCGTGGCCTCCGCTTTTTTTATGATTAAGTGGCAGCGTCGGCGTGGATCCTATCCTGTCGAGTTCCTTCGGCTTTTGATATGCTTGACACTTGAGTCTAAAGTTACGTAATTTTTATAAAAAATGATACGTATAGATGCCCTAATAGGAGGCTAAAATGGCCGTTAAAAAGCTGACCCTGAGTGCACCCGAGGAAGTCATCGCGGAGACTAAGCGGATCGCGGCTAAAAAGAAAACTAGCGTTTCGGCACTTTTCGTCCGGCTTTTTCGAACGATAGACCAAGAATGCGATCCTAAAGACACCTTAGGCCCGATCGCGCTCAGTGCATCCGGAATTGTGAAATTGCCAACGGATCGAACGGAGAGCGAGTTGCTCGAAAATGCGCTTGGTGAAAAATACGGGGTGCGGTAATGATCGCGTTGGTGGATACTAATGTTCTGCTGGATGTACTCATACGCCGTGAGCCCCATTATCGAGCTTCTGCATACGTTTGGACGCTGGCCGAGCGCGGGGACCTTACGGCGTTTATTTCAGCCATTAGCTTCAACAACATTTACTACATTGTGCGAAAAGCCGAAAGCAAAACAAAGGCCGAAAAGGTATTGAAACTGTTGCGGGATACATTTGATTCCGTAGCTCCTGATACCAAAATTATCAATCAGGCTATCGACTCAGCCTGCGACGATTTCGAGGATGCCATCCAATTCCATTCTGCCATTCGAGTTGGAGCCCATGTTCTGATCACGCGCAATCCGAACGACTTCCCACAGCTAGGAGTGAGTATTGCGACGCCTGAGGAATTTCTGAAAGTATGGGCAGACCGACTTGACGAATGCCCATGAGCGCTCTTAGCAGAGGCTCCTGACTGGTACCAGCGGAGGCCACAAAAGGCCCTCCGCTTTTTTTGTGCCTAATCGCCGCTTAGGTCGAAGTGGCGGGTCTGTGGTTTGGGTGGCGGGGCGATGCGGAAGAGGAAGCGTTGTAGTGGGCGGGCGAGAGCCATGAGCAGTTGGCGCTCGCCTTGTTTATTGCCGCCGAAAAGCTGTAGTTGCACCGGTTGGTAATTGCGCTGCGTGCCCCCCTGTTGCCAGACTTGATTGGTGTTGAGGTTGATCAGGCTGACCTTGAGATCTATGGTCAGGTCGATGCCGGGGTTGGGCGACATGCCATAGGGCGTGGGCGACATGGGCATCATCCGCGCCTGTAAGTGCCTCAGTTCGACCAAGACTAAGGCGTCGAGTTCGAGTTCTTCCTTGAGAACGGCCTGTACCGAGTCTTGGTGGACGCTCGTCGAGTCGAGGCGAATCCCCTTGAGTTGGTAGGTGATTTCGTCTTGGTTCATCACTTCGGTTTTGGGCATGTTGCCGAGGCTGCGGACCACGGCATTGGACAGACGCGCCATGACCTTCTCGATGTCTAGCTCTCGAAAGGGTTCGATGTTGGTCGCGCAAACGACGCCGATGTGATCGACTTCCGCTAGGTAGGGGCGCAAGACCGGATCGGGTTGCGACGGGGCGCGAAACTCGACGCGCGTAAAAGCGCTGCGGCCGCCGCAACCCGCTAGGCCAATGAGCAATACGAAAGTAGTGACGCGGATCAAAAGCTCTGTCCAAAGCTGAAGTGAAACTTGAAGTCCGAGAAGTTGCCTTGTAGGTCCATCTGCCTAGCGAATTCAAAGTTCATCGGCAGCAAGAAGTACACTAACAGGCCGAAGCCGACGCTGGCGTGTACCTGCCGTGGGGAAGCCGTGAGCGCGGCGTGTGGGTTGCGGAAGGGCCACAGGTCAATTTCGTCGTCCTTGTTCCAAGCCATGCCCATATCCATAAACAGGCTGCCGTCAATCGCCGGAATCAGGAAGGTGCCGGGCCAGCCAAAGAGGATGCCACGCACAAAGGGGACGCGCAACTCGACGTTGGTCAGCAGGACCCTGCTGCCGGTGAAGGCCGAGAACTGGTAGCCGCGTAGCGGGCCAGTATTGAGGTTGAAACCCGTGTAGAAGGGCAGGAACCAAGTCGGCCCCCCTAGATTGTATTCGAGGGCGTCGCGGCCCAAAGACCCCACGCTATAGGCTCGCAGGCCCAGCACCGACCAACGCCCCAGCCGCAAGTAGTGGCGATAGTCGAATTCGAGGTGCGAGAAAGAGCGCGTGGTTGAGCCAAGGCTGAGCGTGCGCCCCACTGAGAGGAAGTAGCGCTTACCAGCGGTGGCACCTAAAAGACCGTAGGTAATGGAGTCGTGGACGTATGCGGTCTTGAACAGATGAGTACTGGTAGCAGTAGAATCTGGCTCGTAGAAGGGACTGACCTGTTCTTCTTGCTCGCCGACATAGGTATAGCTCAGGTCGAGGCGGCGGTATAGGTCGAGTGGATAGCTGGCGTTGGCCAACGCACCGCGTTGCTGGAGACGGCTAATGCCCCGAGCCGGGGCGCGGCCTTGGACGAGGAAGTTGCGATCGTTGATGAAGTACTGGTTCCAATTGAAAATGGATACGTGGTATGTGGGCCGCTTGCCGTAGTAGCTGTAGCTAGCGGCAAAGTTAAAGTCATTGCTGATGTCCTGCGCGGCCACGTAATCCGTAGCCAAAACCAGCGAGTGATTGCCCAAAAGATCGCTCATGCTCAGTTGGGCAATCGACGACAAAAACCCATCGAAATAGCCCATCTGCACGGAAATGCCGTCGAATTCGAGCTTGGGAGTATAGCGGCGGCGGCGCAGTTCCAATTCACCGTCGTCACCGTCGTTGGCAGCGAGCTGGACAGTGGCTTGCGGCTCTTGGGATTCGGTGGGCGTCAGCGAGCCGCTGGCCCCGGCTAGGAGCACGGCGTCGTCCGGAAGTTCCGGGTCCTTCGGGTCCGAGACCTGCCCTAGGCTCGGGGTACCGCCTTGGTCGGAGAGCACGGCGTCGCCCTCTACCATGGGTCGCACCGAGGGCACTTCTATGGCTAGGGTCTCGGTGGCTGGTGGTTCTGCTTCGGTTGGTGCCTCTGCTTCGACTGGCGGTGGTGCTTTGGCTGGCGGTGGTGCTTTGGCTGGCGGTGGTGCTTCGGCCACGCGGGCTAGTAGCTGGGCGTCTTTGCGCTTGACCTCGGGCCATTCGGGCATGGCCATCCGGTAGAGGTGGCTGCGGCCCTTGAAGTAAGTATTGAATACGATCTGCCGCCCATCGGGCGAGAGGGCGGGGTTCAGAATGCCGCTGAGGCTGCGGGTCAGGCGGAATTCGCGGCCTTCGTCGAGGTGATAGACGAAGAGGTCGTTGATCTTGTCGCGGGTGGAGACGAAGAGCAGCTTATTGCCTTCGGGCAGCCACTGGGGCCACAGGTCGTCGGTGGGGCTGGAGATGGCTGCGTGCGCTACATTCTCGGTTAGATCGTAAATTTTGATGTCGAACTGGTTGCGGTACTTGCTGCTAAAGGCGATGCGCTGGCCGTCGGGTGACCAGTTCGGATAATCTTCGCGCTCGGGCGTGCCCGTGAGCTGACGCCGCTCGCCGGTCTGCACATCAATGATGTAGAGATCGCTCTGGCCCTGCCCCGTGCCGATAAAGGCGAGGTGGCGGCTGTCGGGGGACCAGGTTAGGCTCTCGACAAGATCCAAATCGGGCATAGTCAGGGTCTGCACGAGCTTCTTGTCGTAGAGGTTCCACAGCATGATGCGGTCGCGGGGACCTTCTTTGGCGACAAAGGCGATGGTCTGGCCGTCTTGTGCCCAAGCCACGGTGCCGCTGCCGATGCTGAGGTGATCGTAGTCGGCGGCGCGCATGCTCTCGGTGACGCGCTCGACGAGCGAGGCATCGCGCAGGCGGATGATGTCCACGTGCTGTTCGATCCCGTCCGAGGAGTAGACGGCGAGCATGTCGCCGCTGAGCGACCAGCAGGCGCTGGAGAAGCTGTGGATATTCTCGTCGTCGCCTATTTTCTCGGCGAATTCAGAGGTGTAGTCGCGCGTCTGCAAGAGAGGCCAGTAGGTTTTGCGCATCTGGGCCGACCAGCGCTCGTCGAGGGTTTTCAAGTCCATACCGATCAGGCGATCCATGAGCTTGTCGGTGTCGTGCTGGCTGTCCCACAGGCGGAGGATACGGCTGATTTTTTCGGGGCCGTACTGCTGGGCAATGTACTCCATGAGCGCGTGGC
>JAPPEG010000162.1 GCA_028875345.1 Gemmatimonadota bacterium
TCCAAGGCGCGCGCGGCAGCGTCGCCCCCCGCGAGGCCAGCCCCAACCAAGACACGCACTTTACCTACACCCTCTGGCCCGAGACCGACGAACTCGACAGCGGCTTCGACCTAATGCGCTTCACTGTCCCCGAACCCGTTGACCTCCAGAGCGTGTCGATAATGGTCGGCGCAGAACCGGTCGTTCCGGCCACCCTGGACATGCAGGCCGACTCGCTGCTCATCGCGTTGCCGCAGGCGATCTCCGGCGACTCGCTGCAAGTGAGCTTCACTACCCGCCTGCTGCAAAACGCCACCGTCTTTACCCTCGACCTCGGCTTGAGCGAAGCACCGGGCCTGTGGCAGTCGGTCGAGGCGGCCGAGCGCCGCTCCAATATCGTCATGTTGCCCGAACTGACCGACAGCGGCCAGCTCATCAGCGACCTGCAACTAGCCTCTACGACCGTAACCCCCAACGGCGACGGCATCAACGACCAACTAGAGGTGCGATTTGTCGCCTTCAAAGTCGAGGGTACCGAGCCACAGGTAGAAGTTTTCGACCTAGCCGGACGCCAAATAGCAGTCCTCACCCCAAGCACTGAAGGCTCCCAACGCCTCTTCACCTGGGATGGCCGCAACGCCGATGGCGCGAGCGCCGCCCCCGGCCTATACGTCCTGCGCGTCAATCTGGGTGCCGATGCCGGCAATGACACTGCGTTCCGCACCATCGCCGTGGCGTACTGACATATTGTCCGAACAACCCTACGACCTGTTAGTGCGCGCCCCGCGCCTCTTCTGCGCCGATAGCGGCTTAGACGGCCCCGGCGCAGTCGCCATTCGCGGCGATCGCATTGTCGCCTCCGGCCCCGGCGTCGAGAGGCCAGCCCACGCCGTACTCGACTTCCCCGACGCCTTGCTGCTGCCCGGCCTAGTCGATCTGCACGCCCACCCGGCTCGCGGCCAATCGCGCTTTGGCATCGACCCGGACATCCACTTTTTGCCGCGCGGCGTCACCACTGTCATGTCCCAAGGCGATGCCGGTGCTCTGAACATAGACGACTACCGCCGCACCGTGATCGAAGCCTCGCGCACCCGCGTACTCTTGGCCATCAACCTGTGCAAACGCGGCGAGACGCACCCCGTGCGCTGCTTCAATGATTTGGCCGACGCCGATGCCCAAGCCTGCGCCGACGCCATTGCCGCAGACGATCGCAGCATTTGGGGCATTGCCGTTACCGTCACTGGTGGAGCCTGCGCCGATGGCCTCGACCCGCGCCCCATTATGGCCGCCGGGCTAGAGGCCGCAGAATTGAGCGGCAAACCACTGCTGGTGGGCACCCGCCTCAAACCCGACTGGCCCCGCCGCGAACAACTCCCCCTGTTGCGTCCCGGCGACATAGTGACCTACTCCCTCAACGCCCTGCCCGAAAACCTGATGGACGGAGACCGCATTGCCGACGACGTATGGCAGGCTCGCCAGCGCGGCGTCCTCTTCGACTTGGGCCACGGCATGAACTCCTTCAGCTTTCCCATTGCCGAGGCCACCATTGCCGAGGGCTTTCTCGTCGATACGGTTTCGACCGACCAGTACAACCGCCACGTTGACAGCCGCCCCCAACACGACCTGCCCCGCACGATGTCCAAGCTCATCGCCGCTGGCATGGCCGAAGCAGATGTACTCGCCCGCGCCACGGCCCGTCCTGCCGAGGTGCTGGGCCTCAAGGGCGAGGCCGGCTCCTTGGCTCCGGGCGCTTGCGCCGACCTAGCTGTGCTGCGCTGGAACGAGGAGGCCCTGCCCCTGCGCGACGTCAACGGCGAGGAGCGGCTTGGCGGCTGTTGGGAGCCGGTAGCCACCATCCGCGGCGGCCAAGTGGTTTAGGGCCGTCCATTTCAACATTAGAGGATCAAAACGCTATGACTGACAAACTAGCGCGCGGGATCTGGCCCGCAGTCGTCACCCCATTCACTGACGACTGCAGCGCCTTGGCCCCCGCGCGCGTCGAGCCGCTCGTCAAGCATCTGATTGACGCTGGCTCGAACGGCTTCTTCGTCTGCGGCGGCACGGGCGAGGGAAGCGCCATGAGCGTACCCGAGCGCAAAGCCATGACCGAAGCGACCATCGCCGCAGTGGCCGGTGCCGTACCGCTGATCTTCCAAGTCGGCGCGACGAGCACAGCCAATGCGGTGGAATTGGCCCAGCACGCCGCAGCCGCTGGCGCGGACGCAGTAGCTTCGGTCGCGCCGATAGATCAGCCCAATGACCTCCAAGCCGCAGTCGCCCACTACGCAGCTATTGGCGCAGCCACCGATTTGCCCTTCTACGTGTATTGGCTCGCCCACACGGCCGACAAAAACGTTACCGCCGAACAGTTCCTCGAAGCCATGCAAGCCGTGCCCAACTTCAGCGGCCTCAAGTTCACCGACAGCAACTTCTACTTCTTCCAGCGCCTCGTGCAGCTAGGCGGCGACTATCTCAACCTCATCTCCGGCCCCGACGAGATCTGCCTCGGCGGCATGGTCGCCGGCAGCGACGCAGCCATTGGCTCGACCTACAACATCATGCCCAAACTGTTCGTGAAAATGCGGCAGCACTTTGAAGCCAGCGACATCCGGCCGGCCATGGCCCTGCAAGCGCGCGCCAACGAGGTCATCTCCACCTTGTTCCACTTTGACCTGCTAGCGGCCGTCAAGGAAATGTTGACCATGCGCGGGTTGCCCGTAGGCCCTGCCCGCCCGCCCCACGCCCCGTTCGACGATGCGGGCCGCGCCGCGCTGTGCCAAGCGCTAGACGACCTCGGCTTCGCAGTAGAATGAGGGCCATTCCCCTCCCAGACGGCGACCTGCACCACGCCCCTGACTTTTTGGCCCCTGCCGAGGCCGACCAATTCATGCGGCAACTGTTGGACGGTATTGAGTGGCAACAGCACCACGTCGTCATCTTTGGTCGCCAGCACCCCGCGCCGCGTCTCTCGGCGTGGCACGGATCCCCAGAGGCCCACTACGCCTATTCGGGGCTGGCGCTGGAACCGCGCCCGTGGACCGAACCGCTGCTAGACCTCAAGACGCGGCTCGAAGCCGCCACCGACTGTCCCTTCAACAGCGTCCTACTCAATCAGTACCGCGACGGCCGCGACAGCATGGGCTGGCACAGCGACGACGAGCCAGAGTTGGGCACCAACCCGACAATCGCCTCGCTAAGTTTAGGCGAGACACGGCGCTTCCTCCTGCGGCACAAGCGACGCGACCATCCCTCGGTCGAAATCCCCCTCGAACACGGCGCGCTGCTCATCATGCGCGGCCCAACCCAAACCCACTGGCAGCACCAAGTCCCCAAGACCCAACGCCCGTGCGCCCTGCGCCTCAACCTCACCTTCCGCCACATCGTCGCTACTGGACAACCGCCCACCGATGCGCCTTAATCCCTTGCCCTTGCACTGCCGCTAGCGACTCTACCCACTGCCGGCACCATTCTTCGTAGTCCCTCAACTCAGACGCGGGGTTGGACCGACTGCGGGCCACGAAGTCGGGATAGAAGGGACGCCCGGTCGGCGTCCCCGTCTCCTGATAGCGCAAATCCATACTCCAGCGCACAGTGTCCGCGTTGTTGGGCGTCGATCGGTGCGGGGTCTGCTTGTCCATTAGCAGCACATCGCCTTTGTCCATCGGCAAGGTAAGCGACTCCGTCTGCGGCATTTCCTCGTCGATGATCACCGTGCCCAAACCCTGCTTGATGTGGTGCTGCACCAGTCCATTCCGGTGCGCTCGCGGCAAGATCTGCAAACAGCCGTTTTCCGGCGTCGCTGCGCACAGTGGCAACCACACCGTGAGGATGAAGTGCGGGTCGGCCTCCTCCCAAGTAACGCCGGCGTCTTGATGCCAAGGGGCCACGTGTGGGTCGCTGCCGCTTGGCGTCACACCCGCGGGCAGTTTGGCGCGGGTGTGCTGAATCGGGCTACAGGTTATCTCCGGCCCGACCAAACTCTCGACCATATCGATCAGACGGTCGTTGCGCAAAAATTCAAACGAGGCCCGCCCGCGCAAGTACATGATGTCGAGTTCTCTGTAGATCGCCTCGTCTTCGCGGCAGATCGAGATGAGGCGGCGGTCGAAAGGCTCGTCCGCATACAGAGCCGAGATGTGGCCAGCCGCCAACAGCTTCTCGGCGCGGCGGCCTATGTACTCTTCGTACTCGGCGATGATCGGGTCGAGGTCGGCGTCGGTCAGCGCGCCGCGCAGCAGCAGATAGCCGTCCTCCGCAAATTGGGCGACCTGTTCGGGGGTGAGTTGCATAAGGCGTTCTCCTGATGGATGGTAGCGTATGGATGGTAGCGTGCGGTGATAATCTACAATTTTTCGTCGGTGCCGCGCTAACATCAGGGAACAGCGCGTCGTCAGTTCGTATATTTACGACTGCAGACCGGACCGGGCCCCAGATAGCGCAAGATGGTCCTCGTTAAATAAGATACCATGCATTCTTAGAGAAGGAGATACCTGATGATGAATCCAATTCCTGCCCGAAAAATCATCGCGTTTATGATAGCAGCGGCAGGATGGGTCTCTGGAGTCCAAGACAGCTACGGTCAGTCACCTGCGGAGAGTAAGATATACTGGTTGAAAGAGGGATTCTCCACGATGGATCTGACAAGCCATCGCAGCATCGCGTGGGCCAACTTAGACGGCTCCAATGACAAAACCCTCGTTACCCCAAGAGGAGTAGGTATTCCAGAGGGATTGGCCGTGGACGAAGGCGGGGGTCAGATATACTGGACGGACGCGGGCATGGGCAGAATCCAGAGAGCCAACCTCGACGGTACCAACGTCGAAACCCTTCTCACAGAATTAGCTGTACAGGGCTTAGCCGTGGACGCGATCAGGGATCAGATGTACTGGACGGAACCGAGTACGGGCAGAATCCAGAGAGCCAACCTCGACGGTACCAACGTCGAAACCCTTCTCACAGAATTAGAGCAGCCAGGAAATATCGTCTTGGAGGTAGATGGGAGTCAGATATACTGGATAGAGCTTGACCCAGGCAGAATCCAGCGCGCCAATCTCGACGGTACCAACGTCGAAACCCTTCTCGCGTTATTAGAGAATCCAGTGGACCTCGCCGTGGACGCAGACGGGGACCAGATATACTGGGTGGAGGGAGAACTCTGGAATAATTGTGCTGTTTTGGAAGATTTCTGTGGACCTTGGGAGAGATCCGATGGTAGAATGCGCCGGGCCGACCTAGATGGCACCAACGTCGAAACCCTTCGCCCAAAAGAAATAAGAGCCCCAAAAGGCATTGCTTTAGATACAAACGGAGGCAAGATATACTGGACGGACTACTGGTACATCGGGGGCTGGCCGACCTGGGTGGCCAGCGAGAATCTATCTTTCGCGGGTACTATCCGCTGGGCGGACCTAGACGGAGACAATACAGAAGTCCTCCTCCCTCCCCCAAGCACCTGGGGGCCAAGTAACATTGTTCTGGATGTGGACGGAGGTCAGATATACTGGATAGACACAGGCACCATCCACCGGGCCGACTTCGACGGCACCAACAGCGAAACCCTCCTCACGGGATTAGGACGGCTTGTGGACCTCGCCGTGGATGCAGAGGACGGCCGGATATACTGGGCGGCGTTTGAGGGGAGTATCCACCGGGCAAACCTCGACGGTACCGACGCCGAGATCCTCCTTTCCTTACGACCTAAAGATAGGGGGCGGAGGCCAAGAAGCATTGCGCTAGATGGAGACGAGGGGAAGATATATTGGACCGAGTTCGCACAACTACGGGATGGTACCCGATTGGGGACAGGTTCTATCCACCGGGCCGACTTCGATGGCACCAATATCGAAACCCTTGTCCCGAGATTAAAGGAGCCATGGGGCATTGCGCTGGATGGAAACGAGAAGAAGATATATTGGACCGAGTTCGCAGTGGGGGATAATAACCGATGGGAAACGGGTTCCATCCAGCGAGCCAACTTCGATGGCACCAATATCGAAACCCTTGTCACGCAATTAGACGAGCCGAGGGACATAGTGCTGGATATAATCGGAGGCAAAATATACTGGGAAGAGCAGTCCTACGACGAGTTGGCTGGAGTTAATCTCTCGTATCTCTACAGGACAGACCTAAACGGCTCAGACATCGAATATATTTTTCATCTATCAAGATGGGGATCCGCCATTGCCTTGGGAGGCTCGACGCCGCCTCCGCAGCCGACCGCTCTTCCCACCACCATCCTTTATGGGCATACAGCTTTGGTCCTTTCCGTGGCGTTCGCGCCCAATGGGGAAATCTTGGCCAGTGGGAGTTACGACGCCACCATTCGGTTGTGGGACGCCCACACCGGAGAACTCAAAAACACACTCGAAGGACATAATACATGGGCGATCCTTTCTGTGGCGTTCTCACCCGATGGGGGAATCTTGGCCAGTGGGAGTTACGACGCCACCATTCGGTTGTGGGACGCCCACACCGGAGAACTCGAAAACACACTCGAAGGGCATACGGCGGGAGTCCCTTCCGTGGCGTTCTCACCCGATGGGGACATTTTGGCCAGTGGAAGTGAAGACGGGACGATTCGGTTGTGGAATGCCGACACTGGAGAACTCAAAAACACACTCGAAGGACATAGTAGGTGGGCGATCCTTTCCGTGGCGTTCTCACCCGATGGCAATACTCTCGCCAGTGGAAATAAAGACGGAACGGTCTGGCTCTGGGATGTGGGTAGCGGAGAACTCAAAAACACCCTAAAGGGGCATACGGCGGAAATCTATTCCGTAGCATTTGCGCCCGATGGCAAAACCCTTGCCAGTGGAAGTCAAGACGAGATGGTCCGACTCTGGGATGTGGACACCAGCCAACCCCAAGCGGCCCTTTTCGGGCATACGGCGGCGGTCCATTCCGTGGCGTTCTCGCCTGATGGTAACACCCTCGCCAGTGGAAGTGCGGACGCCACGATCTGGTTGTGGGATGCCGACACAAGAGAACTCAAAAACACCCTCGAAGGGCATACGGCGTGGGTCTATTCCATGGCGTTCTCGCCCGATGGGCTCACCTTAGCCAGCGGAGATTATGAAGGCACGATTCGGCTGTGGGATATGTCGCCGTACATCACCCTCTCTACGCCGACGGCGATTGAGCTTTCACCTCCACTACCTACGCAGACGGCGCTGCTGGCTAACTTCCCCAACCCTTTCAACCCAGACACCTATATCCCCTACCAACTCCACGCCCCTGCCCAAGTGCGCCTGAGTATCTACGATGTCCGAGGGGCTCTGGTCCGAGAAATCGACTTGGGCTATCGCGCGGCAGGTCAGTACCTGACGAGCACCAGCGCCGTCCATTGGGATGGCCGTAACCAAGGAGGCCAGCACGTCGCCAGCGGCGTGTATTTGTATCGCTTGCAGGCCGGGCTAGTCGCCCACGTGCGCAAGATGGTCGTCGTGAAATAAGAGCCGCCCCTAAGTGGCTACATTCGCTTTCGGCCAGAAGGAGAATTCCGTGAAAAAGCCCTGGTTGTTCAACATCGCCCTATTGTTGGTCTGTGTCCTATGTGGGCAGGCCAGCTGCGCTCAAGACGATAACCCCTTTGATTTGCCCGAAGGTGCTCTTGCCCGCCTAGGGAAAGGCGCAATCGGTACGGGGAGCCGAGCGGTAGCCTATTCGTCCGATGGGACGCTGATGGCGGTGGGCAGCAGCCTCGGCATCTGGCTCTACGATGCCCACACCTACACCGAAGTCGCCCTGCTCACGGGTCATACGGGGCCTGTCAATTCCGTGGCGTTCTCGCCGGATGGAAAAACTCTCGCCAGTGTCACTAACAGTGACTTCGGCACGATTCGGTTGTGGGATGTAGATGGCGGAGCAGTGAAAGCCTACATAAAGGGTCCCTCCGCGTGGGACGATACGGGTTGGAGCTTTTCAGTGGCGTTTTCGCCGGATGGAAAAACCATCGCTAATGCTAGTGACTGGGAGATTCGGTTGTGGGAGGTCGAAAGCGGGGCACTGAAGGCCACCATAGAGGGCCATACGGGTCGAGTCTCTTCGTTGGTGTTTGCGCCGGATGGGAAAACTCTCGCCAGTGGAAGCGACGACCATACGGTACGGTTGTGGGAGGTCGAAAGCGGAGCACAGAAAACCTACATAGAAGGCCATACGGATCGAGTCTCTTCGGTGGCGTTTTCACCAGATGGAAAAACCATCGCCAGTGGAAGCGACGACCATACGGTACGGTTGTGGGAGGCCGAAAGCGGAGCACAGAAGGCCACCATAGAGGGCCATACGGATCGAGTCTCTTCGGTAGCGTTTGCGCCAGATGGAAAAACTATCGCCAGTGTCAGTTGGGCCAACGGTGAGTCGTATGAAAGTTGGCACGGCAAGGTTTGGTTGTGGGATGTGGGCAGCAGGACACTCAAAGCTTCCATAGAGGACTATACAGGTTATGAATCGGTCAATTCGGTGGCATTTTCACCAGATGGAAAAACCATCGCCAGTGGAAGTGCAGACGACATGGTGCGGTTGTGGGATGCCGAAAGCGGTACCCCCAAAGCCATCCTAGATGGCCATACGGAGTGGGTCAATTCGGTGGCATTTTCACCAGATGGAAAAACCATCGCCAGTGCCAGTTGGGACAGCACAGTGCGTCTATGGGATGCCGAAAGCGGTACCCCCAAAGCCATCCTAGATGGCCATACGAGAGGGGTCAATTCGGTGGCATTTTCACCAGATGGAAAAACCATCGCCAGTGGAAGTACAGACCATACGGTACGGTTGTGGGATGCCGAAAGCGGAGCACAGAAGGCCACCATAGAGGACCATACGGATTGGATCTCTTCGGTGGCGTTTGCGCCGGATGGAAAAACCATCGCTAGCGGGGGTGGTGACCGCACGATCCGGCTGTGGGATACGGCCAGCGGGACACTGAAAACCTCCCTGCAGAACCATACGGGGACTGTCAATTCGGTGGCGTTTGCGCCGGATGGAAAAACCATCGCTAGCGGGAGTGACGACGGCACGATCCTGCTGTGGGACATGTCGCCGTACATCACCCCCCTTGCGCCGACGGCGATTGAGCTTTCACCTCCACTACCCACGCAGACGGCGCTGCTGGCTAACTTCCCCAACCCCTTCAATCCAGACACCTATATCCCCTATCAACTCCACGCCCCCGCCCAAGTGCGCCTGACGATCCACGATGTCCGAGGGGCGCTAGTCCGAGAAATCGACTTGGGCTATCGAGCGGCGGGTCAGTACCTGACGAGCACCGACGTCGCCCATTGGGATGGCCGCGACCATCGCGGCGAGCGCGTCGCCAGCGGCGTGTATTTGTACCGCTTGCAGGCCGGACCCATCGCCCACGTGCGCAAGATGGTCCTCGTCAAATAAGGCAACTGTTACCTCGCGTTACCGAAATAAAGATGTTGGCCGCGGTGCGGTCGGCTTTGCCCAAGGCCGAGCTATTGATTGCTCCAACGTGATCCGCCTAATCCGCATGGCCAAAAGCCCTGCGGAACAATCGGCTTGGTGCCCAATATCTCCAATCCCTGCAACGCCACCGCCTAAATCCCCTACCACCTTGCCACCCCTAGCCCGATGAGCAGGGCAAAACATGACGCACAGCATGAGACGATCTACCGATAGACCTTTCCTCGGGGTAGCACTCACAACACAATCAATGCCTCTTTCTCAATGGTAAATCGCACACGCCACTCACTTACCCGTAGCCGACACTCGCTCTCTACACCGCGCAGTTTCTTCACATCACCATGCCCCGTCTCGGCAAAATGCTCCAGCGCTTCGACCACCTGACCGGCCACAGTCGGACCTATCCGCCGCAGATCGCGCCGAGCTCGATTCGTCAAGCGGACAGGACGACTCACAGATCGAACTCTCGCTTCACATCCTCCAAGGAGTGCGTACGACCAGCCTGCAAGTCCTCGTATGCCTCCGCAACGGCTCGTCGCTCCTCCTGAGTCTCGGGTTCATCATCGTAGGGTGCTGATGCAAGCCGATGTAGCAAGAGGTCTCCTTGGTCCCGTAGATATTCCAGATAGCGCTCCGCAGCGCGGCATTCTTCCTCGGGTAATTCATCGACTAGACGATGCAATTTTTCTTTCAAAGTCATGAGTCAAACATCTCCTTACTCCGATTGCGAATTGTCTCGAAATATCTCTTTCTTACCAATATCAAGTCAAGATGGATGGTAGCGTGCGGCAATAATCTACAATTTTTCGTCGGTGCCATGCTAACTTTGTTATCTTGACAATGCCCTTACCGTTTCAAGAGGGAGAAACCGATCATGCCGTGTAATGCCCTCAGAGCCGCCGCCTATATGCAGCGCTGCGGCCTAGACGGAATCATTGCTAGCTCGCCGGTCAATATCACCTATTTCACCGGTTACCATTGTTGGTTAGACGGGCAGTTCAAGGAATTCATGGTCAAACCCGGCAGCAGCGGCGATTTGCTGCCCGCGTTTGCCTTGTATCGGCCCGCAGGACGCCCCGGCCTGACCGTGTCGGCGCTGTTGGCGGTCAATGCCTTGGACTTGTCCGTGGATCTGTGTCCTTGGGGCGATGCGGCTCTTGAGTGGGGCGCGCCCTTGGGCCCTATGGACGAGGCGCAGCAGCGCTTGTGGCAGCAGTTGCGGGCGATGCGTTCGGAGACGACGGCAGTGGATGCCTTAGTACATCTGGTGCGGCAAGCGGGCTTGGCCGAGGCGCGGTTGGGCTTGGAAACGGAGGGCGTCCCAGCAGCCCTGTTGGCCGCAGTGCGAGCGGCTTTGCCCAAGGCCGAACTAGTCGATTGCTCCAACGCGATTCGCCTAATCCGCATGGTCAAAAGCCCCGCCGAACAGGCGCTACTAGCCGAGGCGGCGCGCATTGGCGAACAAGCTGCCGCCGCTGCTTTCGCAGACGCTCGACCCGGTGTGCGCCTGCGCGATATGCAGCAGCGCTTCCGCGCCGAAGTCGGACTCTTGGGCGCGGATATCGATCACTTTGCCTACGGCATTCGGGGCTTGGGGCTGGCCACGGAACCGGATTACGCCTTGATAGAGGGCGACGCCCTGTACGTGGATTACGGTTGCCTGTACCGCAACTACTGCTCGGATAGCGGAGTGACGCTGGCAATGGGTGGGCTGGAAGGCGAATGGGTCGGCAAATACCAGGCGTTGTACGAGTGCATGCAGGCCGGACAAGCCGCTTTACAAGTCGGTGCCAAGGCCTCGGACGCACCAAAAGCTATGGGGGACGTTCTCGGCGAGCACGGCGTAGCGGCCTCTTTCCCCCACGGCCACGGCATCGGCCTAGAAGTGCGGGACTATCCCATCTTAGTGCCGGACAAGGGCGGCCGCATCGCCGACGAATGCGTTGACGAGGCCGCAGACTTGCCGCTGGAGGCCGGCATGGTGCTCAACCTAGAGGCGATGATCTTTGCACCGGGACGAGCTTCTTTGCACATGGAGCAGAGCTTTGTCGTCGAGGCCGACGGCAACCGGCCCTTAGTGGAACAGGACCGCGCCCAGCCTGTAGTGCCCTAACCCGCCAAGCCCTCGGGCAAAGTCTCGATATAAGCACCGATCTCGTCGCGCACTCGCCGATACGCCCCCAATACTTCTTCTTCGTTACGCGCATTCCGCGCTAGCTTCGGCGGATCGTCAAAGGCCCGATGCACCACCTGGGCGCGCCTAGGAAAAACAGGACACTGTTCGGCCGCGTGATCGCAGACCGTGACCACCCAGTCGAAGTCAATGTGGCGGAGCTGGTCAACGTCCGTCGATTGCTGGGCCGAGATATCAATGCCGACCTCGGCCATCACTTGCACGGCGTTGGGGTTGAGGCCATGGCTCTCGATCCCCGCTGAGTAGGCTTCAAACCGATTGGATTTTAGCGCGCGGGCAAAGCCCTCGGCCATTTGGCTGCGGCAGGAGTTGCCAGTGCAGAGAAAGAGGATCTTGATCATGGTAGTAGAGGCCATCTTAATCGTACAGCCACGCGATCGGCCGGATGACAATTTTGCGGTGGCGCGGCCGGCAAACGTCTTGGAATTTGCCATTGTGCGCGTCCTTTCTTGAATGCTAACTTAAGAAGTTACGAACCGAGCCGCTTACCGCCAGATTAGCCCGAAGCCGACAAAATTTCTAAAAATGGTATTTTCCAATCGGATTCCCATAGTACTCTCGTTAGTGCTTGCTGTTTCTGTTTCGACAGAATCGGCCGCGGAAGAAACCCCTCCTCCAGGGTATCGCATTCACCGGTCCATTCCCCCGCAGGGTGCCAAAACTCACGTAGTGATTCCAGGAGAAAGGTTTCGCGCCGGTGGGTTTAAACGCTGGTTCTACGGCAGCGAGTACCGCGATCTCTGGACCACCCCCATCGAGG
>JAPPEG010000179.1 GCA_028875345.1 Gemmatimonadota bacterium
CTTCTTGGGCCTTTGCCGCGGCCAATACCCCGATCCTCTTGCAATACGTCGGCACCGGCATCACCGCGGCCTTCGCCTGCCACCTCGGCGCGGTCATGCACACAGCCACCCTGCCGGGCGTAACCGCCCATCACACGTACGAAGACGACCTAATCGTCGAGCCGCATCAAGTCCAGCGCGGCTTTATGCAGGTGCCCACAGGCCCCGGTTTAGGAGTAGAACTAGACGAGAATGCAATCGAGCGCTACCGCGCCGTACCCGCGCCGCAATGGCCGCGCCACTTCTCCGTCGTAACCCTACCCGGCGGCCTCGAACACTACTACCGCGACCTGCGCCAAGCCGAACGCCTAATGAAACAAGGCGTTGACGAAGCCTTCGCCCCCGGCGTCCGCCTCACCGAACGCGAAGACGACGGCAGCGCAGACTTCGACAAACTCTGGCGCAAGCTCCAAGAACGCGACTGGCCCATCTGGGCCTAGAGGAGGTTCCCGTGAAAATCACTCGTATCATTCTCCACATCGTCAACGTGCCCGAGCGCCACTGGTGGTGGTCGGACGACGTGTACGGCCAGCCCCTGCACCAGCGCACTGAACACGGCGTAGCCGAAGTCGAGACCGATCAGGGCTTGACCGGCCTGACGCTGGTCGGGCGCTCTACTGCCTTGGACACCATGCGCCAGCAGTTTGAGACTTGGCTAGGGCAGGACGTCCTCCAAGTCAACTTGGCCCAAGGCAACGGCCCCATGCAGAGCGCTTTCGAACAGGCTGTGCTCGACCTGCGCGGCCAAGCCTTGGGCGTGCCAATCTGGCAATTATTGGGAGGACGGCTGCGCGACCGCATCCCAGTCACCCAATGCACCGGATACAAAACGCCCGAACACACCGCAGAGGACGCCCAGTGGGGATGGGAGCAGGGCTTCCGCGCGTACAAGATGAAGTGCATCACCAGCCGCGAGCAAACCCCCGAGGAGCGCATCCGCTACGTCACCGATCGGGTAGAGGCCATTCACCGCGTGGTCCCCGACATGGTGGTGCGCCCGGATATCCGCTGGCGCTTAGAAGAAGTCTGGGTGGCTCAAGAACTGGCCCGTCGCCTGCAGGGCCATCGCATGGACTCGCTCGAAAGCCCCATTGCCAAAGGCGCGCGCGCCGGCACGTTTTCCGAATGGCGCCGCCTGCGCCACACCATCCACCTGCCCATTGGCGACCACGTCGGCGACGCGGCCGATATGCTGCACCGCTTCCAGGCTGAGGCCCTCGACTACGTCATTGTCGGTGGAGCCAGTCACTTTGAAACCCTGCACCGCTCGCACCTCGCACACGCGCTGGGTCTGGGCGGCTGGTCGCAGACTGTAGCCTATGGGCCGGGTGCGGCTATGGGCCTGCACGTGGCCGCTTGCATGCCCCATTTGACCCAGCCCTACGACATGGTCGGCCCCATTGCCTGGCAGCACTCCTTGGTCAACGAGGAATTCGTCCTCGAAGAAGGCAGCTTCCTAGTCTCCGACCGGCCGGGCTTGGGCTACACCCTCGACCGCGACGGCGTCGAGCGCTACTTAGTGGAACGCCACGTTTTCCCTTAGGACCGTTATAACGCCATGTCCGAAATTCCCGAATACCGCAGCCGCTCCAACGCCCCTTTCGCCCTCGACTGCTCCCTCGACAAAACGCTAACGGTCGCCGCTTGGGTCGAAAGCCCTTCCACCCGCGCCGAAGCCATGCAGCCGCTGGTCTCGCAGTGGCAGCCCCGCGCCGCATTCGACGCTTTCTCCGCTTATGACGCTGGCCACACCGACGGCTTGGTGACCCAAGGCTACTTCGGCGCGGTATTCGACGGACGCTATGTATATTTCTGCCCCATCCGCGACCAGAATGAGCGCACGTCCGTCCACGGTCGCGTCCTCCGTCTCGACACCCAAGCCGACTTCAAAGACCCACGCGCTTGGGCCGCCCACGACGCCAGCTACACCGACGGACTGCACACCTCGGGCTTCTATGGCGGAGCCTTTGACGGGCGCTATGTGTACTTCAACCCCCGCGACGACGGCACCGTCCACCACTCGCGGCTCTTGCGCTACGACACTCAAGCCGACTTCAAAGACCCTGCCGCTTGGGCCGCCCACGACGCCCAGCTCCCCCACTCGGGACAGGGCCTCGCCTTTGACGGACGCTACCTTTACTTCTGCCCGGGATACACCCGGTCGTCAACGGGCGGCTTGGACGACGAGAACAGCGGCCACATCCTCCGCTATGACACGCGCGCGCCCCTGAAGGACCCCGCGAGCTACGCCGTCTTCAACGCCCAACAACTCCACCCGGAAGCAGTCTGTTTCGACGGTGCCGCGTTCGACGGACGCCATATCTACTTCGCGCCGCTCAGCGGCGGCCACGTCATCCGCTACGCAGTCGCCGGGGATTTCGCCGACCCGCAAAGCTGGGATCTGTACGACGCCCGTCCCTTGGGAATGCAGATGAACGTCGGTGCCGTGTTCGACGGGCGGCACATCTATTTTTGCTCTTACGGCAACAGCACAATGCTGCGCTACGACACGGCCGCACCATTCGACGCTCCGCAAAGCTGGGACACCTACGTTCCCGTGGAGAACAGCGGCTTCGACGGCGGCTTCTTCGACGGACGCTACGTGTACTACGTGCCCTTCACCCGCGCTGCCGCACCCGGCGAGAGCGTCTTCCACGGCTCTTGGCTGCGCTACGACACGGCCGCGCCATTCGACGACCCAGCCGCTTGGGACACGCACGACGCCAGCTATACCGACGGCCTGCACACCACCGCGTACAACGCCGGCGCATTCGACGGACGCTATTTCTACACTGCTCCTTGGCGCGGCGACCGCGACGACGGCCACGCCCACGGCCGCGTACAACGCTACGACACCCTCGGGACAGATGGCGCATTCTCCCTGCGCTACGGCGACGTGGGCCACAACGGCGGACTCTGCGCAGCCGTGCCCGGCCCCAGCTTCATCGTCAACACCACCGGCGGCGCAGTCAGCATTGCCACTCATCAAACCCTCGCACCCGGCGTCCATCACCTCGCCGGAGTGTACGACGGAGCGCGCATCCACCTCTACATCGACGGCGCGCTCGCGGCCTCGCGCTCCGCCTGTGGCCATCCCTTGCAACAGACGCCCATCCCCGTGACCATCGGCCATATCGCTGGGGGCAGCGCCCGCTTCCAAGGCACCATCGCCGAGGTATATCTAGCGCCTGTCGCTCAAAGCGCCGCTTGGATCGCAGCAACCTACCGCTCCGGTACACCAACCTAAAGGAGTTCCTTCATGGACAAAAAATATACGGTCGCCATCATCGGCTGCGGTCGCCTCGGCCAGCACTACGCCGAAGTCTATCAAACCCTGCCCAACACCGAGCTAGTCGCCATCGCCGAATACAACCCCGAGCGCCGCCAAGCCGTCGGCGAGCGCTTCGGCGTCCGCGCACTCTACCAAGACGCCCAAGATCTCTTCCGGCACATCGTTCCCGACATCGCAGTCGTCGTGCTGCCCGGCAAGTACATCAAGGAGGCCGTCATCGCCGCGGCCCAAGCTGGCGTTAAGGGCGTCTCCACCGACAAGCCCATTGAGGCCCGTCTGTCGGATGTCGATGCCATGGTCGAGGAATGCGAAGCGCGCGGCGTGGTCTTTGCCGGCGGCAACCTGCAACGGGCCATGGGCGAGGTGCAAGAAGCGGCCGGCTGGCTGCGCGCCGGTGAGTACGGCCCCTTGCGCGGGGCCAGCGTCCACGGCTGGGGCGGCGAGATTTCCGGCGGAGGCTGCCAGCACATCGCCGTGTTGCGGCTCTTCACCCAAGCCGAGGTGACCCAAGTCACCGCCTGGGGTACACCGCCAGAAGCCCTCGCGCGCGACGACGACGAAGGACTGATCATCAACGGACAATTTTTACTCAGCAACGGCCTCGTCTGCCCGGTCTTTGGCCAACCGACGCCCAGCCGCGGCGTGAACGTGTGGACCGACGACGCGCTCGTGCGCTGGGACTGGGGACCGCCTGAAATTTTCCAAGGCTGCGACGCGCAGGGTGCCCGCATAAAGATCGACCGCCCCTACACCCCACTCGAATACCCCCGCTTCTCCTACATGGGCACTTCAGTGCTGTCATTTTTGGATGTATTAGAAAACGGCGGCGAGTTGTACATCTCCGGCCACGATCTGCGCCAATCGCTCGAAGTGGCCATTGCCGCCAAGTACTCGGCGCTGTGGGGCAATGTGCCGCTCGACTTGCCGCTCGCCGACCGCTCGCTCGCGCTCTATCCCAGAGCCTACCGCTGGCTCGGCGGCGACCATTCCGGACGGTCGCAAACCTACGAAGAGGCGCTGGAAGGGACGCTTTTCCCTCGGTCTTCTTAGGCTAGCGTAAGGTCCGGAATCATGGCACCGGCAGTGCCACATTAAGTAGGAGTAGAATCATCAGTGAATGATTATGTCGATTTCAGCCCCAAAGAATACCAACAGCGACTGAGCAAGCTCAGGGTGTTAATGGCGGAGCGCGGTATCGACGCTGTGCTGGTCACCACCGAGGCCAATCACCGCTACTTTACGGGCCATGTGACCCACCGCTGGATGCACCAGTACACGGCCATGTTTGCCCTGCTGCCGCTGGAGGGCGAACCACTGCTTATTGTGCCCCCGCAAGAAGCCTGTATGTGCGAGGAAGATTCCTGGATGACAAGCATCCGCACCTTCCCATTAGAACATATTCTCCAAGGTGTCGATGCCATTACCGACGCCGTGCGCGAACTCGGGCTGGAAGAAGGCCGCATTGGCACCGAACTCGGCGGGATAGTCGCGCTCAGGATGCCTTGCGAAGATTTCGACCAGTTGCAGCAGAACCTGCCCCATGTTGATTTTGTCGATGCGTCCGCCCTATGTTGGAAGTTGCGCGCCCGGAAATCGAGCGCCGAAGTGGAGCGCATCCGCGAGGCAGTGGCCATCACTGATGCAGCGTATCAGGTCCTCTTCGAGGAGGTCAAACCGGGGATGAGCGAGCGGGAGCTCTGTCGCCTGCTCGCGGTCGAACACCTCAGGCGTGGTGCCGAAATGCCGGGATCGATCACCCTCGCTCCATATATACCCGACGACATCCGGGTCGCCAATAGCACCCTGCGACGACCTATTGATCGCGTGCTGACCACGGGCGAAATGATCACCCAAGACGCCGGCGGCGTCTATCGGGGCTACTGGTCAGACTATACGCGGATGTTTGCGCTGGGGCGGGCTAGTGCTGCACACCAAGACGCCTATCGCGTCGTCTACGATTGTTTGCAGGCGGCGATAGAGGCCACCCGGCCCGGTGTCCCCATCGCCGATCTGGTCCACGCCGCGAAGGCGACGATGAGCGCCTCGGGCCATGCCGACTATGCCGCAAAGGTCAAGGGCATCGGCCATGCGATGGGGCTGGAGATTATCGAACCGCCTTTTATCGCCTTTGAAAACGAGGTGATTTTAGCAGAGGGGATGGTCTTCACCATCGAACCCGGACTCTTCACCGCTGACGCTTTCTGTATGCTCGAAGAAGACGTGCTCGTCACTGATCGCGGCTACGAGGTGCTATCCAAACCCGCAAGCGCTGAGTTGCCAGTCCTTTGAGATCATGTACCTCGTTAGGTATGGTCTCATGCGCGGCGGTTGAATAATCAGGGCAACGCCACCTCGTCGCCGGTCTGCTCCTGCCAAGCGCGAATCCGCTTGCTCAGTTCTCCGATCCGCGCTCGCTGCTCGGGCCGGTGGTATAGATTCTCCAACTCATGCGGGTCTGCGTTCAGATCGTATAGCTCGCCTTGACCTTTGCCGTACAGATTGAGCTTCCAGCCATCGGCCGCGACAATGGTGCGTAGGGGATGCACCAAGCTGCGGTTCGGCTCGGCTTCGCCGATTGAGGCCGGCGGGTGGCCGTCGGCTCCGCTCCACTCGACAAACACGTCGTTGGCCGCCAAATCGTCGCGGCCGCGCAGCACCGGCACCCGGCTCTGCCCCTGCAAGTGGTCCGGCGCTTCCAACCCCAGCAAATCAAGCAGCGTGGGCACCAAGTCAATGTGGCTGAACTGACCGCCGATCCGTCGCGGCTCCACGCCCAACATGGGCGCGCGCAGTAGCAACGGCACCTTAACCGACTCCTCGTACATAAGGGTCTTGCCCAAAATCCCGTGATCGCCCATGAGTTCGCCGTGATCCGACGTGAAAATCACAATGGTGTCGTCGGCCTTGCCGCTCTCGTCCAAAGCCTGGAGGATCTTGGCCACCGAGCGAGCCACCAGCGTCACATTGCCCCAATAGCGAGCCATCAGCTTGCGCCAGCCAGCCTCGGTCTGCAAGTCCAATCCGTAGTTTTCCGAGGCCGAGTAAAAGGCCGCCATCAGCCGCACGATCAGGGGCGCGTCGTCCGGCGGAGGTTGCCGAAAGCTCGGCCCGGTCGGCAGAATTTCCGGGTCATAATACTCGTTGAGCGGCCCGGTGTGCGGCGGATGCGGCTCCAGATAGCTGACGCACAGCGCGAACGGCGCGTCGCCGCTCTGGCGGATGTACTCCGCGGCCTGATCGCCCAAAAACGCCGCCTTGGTGTATTCCTCCGGCATGGAGGCCTCCGCGTGGCGAGAGAACACGCGCTGGCCGAGATTCTCCGCATCGGGTGCAAACCCCTGCTCGACCAAGAAATGGTGATACGGGCTGAGCACATCCAGCCGCTCCGGCTCAGAATAGCAACGCCGGTACGAGTCTTCGCTGCCGATCCACGTTTCAAACCCGTGCTGGGGAAAAATCTCATCTCCCAAGTGCCATTTGCCCATAAAGGCCGTCTGGTATTCCGGCGGCAGTAGCTCGGCAAAAGTCGGCACCTCGGCGCGCAGCGGCACATTGCACGCGGGCACGCCCGCGGTGTGCGGCCATAGTCCAGTCAGCATGGTGGCCCGCGCCGGACTGCACACTGGCTGGCTCACATAGGCATTCTCAAAGACAAAGCCGTCGGCGGCCAACCCGTCGAGCGCCGGAGTCTCGATCTGCTCGTTGCCGTAGCAGCGCAGCGTATCCACGCGCTGCTGATCGGTAAATATGTAGAGTACGTTGGGATGTCCCATAAAACCTCCTAATCCGGCTGATCCCCGCGCCGATTCGCCTGCGCGCGCGGCGTCAGATCAAAATAGGTCTGGTGGCCCGCGAAAAAGCGCTCTAATTCATCGACCATGAGGCGGAAAAAATGCGGATATTCGTCGCCCACGCGCCCGGAAAAGTGCGGGGTCAAAAACACATTGGGCAGATCGATAATCTCGCTGTCGGCCGGGATCGGCTCCGGGTCGAAGACATCAAAGCCCCCAGCAATGTCGCCGCGTTTGAGGCGCTCGATCAGGGCCGCAGAGTCGAAGATCGGCCCGCGCGACACGTTGACCAAAACCGCTCCCGACGGAATGAGCTCCAACTCGCGCTGGCCAATCATGCCTTCGGTCTGCGGCGTCAGCGGCGCGACGCAGATAATCGCATCGCATTGCGACATCACGTTGTCCAGCGACGTTAGCAAAAAGCCCAACGCCTCGGACAGTTCCTGCGACAAGTACGGATCGTGCACCCACAGCTCGACCTCAAAGGGCCGCAACAGTTTCATCAGCCGCCGCCCCATGTGGCCGCCGCCGATCAACCCCACCCGCTTGCCCGTGAGCATTCCAGCCATCGGCTGCATGGTGGACCGTTCCTGAGTATTCCTATCGAGGATGCGGCGGAAGAGCGCACCGGCATTGCGCATGGCAATCAGCGTCAGCGCCAAGGCCCACTCGGCCACCGGATAGGACGAGCCGTTAGTCGTATCGACCGTGCGGATACCCCGCGCCCACGCCTCGTCCAAGTCGATCCGCGTGGCAAAGCGGTCGCCTTCCAGTTCGCCGATGAAGCGCAGTTGGGGAGCGGCTTCCAAGACCTCCGCATTAACCCTCGGTGCGCCGTGGCAGACGACCAGCGCATCTACTCCAGCCAATTCCTTTGCCAACTGCGCAATGGCCTCGGCGTCTTCGCTGGCCTGATAAATGTTGCCGCCCTCGCAGGCAAACCACGCCCAATCGGCAACCTGCTCTAGGCGCGTCAGCTCCTCTGGCGGCAGGTAGCCGTGGCGCACCCGCTCGCTACAGGCAATGAGTACTTGTGGACGGTTTCCCATTTCTTTCTCCCTTGGTGTATGACAGCAGTTCGCAAAGCACAAAGCTAAATAGCATATTTATCCCCGCCCCACAACACCGGAGATACCATGCTAGCCCTCGAGCCTGTTGCCCTGGACGCCATCGACCGCGCTGCCGCCCTCTTTCACCGCGACGGTTTTGCCGTGGTCACCGACGCCCTGACTGACGAACAATTCGCCTATCTCACGGAAGGTGCACACCGCGTCGTTGCCGAACAGACCGCCGCCATCCCACTGGAGGATGCCAATCGGGGTTTTGCGCGCTATTCCTTTGGCTCGCAGATCCACCATCCCGAATGGGCGATGCTCGTGGACTTGCCAACCATTTTGCCCATCGTCGAAGCCATTTTTGCCAGCGACCAGTTTACGTGCAGCGGTGCCGGCGGCGATTATTCCCTGCCCGGTGCAAAAATCCAGCCTCTGCACCGCGACATGTCCGACGTGATTGGCGACCCCGAGCAGCGCGTCACCATCATGGACCTGCCCACGCCTTTTGTCGTGGTCAACTTTCCCATGATCGATTTTAGCGCGGAAAACGGAGCCACGCGCTTCATCCGCGGCACCCACCGCTCGCGCCATCCCATCCCCACCCTCGAAGACGAGCCCGCCTATATGCAGAATTCTATCGCCTGTGTCCCGGCCCGCTCGGCTCTCATCCGGGACGTGCGCTGCTGGCACGGCGGCACGGCCAACACTTCCGAAGATGTGCGCATTATGACGAGTGTCGGCTATTATGCGCCCTGGTTTCGCCGACCCCAAGGAGATGGGGAAATGCCCCGCGCCTTGTACGATGATCTTTCCGAACGCGGGAAGGCGCTGTGCCGTTATCTCGTGGCGTTGGATTAGCCGTCATCCGACAACTCAAAAGAAATACCAATACACCGCGACGTACACCAACAGTAATGCCACCGCTCCTAGCCAATAAATCCGATCCTGTTTCCGGGTCGGCATCAGCGTCTCGTCGCCTTGTTCCGAGAGCACCGGTCTCTCGTCGCCAAACGCAAAGCTGAAGCCAAAAAGCAGTGCGCTGGCCACGGCAAAAATGACAAAGGCCGCGTGCAGAAAGTGCATTTCCAAGAAGGCCAGCCCCAATCCCTCTTCCCCACAGACCAGCCGATTGAGCACCTCCGAGTCGTTGACCAACCACAGGAAGACGCCAAAGATGGAACCAGCGATCAGGGTCGCAAAAGCCCCTTTGCGCGTGGGCCGCTTCGACACCATGCCCCACAGGAAACACGCCACAATAGTACCTGGTATGTAGGAGGAAAACTTGGCCAGATATTCGTAGAGAAAGCGGAACTGCGGAATGACCACAATCGCCCAGAACACCCCGATGACAACTACGACAGCGGATAGGATGCGCCCCGCCCATACCAAGCGCCGCTGAGTCGCCGCGGGTCGATAGGGCTGATACCAATCCATGGCAAACAGGCCCGAGGCCGCGCAGATTTCCGAGTCTAGCGAACTCATTAGCGCCGCGATCAACCCGGCCAAGACCAAGCCCACCAAGCCGACCGGCAGCAGGGCTTGCACCATCGCCGGATAGAGTTGATCCGGACTGGCGACCTCGATCAGCGGCTGCGCCCCTTGTGCCATGACGTAGCCCATCAGCCCAGGAATCAGAATGATAAAGACCGCCACCACTTTCAATAGCCCGGCCAGCAGCCCACCCATCCGCGCCTCGTGGACGCTGCGGGCCGCCAAGGCGCGCTGTACCATGACGTGGCTGGTCGCCCCAAAGGCCAAGGCATGTATCGTCAGACCCAGCACCACACCGGTCCAAGGCACATTGGGGTGGTCGAGCGGCTGTATCAGCGCCAGCATGTCCCAGTTGTCCGCCCCTTGTAGCTCCTGTATCCGCGTCTCAAAGACGCCCCAGCCTCCCAGATAGCCCAATCCCATCCAGAGCATGGCCACGCCCCCAACGACCAGCAGCAAGCACTGGATAAAATCCGTCAAGATGACGGTGCGCAAACCACCCGCCATAGCGTACGGGCCAGCCGCCAATGCCAAGATCAGTACCCCCGGCACAATCGACTCAAATCCAAACAGCACCTCCATCACTCGTCCGCCGGCGTACAGAGAACCAGGGATGCCAGCAAAGGTGATACTCACCAAAGTGATCAAAGAAAAAAAGCGACGGCTCTCCGGCCCGTAGCGTCGCTCCAAAAACTCCGGCGTGGTATAGAGACCCAGCCGCATGTATATGGGTAGGAAAACCGCCCCCATGGCCACAAAGGCCAACACCCCGGCTAGCTGGTAATTGGCCACCGCCAAACCTACGACAAAGACCAAGCCCGCTTGGCCGACGAACTGCTCGGCGGAAATGTTGGTGGCAAACATGGATGCGCCGACAAAGGGCCAGCGCATACTGCGTCCAGCGAGGAAGAAGTCGCTCGTGCCGCGGACGCGGCGGCTAGTCACAACCGCTATGGCGACGACTACGAGCAGGTAGGCTACAATGATCGCACTATCGAGCGCGGAAATGTTCATTAAAACTGACCACGGCTCTTGCAGCAAGTCCTAAAGGGGTACCAAATAGCAAAGCGGTGTCGGCATGTTCTTTCCGACACCGCTCGCGTTAGCAAGTTATAGTTTTCCCACTTCAATCCAACTGGCCTTGCAAATGGCTCTTAATCCGCCCCCACGAGACATCCTCCACGGCCGTCGGCTCGTCGGTACCTAAGCCGATCCAATCGAGCATCTGATCGCCCTTTTGATCTTGTGCAGCGGCCGCTCCCAAGGGCAGCACGTTGTGCCGGAATGGCGATGCTTCATCCGAGGCCACTGGCTCGCGGTCGTTGAACTTGGGACCGACGTGTATCACCTGATCTTCTTGGAACACGTGGCGCACGCTCTCCTCGGGCGTCGTTGCATAAGTATCCCACAGAGCGCAGCGGAACTCCATGGTCCACGTGACATTAGTCGATCCGTGCTCGGCCCCCGACGGCAGCAAGGTCCAACCCACCTCAAACCAAGGCGTTGGCTCGCCGTTGTATATATCCGAGCTCCAGCCAATCTCTGGCAGGTCGATGTATTCGAGTTGGCTGTTGTACGCAACCGGCTGACCTGGCCCAGGATTGACGCGGAGGTGGTAGCGCTGGCCGTTAAATACGTGGTCCAAGTTTTCGCCTAAGAAGTCGCCGCCCGAGTGATCGGCATCAAACGTGATCTGGATGATGTCATCCGACCACCAGCGCTTCTGATCGGATTCGAGCATCTTGAGCGTGTCGTCGGCCACCACAGCGTAGAAGTAGAACTGATTGTCCGGCGGTGCGCTCCACGCCATCCAGAAGGCCGCGTTGAAATCCTCGCGCGAAATCTCTTCGCCGTGCTGGCCAAACATCTGATCTGTGGTGATGGCAAATTCCTCTCGGTCGAGCCAGTCCCAGTCGTCGTCATTACCATCCATGACCATAGAGGCTGGGTCGGGCACCTGCGGATAAAAATACTCGGTCCCCACGTGCCCCCAAGCAATCGTGCTGATGAGGAACACCAAGGCTCCTGCCAAAAGCATCTTTGCATGCGTTCTCATGTGATTTTCCTCGTTTTAGAGTAAAACAACTCGACAAAAAGCATGCTGCTCGCCTTTGCTAAAATCCCTCCTTTCTCGGCGCGCAATGGAAACGATGGTTTATATAGACGGTTAATATATAATTAAGCCCCGTAGATCGGGCAACCACAGGATGTTGTCCCTATACTACATCCCCACCGCAAACACCTTCGCCCGGCCCATGTGCAGGCGAATGGCCACCTGCCTGCCGCGCAAGGCCGACAAATCGCTGCTCCCCTGCCACGTCGCCACCCGAGCCAACTCGTCGCCGGCCAACAGGTCCGCCTCCTCTAGCCCAAAGCCCTCTATGGCCTGCACTGGCGCAGCAGGCGAAGAGGGCGGCTCGACCAGTTCGGCCTTGATCCAACCGCCTTCCTTTTGCGTCTGAAAATTGAGCGTCAGCTCGCGGCCCTCGCACTCTCGTTCAACCAGCGTTACGCGCCCCTCCACCGGCGCTTCGAGAGCTACCAGCCGATCCCGTTTCCAAGTAGCCCAACGCCATTCCGCGTGACGGCCTGGATCGTGCCGCTCTCCCCAGTCGTGCAAGTCGTACTGCCCAATGAACATCACGCCCCACGTC
>JAPPEG010000005.1 GCA_028875345.1 Gemmatimonadota bacterium
TTGACTTGGGGATTTTGCGGATTCACGCGCGTCGTTCATTCTCCGCCTTCTCTTCCAAATTACAATCGGCTTTTGCACTAAGCGACGGTTCTCTTCCTTGCAGGAAGCGGCTGGAGTAGATAAATCAATCCCTTTCCCGCAGGCTGTGCAATCCCGTTGAGGGAAAACAGGCTGCGTCGGTTTATGGCCGCTGAAGATATTCCTCCGCCCGCTGTTGAAAAGCGCTCCGCTCCGCTGCTTTGAGCGTATTCCAGATCAGCAACTCTTTGCGGATCGCCTGCAAGAAACTGCGGTTGGCCCGACGCCACGAATCGTTGTCGCCGCTGAGGCAGCGCAGATAGAACACTAGGCCGTAAATATTGGCTTGCTCCTCGGGGCAGATGCACAGTACTGCGTGCTGGCTCACGCCCAAATCCAGCGGCGCCAGCCACACCCGCGCTTCAAGGGCATAAGCCGTGCCTTGGGGTGTGGCAAAGGACTGGAGCAGGGTGCCCTCGGTGTAAAACGACCCAATCGACGCCTCACCGTACGACGCTAGGTAATCCAACAAAAAGCCGCACAGACCCTTGGCCTCGGCCGCCGACACCAAGAAGGGGAAGCGGAATTCCCACTCGGCACCCACTGGTGGCTCGGGCTGCCAGCGTCGCACGAGGTCGGGCACGGCCGTGCGAGCGGCTACCCGAGCCGGGTACACCGTGGACAGCAAGACCACGCCCATGACGATGAGCGCCGAAAACACGGCCGCCAAGGACGAATAGTTCAAATTGAGTCCACCTAGCATGTCCCAGTAGTTCAGCACCAAACCCATCCCTTGCCCCCCCAAGTACCCCAGCGTAATGCCCAGAACCGCATAGGCGCAGGCTTCGGCGATAAACAGCAGGGCGATGTGGGACGGAGCCAGCCCTACGGCCGCGTAGATGCCAATGTCCTTGAGGCGCTCGTACACCGTCCCCAGCATGGTATTGAGGACGATGAAGGCCGCGATGAGCATGGGTACGATCAGCACCCCTAAGCCCTTTATCGCCGTCGCCCCAATCGACGAATAGGCCCAGACGCCGATGGTCGAAGTCCCGTCCTGCCGCAAGCCGACGAATAGGCTGACGGCCACCCGCAGTAAGAAGTCTTCCAACAGCGCTTGGGTCGCCCCAGGATCCAAGCGCTCCCGATCAAAAGCGACGGCCACCGAGCGCAGCCTCCCCCCCATTTGGCGGACGATTTCATAGGGCGCAATGAGCACGTTGTCCGGCAGTATGTGTACGTAGGGGCGGTACTGGGAGGCGGTGGTTGTCGTGGCTACGCTCTGGTTGATCTGAAAGGTGCTACCGGCGGTCCTAGACAGCTCAAAGTCCACCGGCGTCAGCGGCCCGTCGTCTAGGTCGCGGATGTCGTTAAAGATCTCTGGGTCGAACAAGCCCACCACGGTCAGTTCTTTGCCCATTACCTTCACTTGCGCGCGTCCCAAGTCGCCGGCATCCAAGCCCAGGGCCTCGGCCATCGGCAAGGGCAGCAGACAACTAGCCTCAGTCGCGGCGGTGAAAAAGCGCCCAGCCGTCAGAGCGTGGTCAACACCTGTGATGTCGATTTCCTCGGGATTTAGGCCGAGCAAGCCGTAAGTCCGCACCAACTGTCGCCCGGACGCAGCTTCGAGGTACGTCTTTTTGTCCTCCTGCAAAATGAACCAGTTGCGGGAGCTGATCGGGCCAACCGCGGAAAAGTGGGAGCGGACGTAATCCAACATGGGCTGGCCCAAGGGATTCCAGGCCCGGTTGCGGACTAAGATGCCCTCGTACCCACCCTCGTGTTCGAGAGATAGCGAGATAAAGCGCGCCCGACTCTCGTATGAGGCAAACGAAAGCACCGTAAACGTCAGCAACACCAAGGTCGTCAAGGTCAGGCCAGTGCGCAGTTTGCGCCGCCGCATATTGGATATGCCCAGCATGAACGCGGCATGGGCCACGCTGAAACGCCGCATCTCAACGTGGTGGATCCGATCGCCGCGTTCCTTCATAAAACTGTTGAAGCGACTGCTGATAAGGACGAGGACGAGACCGGCCATGGCCATGATGGCAAAGGCCAGCAAGATGACCAGCGGATGGGCAATGGCAAAGGCGGGATGCACCTGAGAAACCGCGAGCCAGACCACGGCCAATAACGCTCCAAAACCAGCCAATTGCCGCGTGATCTGCGTTGCCCCCAACAGCAGACGCTCGCCCAAAAAAGCCGCGGGAATGAGCAGCGCCAAAAAGAACACCATGCCCTTTATGACATCGTTCAAGGTCGCCATGGCCTCGGGATAGACTTGGTTTTCCAATCCCAGCGCCACTCGCAGATGGGCCACATAGCGGCTCCACTCTTTTTGGCAGGCGGCCTCTTGGGCGGCTTCGAGAACTTGGGCGGTGCGCTGGTGCAGGCGCTGCAAGTGCTGGTTTTCAATGGCGTGGTCGCGCATGGTCTGCAGCCGATCCTCGTCGAGGCGCCACATATCCCAAGCGGCCTGCAACAGCGTTGGCACCAGCCGCTCTTCAGCCAGAGCAAAACCCTCGCCATTGGGTCGGCTGTCGGGGATGCCGTTGTTGAGTAACAACAGTTGTCGGCCCGCCAGTATCTTGATGCGGTTTTGCGGGTCGGCGTCCAGCGGCCCGAATACCACCCCGGCCGCTTCGTCGAGGCTGCTGCCCAGCGCGTAGCCGTATTGGCGCGGGGCGGTGTCGTAGCGGTTGAGCACGGTGATGCCGCCCAAGAAATTGAGCGAGCGCGGATTAATGAGGCCGTAAAAAGGGCGGCTCAAACAGGGGAACACCACCACCGATTTCTCGGTAAGTGCCCATTGGACAGTGATGGGGATGGAGCCGTCGGGCAGCGGTTTCCCGTGGAATCCCTCCGCCCTTTTGCTCAGATCGGCGGCATAAGTAATGGCCCCGTCTTGCGGGTCCAAGACGTACACGTTGGTGCGGTATTGAGCTTGCGGCAGCCCCGTTATGAGCAACTCCCCCTCTTCGTCGCTCAGATGGACTTGGGCCGTGCGCACCCCTTTGACGGCTTTGCCAGCGGTCGCCCATTGCCGTCGCACTACAGCTACCGCATCGGCCACCGGCCGGTCCGGCGTTTGCGAGCGGCGCGGAAAGGTCCGCACCTTGAGGCGCAAATCGCGCATGCGATCTTGCAACACCGGCCCAAAGGCTTCTTTCTCTTCCAACAACTGCGGATCGTTTAGAGCCTGTTGCAGCACGCCCTTTATCAAGGCGACTTGGCGCGCCAGATTGCCGTAGTTGACTGCGGCTGGCTGGTCCAGCGGCGAATCAATCTGCAAGCGGGCGTCGTTCACGGTAATCAAGCCCAAGGAGATCAAGCCACCTTCGAGCGCGAACTGACTGTTAGCGGCGATGCTACCGGGCATGTACGCCGACCAGTCCAAACCCTTGATGGGAGTGATGCCGTTGACCAGACTGCCGACGGCGGCCGAGTCTAGGGTGCTGGCGTAGCCGCTGAAGCGGCGACCGAATGGGGCGAAAAAGCGCCGCAATTCGGGCCTAGCGGTATTGTTCCAGATGCCGACTTGATCGGTGCGACTCGACAGATCGAGGCCGATGAACAGGTCTATATGGAGCGGTTCCTCCAAGCGGCGAGCGTGGCGAGCGAGAAAGTTGGCCATGCCCTGACGGCCCTGGAAGTGGGCCGACGTTGCCACTAGAATGATGGTACGCGCTGGTGGATGGACCGCTAGATGGCGGGCCAATTCCAATAAAGCAGCAATGCCGCAGGCGGTCTCAGCACTGGGCGCTCGGCCCGGCACCACGGAAATCCCGTCGTAGTACGCCTCGATAGCGACGCGCTCGTCGGCCAGCTCGGGGTCGGCACCGGGAATCACGCCCCAGATATTCCACGCCGGCCGCTGTTGCCAATCCATGCGGCCCTGCAAGTGAACCAACAGCTCACCGCCCCGCAGGCGCTGGCGCAGCACGAGACCTGCTTCCCGCTCGATCCAGAAGCGAGGGATGTCGAGCGGCACATGGGCGTATTTGGCCGCGGCTTGGTGGCGATTGGTCTGTTCAGGCGCGATAAATACCACGGCCCGAGCACCCAGCGACGCGGCGCGCAGCCAGTGGTTCCAACTGTCGAATTCCAGCAGGACAATGCGCCCGTCCATGGCGTGGCCGTCGAAGTCGCTCCACTCGCCTCGGCCGCCGTAGATCATCGGCGCTCGCAAGCCCTCTGGCGGCAGCGTAACCGTCCGCGCCAGGTTCGGCCACAAACCCCACAGCGGCACCGCTTCCCCGCTCTGCTCCAAGCGCAAGCGAGCGCCGCGCTCTATGGGCACCACTACTGCAAACGAGTCGCGCCGCACCGCTTCGACGCCAGCCGCGACCAATGCGCGTTCCACCAACGCAGCACCCACTTCAGCACCGGGATAGCCAACCAAGCGCGATTCGACTGCGCTTAGGGCTTCGATGGTGGCGCGCAAAGCAGCCACCTCGCCGTAACAGGGCGTTTGCAGCAGCCCGACGAGAAAGATGCTGCCCAGCCATCGATAAGTCGCTTTGCCAGCCACGCTGTTCAACCCCAGAAAATCACATTGCCGACCGTGCCGGTAAAATGGTCGATGACGAGGAAGATGCCGCCCGGCAGCAGTTGCCCCAAGATCAAGCCCATAAAAAACGGCCTAGTCCGGTGGTAGCGCTCGGCACCGCCGTACTTGAGCACTAGGACTTTGATAAACCAAGCCAAAAACATATTGAACCACAGGTGGTCCATAATCCAAGTCGGCCCAATGGGATAGCCCAAAGGGTGCAGAGGCCACCATGCGTAGTGCCACCGGGCCACGGTCAAGCCCAACATGATGGCCGCGCCCAATCCCATGTTGATCCAGCCCCACAGGTGCGGCTCGCTCGGATAGCGCAGCAGGCCCTCGACATAGCGGTAGGGCGCTTCGCGGCTGACCATGGCCCGCAAATTGAGGTTGCCGTGCTCGTAGCTCAGTTCCAAGATCATCCAAATCGAAGCCGCCAGCGCCACGGCTATAGCCACGACCATAGCCCAGAACAAGGGCCGCCGTCCCCGGCTCAATTCCTGGCCCAATTTCAGACTGTTGGCGCAGGAAGCCATGACAAAGCTGCGGACATTGGCCGTCCAGATATAGGTACTGGCCAGCAAGACCAAGCCCGGCGCTCCTAGCGCCGACGAGCCGACCGCGGAGATGAGGATACCAGCCGGTACCACGGGCGGCGCACCGTCCGACAGACCACCCTCGGCAACCACCCGAGTGAAGGCGACAAAAAGGGCACCAGCCAGAAACAGCAACGCCGCGCCGGCCCACAGCGGCAATCCAGCCAGCCACAACCAGCCGACCATGATCGCCGTGCCAACGACGAGAATAATCACCGCCGCTCGGTACGACAGGATTTCATCAGCGTCGTCAATAGCCGGGTCGCCGGACCAAGCCTTGCGCCAGACCTCGGCCAGATGGCGGCGAGCAGCCCACAAGCTGCCGAGGAACAGCACCAGCATAGCGCCCATGGCGTGATAGACCTGTAGCGTGTGCCGGATGCCGTGGCCACTGCCCAAGCTGGGCGCATCGCCTACGCCGAGGATGGCGAGAGTGCCGCGCAACATATTGGCCAACAAATTGAAAACCCACAGACTGAGCGCGACTTCGGTCTTGAGAAAGTAGAAAAAACCAATGATGTGAAAGCGGAAGGTGATATACAGCGTCGTGGTGCCGCGCATGATTGGCAGTTCTTGGTGAAACAAATCGACGCCGCGAGCAAAATGCACGCCTTCCGGGAAATAGGCATACAAGCCGTGCAGCGTGCTCCAAGTGGCGGCAAGGGCAAAGCCGATCCACATCCCCCTATTTTTGAAAAAAGGCGGCCAGCGCTCGTTCCCCTCTCCCATCGCAGTCATGGCCAGCGGCACTTGCACCAGCGGATAGACGAGGCGCTCGTTGTCGATCCACTGCCGCCGCAAAACGACCATGATGGCGATCATCACCAAGAAGAGAGACCAGATAAAGGGCTGCCAAGCCGCCAGCGCCAACAGCCAAGCTTTCCACGGCACCGCGTAGTCGGCACCCATCCCCTCAAAGAAAAACTGGGCGTCGCCGAGCTGGCGCGGCATCATCCAGTGGGGAATGTGGGGGTGGATGAGGCTCTGCCAATCGTTTTCGGGCGTGGCAAAGTAAAAGGGAGCGGCGAGTTGGCTGATGATCTTCGAGGAAAAAACAATGGGGATGGGCGAGGCCATCACCATCATTATATACACCAGCAGCAATTCGCCCCGGCGCAAACCCTGCGTCCCGCATAGCTTGAGCAGGGGATTGACTAGCCCCGTCAGCAGGGCCAGCAGACAAACCGCGCCGACCGTGCTGAAGCCCAAGGCCATGAAGGAGCCTTGCAAATACAGGGTGCTATAGGCCACGCCACCGCCGATGAACGCGGCCAAAAAAGTGCCTAGGGCAAAAGCCCTAAGCGTAAAGGCCGAGCCGGCTTCTTCTGCGGCAGGCTCCGGGTCGGGCGGCTCTAGGTCCAGCCGCGAGCGAAAGGCAGCCGGCAGCAGACGGCCAACCCTGCCCGGTTCAGGTGTGGTAGGATCGGTCGCCGGCATTGCAGATCCGCTTTGAAGGAAGGCCGGACGAAGTCACAGTTTTAGTTTTGGCCGGTGGAAGCGAACCGCTCTGCAAGCAGGCGGGGCAGTTCGCCTAGGTGGGCTATTTGGTCGTATTGCTGGCGCTCGGCCTCCGAAGGCTCGACGCGTTCGTGGAGCCAAGTGGTGTAGTACGGCACATAGACCGCGTGCCCGCCCAAGGCGACGACGGGCAGGATATCCGATTTGAGCGAATTGCCCACCATGCAAAAGTCCGCCGACTGGATGCCGTGGCGCTGCAGCAGGGCCGCGTAGGTCTCCTCGTTTTTTTCGCTGACGATTTCTATATGGGTAAAGTGGTCGGCTAAGCCGGAGCGGGCGATCTTGGCCTCTTGGTCGAACAAATCGCCCTTGGTCAGCAGCATCAAGGGGCGCGTCCTAGACAGGTAGGTGAGCACTTCCTCGACGTGGGGCAGCGGTTCGATGGGCATTTGCAGCATCTCTTTGCCATAGTCCAAAATCTGGCGGATTTGCTGTCCCGTTACCGCCCCCTTCGTCAGATCAAGAGCCGTCTCTATCATGGACAAGGTAAACCCTTTGATGCCGTAGCCAAAGTGAGCTAGGTTGCGCATTTCGGTCTCGTCCAGCTCCCGCTCGGTCCACGTCGGATCGAAGTCGGAGGCCAACAGATCCTTAAAGCGGTCTTTGGCCGTTTCAAAGTAGATTTCGTTTTCCCACAGAGTATCGTCGGCGTCAAAGGCAATCAGGGCAGGTTGTGTTTTTTGCATCTGTCGAGTGGCAAGAAGTAGTAGGGTGGCTAGTTGACCAAGCTTAAATTTTGGCTAATGTTGTAAAAATAGTCTGTCTGTAATCCGGGCAAAAGTGGCCCTAACAAGTCAGGCTCCCTATCTCTATCCTCTTCACAATGAAATAGCTTATGCCGATTCATCGACTTCGCTTCTTGCCTTTTCTGACCGTCCTACTCTCGGTCGTCCTGCTCGACGGAGCTTGGGCCCAGTCCCAAGCGACCACCGGCGTAATTCGCGGCTCTGTCTGGGACCAGTTTGGCAATCCCATCGCCAACGCCACCGTCGCGCTCGTGGAAACCCGCACCAACTACGAGCGCACCCTTACCTCGTCCGACTTAGGGCTGTTCACCGCGACCTTGTTGCCCCTCGGCTCCTACGACGTGACGGTACAGGCGGCTGGACAGGCCGAAGTGCGGCAGACCGGGGTGCAAGTGCGCGTCGGCGAGACCGTGGAATTGATCGTCAAAATGCTGCCGCAGATGGAGGAAATGATCGTCGAGGCGGCCTTGTCCACGGTGGATATAACCCAGAGTGAGCCGGCCACGCGCCTGCCCGAAGAGGCCGTGCAGGACCTGCCCAACAACGGGCGCAACTTCCTCAACCTGACGCTGTTGACGCCAGGCGTGGCCATCGTCCAAGGCCCCGACGGCGACGAGCTGAGCATTGGCGGGCAGCGCGGCATTCACAACAACATCTCGGTGGATGGTGCCGATTTTAACAACCCCTTCTTCGGCGAGCAGCGCGGCGGCCAGCGTCCGGCCTTCACCTTTAATTTGGACGCGGTGGAAGAAATGGTGGTGGTGCCGCAGGGGGCCAACGCGGAATTCGGTCGCTCCAGCGGCGGCTTTGTCAACGTCATCACCAAATCGGGCACCAACCAATTGCACGGCTCAGTGCATTTTTTCGGCAAAAACGACGCCCTGTCGGGCACGGCGCGGCACGAGGGCCTAGCGCGCGCGCCAAATTTTAGTCAGGGACAGTTCGGCTTCACTATGGGCGGGCCACTGATAAAGGATCGGGCCTTTTTCTTTACCGCCTACGACCAACAGGTATTTAGAGACACCAAGCAAAGCGACAGCGAGCGCATCGATGCCCGGCTGCGCACCTTTATGGACGAGCAATTCAACGGGGCGCTGGCCAACGACTACGGGCCAATTGACCGCACCAACGACGCCCGCGCCTTTCTCGCCAAAATCGACGCCCGCCTGTCGGACGCGCACTACGCCACCTTCAAATACAATTACACTTGGTCCGAACAGGAAAACGGCACCTTTGACGTGGACTCGTGGGCGCGCAGCGCCAACGCCGTAGAACGGGACTGGTCCCACGCCTTCAACGGCAGCCTGCTATCGCTGCTGTCCGCGACCACCACCAACGAATTTCGCTTCCAAGTCTCCCGCGAGGATCGCCCTCGTCCCTACCTTGGCCCGGACAACCCCAACACCGGGCGTCCCTTCCCCGATACGGGCATGGATTTTGTCCACGGCTATCGCTTTGGCATGCCCTTCTTCATTCCGGTCGAGTACTACGACACCCGCATCCAAGCGCTCGACAACATCTCCGTGTCCAAGGGCAATCACTTAATCAAAGCCGGCGTCGAGTGGAACCGCGTCGAATCCGTGCAGACCTTCATCGGCTTTGCCAATGGCCGCTACATCTTCAGCTCACTAGATGGCTTTCTCAACTTCGTCGAGCAGGGCAACGGCTACGTCGAGTGCGCCGACGGCAGCACCAGCACCACCGGAGCTTGCCCCGACGGGACGGATATCACCGGGCCGGTCCTGCTCTATTTGCAGCAGTCCGGCGTCGGCGGCCTGACCGTGGAAGCAGCGGGCACCCAGCACATTCCGCAGCACGAATTGGCGCTGTTCGTACAGGACAGTTGGCAGCCTTCGAACAAGCTGACGCTCAACTGCGGCCTGCGCTGGGAGGCGCAAATCCAGCCCGATGTGCTCACCGATCCAGACGAAGTGTTCTTCGCCGATTTCATCGGCAAAACAGTGACCAACGAGACGGGCACCTACGAATTCCCCTCCAACGGCACCATTCCCTCGGACTGGGACATGTTCCAGCCGCGCCTAGGGGTGGCCTACGATGTACACGGCGACAACAAGACCTTGCTGCGCGGCAGTGCTGGGATCTACTACGCCCGCATTCCGGGCTTGAACTTGGCCAGTACGCGCTCGACCAATGGCTCGCGCGGGCAATCCATTTTCCGCTCCAGCGCCCTGACGCCCATTTTGGGACTGCCTCCGACCTACGGCGAATTATTGCCTACGCCCCAAGGCGATCCCTTCTGGCCCAGCATCTTTGTCTTTGACCAAAATTTCGAAAACCCGCGCACCATCAGCACAAACGTCGGCATCGAACGCGAATTACATGCATCCGGTCTAGTCGGCTCCTTAGGGTACACGTACGCCCGCGCCGATAATCTGACGCGCTTTGTCAACCGCAACGACGCCATCTTCGGCTCTCCGTGGGCGACGGGTCTAGGAGCCGATGGCAGCAACGGCATCGGCGATTTGACCGTAGTCGAGAGCACGGCCAAGTCGCGCTACCACGGCCTCAGCTTCGGCTTGCGGCAGATGATACAGGACGACTTGCAATTCCAGCTCAACTACACATTGTCGTGGGACAAATCCGACGACGACAACGAGCGCGATCCCTTCACCTTCCGCTACGTCGATGCGACCCAACTGGAGCGCGAATGGGGCTACTCGGACCGCGACCAGCGCCACCGCTTCAATGCGTGGGCCTTGGCCGCCTTGCCCGGCGGAATGTTGCTCAACCAGCGCCTGAGCTACTATTCGGCGCAGCCGGTCTCCGCATCCTGCGCGGGCGGCCGCTCGACCAACCCGTGGGGCACAGCCTCCGACCGGATCTGCGACAACGGTAGCATCACGGCGCGCAATACGCTGCGCAAGGACAACGAATTTTTCTCCTATGACGTGCGCCTATCGCGGCCCATATTAGTGGGCAGCGGCCAACTAGAGGCCATTGTCGAAGTCTTCAACCTGCTCAACACAGACAACTTCCGCGATCCCTCTAGCGTCGGCCTCCTGTTCAATTTCGACGGCACCGTGCAGTCGGGCTTGGGCGATCCGCGCCAAGTGCAGGTCGGCTTGCGCTACGTCTATTGAGCGACGCTGCCAAAGAAGGAAAGGAACATGAACGATCTCAAAATTGTGATTGGTATTTGTATGATTGGTATTTGCATGAATAGCTATGCAGAGTCAAATGATGTGCCATCCCATTCAAAGAAGGTAGAGTGGAGCTATGGCACAGAGAACGGACCGGACGTTTGGGGCCAGCTCAGCCCAGAATACGTCCTTTGTGCTGAGGGGACGCGCCAATCTCCGATCGACCTTGTAAATCCCACGTCAGTAAAGCTCCCTGCTATACTCTTCAACTACCAGCCAACAGATCTGAATATCCGCAATAACGGCCATACCATTGAAGTAGCTTCTACTAAGGAAAACTGGATTGAGCTTGATGGTACAAAACACGAACTCCTGCAATTCCATTTCCACGCGCCGAGTGAACATACGATAGCCGGCAAATCATTTGCTATGGAGATGCACCTCGTTCACAAAAGTAAAGACGGCACGCTGGCTGTCATTGGGGTGCTAATTGAGCGCGGTAGCAATCACGTCGCATTTGATTCCCTCTTGGCACATTTGCCAAACACCCCGGGCGAAGTGCAACGCATTGAGCATATTACCATTAATGCCGACGATTTATTGCCGAGTGCGCGGAACACCTATCGATACGATGGTTCGCTGACTACCCCGCCTTGTTCGGAAGGAGTCAAGTGGCTTGTGCTGACAACGCCGATTGAGCTGTCTGAAGTGCAAATCGCCACATTTACAGCCATTGTCCATAACAACAATCGTCCGGTACAGCCGCTGAATGGGCGCAAACTTCTCGTGGATGTTGCAGAAGACGATTGAGTAACTTTCTTCTATAGCTTAGGATCCGATCACACCTAAAACGCCTGCTAGGCGAGCGCGGTCGAAGGAGTCCGCACCTTGAGCGACTGTGGAACTACTGGCCAAACAGACAGTCTCATCCTCAACCACGACACTTTCCGAGAAATTGTATGAAACCCAACACTCGACCGAATTCGCTCCACCCATTGCGGCGCTGGATCCCGCTAGTGGCGATCCTGTTAGCGATTGCCCCCACCCAACTACACGCCGGCGCTTGGACGCAGGCCCCAGGCGGTATGTACTTCAAGATCGCCGGACTTTCCTTCCGCTCCCAAGACTATCTAGACGCCACTGGCGAGCGGCGGGAGCGAGTGGCAAAACCCAGCATGGAAGAGTTGAGCGACGAGAGTATGTCGGCCTACTTAGAATATGGCTTGTGGGAACGCCTGACCTTGGTGGCCACCCTGCCCTATAAGCGCTTGGTGTACAAAAATACCGAGGTGAAGGTATTCAACAGAAGCGACGGCCCCGATACCACCATAACCCGCATCCACCCCGACGAAATCAACTCGGGCCTAGCCGATTTGGAACTGCGCCTGCGCTGGCGCTTGCTGCGCAATCCGGCGGTGGTCTCCCTAGCGCTGGGGGGCAAATTTCCCTTGGGCTACGACATAGATCAAGACAGCATTGGCTCCCTAGACGCGGGCGGGCTTGGCTTGGGGCTGAGTCCAGTGGATGGGGCCGACAACAAGGTTCCCTTAGGCACAGGTGAGAGGGACGTCGACGTGCGCCTGTTGGTAGGCAAGTCGCTGTACCCACTCCCAGGCTACTTGACCAGCACGGTCGGCTATCGCAAGCGGGGCGGAGCTTTCAGCGACGAATTCTTCTACGGCTTAGAGGCCGGCGTCACCTATAAACGCCTGCTAGTCAAAGGCGTGGTCGAAGGAATGCGCACCATGGGCGATTGCGGT
>JAPPEG010000105.1 GCA_028875345.1 Gemmatimonadota bacterium
TGATAGGAAACCCCCGATTCGAGCCGCTCCCGCGCCAGCAACGCCTTGATCGCGAGCTTGTGCGCGAGCTTGACGAAATGCCCAATCGGACCGCTCATACAGCAACCCTGCACGATTGAACGATTCGAGCGGCGGATCGTCTCGTTTCCACTCTGCGTCCATCTGCGTCCATCTGCGGATCATTCATGCGCTCTCCTTTTACTTGGGCTTGACGCTCTTTTGTACTCTCGTCGATATTGAACTAACGACGACATGCCTAAGATAATACGATGACCTAGCCAGCCATGCCATGCGCTGAAGGGGTCCGTGCGGAAGTGGTCGCAAGCAGCTAACCACGTCCCGCCCCAAAAGCCACAGGAGACAGCCATGAGCAAACGCAGACTGCCCATCGGCATTCAGACCTTCCGCAAAATTCGGCAAGAGGACTGCTACTACGTCGATAAAACCGCTTACATCCGCCGGTTGCTCGACGAGGGTACGCACTACTTTCTGTCGCGCCCCCGGCGCTTTGGCAAGAGCCTGTTCTTGGACACGCTTAAGGAACTGTTCGAGGGCAACCAAGGGCTGTTTGCAGGATTGCACATCCACGACCGCTGGGACTGGTCGGTGCGCTATCCAGTGCTGCAGCTAGACTTTGGCCGGGGCAACTTCAAGGAATCCGGTTACGTGAAGGCGAACCTGATGGCGCAATTAGACGCGGTCGAGCGGCGGACTGGAGTGGCGTCGGACTACGCGACCGAACCGGAGCGCTTCGCCCACCTGCTAGAGCTGCTGCACGACCACGCTGGCCAGCCGGTCGCTGTGCTGATTGACGAATACGACAAGCCGATTCTGGACGCTTTAGAGGTACCGGACATTGCCCGCGCCAACCGCGACTTTCTGCGCGGGCTGTATGCCGTCATCAAAGCCAGCGACGCGCACGTCCGCTTCACCTTCATCACCGGCGTGAGCAAATTCTCCAAGGTCAGCTTGTTTTCCGGCCTCAATAACCTCACCGATATCACCCTCGAACCGTCCTACTCGGCCCTCTGCGGCTACACCGACGCCGATCTGGACGCGGTGTTCGCGCCGGAACTGCCCGGCTTGGACCGGGACCAGATCCGCAACTGGTACAACGGCTATAGTTGGCTCGGCGACGAGAAGGTGTACAACCCGTTTGACATCCTGCTGCTCTTTCGCCGCCGCCGATTCGCCGCCTACTGGTTTGAGACCGGCACACCGACATTCCTAGTCGAAACGCTGTTCAAGCGCCGCGTCAGTTCCTTAGAACTCGGCGCGATGGAAAGCAGCGACGAGTTGCTATCGACGTTTGATGTCGATGACATGGCCACTGAAGCGTTGCTGTTCCAGACCGGCTACCTGACCATCATTGACGCCAAAGATCGCGGGGGGAGATGGTTCTATCGGTTGGGCTATCCCAACCGCGAGGTGCGACAAAGCCTCAACGAGAGCCTACTACGCTACTTGGTGCAAGATGCGACGCGACAGACGGCCAACAGTGGACAGCTCTACGACCTATTGGAAGCCAACGACTTTGATGGGTTGCAGACGCTGTTTCACGCTTTCTTCGCCAGCATTCCCTACGAGTGGTACACGAATAATGACATTGCCCGCTACGAAGGCTATTACGCCAGCGTGTTCTATTCGTATTTCGCGTCGTTGGGTATGGATGTTCGAGTGGAGGACAGCAGCAGTCATGGTCGCACGGACATGGCGGTTTTGTTCAACAGCCACGTCTATCTGTTCGAGTTCAAGGTGATCGAGATGGCGTCTGCGGGTGCGGCGCTGGCGCAGTTGCAGGAGCGGCGGTATGCGGACAAGTATCGCGCCTTGGGGCAGCCGATTTACCTGATTGGCGTGGAGTTCAGCAAAGACGAGCGCAATGTCGCGGCGTTTGACGTGGAGCGGGCGTGACAACGTTCACCTCATGGCCAGACATCTGGCCGAATTTTTGCCCCGACAGGTCATAGATTTGACGACGATCAACGTAACCAAAGCACGTCCTGAGCTATACAAGCTCATAGAGCAAGTAGCCGCAGACAGAGAACCTATTCGCATCCATAGCAAGCGAGGGTCAGCTATGCTAATTGCCGAGGACGATTGGCATTCGATTCAGGAGACGCTGCATCTGCTCTCCATTCCCGGAATGCGTGAATCTATCATCGAGAGCCTGAAAACGCCCATAGAGGAGTGCGCTGAAGAACTCGACTGGTGAGTTGGAAGCTAGTCTTTACCCGGCAAGCGCAGCGGGACGCCAAGAAGCTCCAAGCGGCAGGCTTGCGGCCCCGAGCGGAAAAACTGTTAGACCTACTTAAAGAAAATCCTTTCTGTACGCCGCCCCCATTTGAAAAACTGTTATATTAGACGGCTTGCAAGCCGAGTTTGAGCGACCGTCAGCCAGAGACGCTGGCGGGAAACCTATCCATCAAATCATAAAAGAGACAAGTTTGAGGCGGTCGTAGGCGTCTCAAAGGATCCCATGACTATACCGAACATTTGCAAAGAGCAATCCTGTAACGAGAAAGTACAGGAAGGCTATTATTTGTGCCGTGAACACTCGGGGAAAGAACAGACAGGCGCTATTAACGAGTGCCCACAGTGCGGCGTGTACAAAGACGCAAAGCATCCTTACTGCAGAGAGTGCACAGTGCGTTTACCTAATCCAGCCCTCCTTGGCTTGGGTTATCGTGTGCCGAATGTGCTTCAACAAGCGCAGCAAGATGAGGCCTCTTCCCATCCCGGGATTCGTCCTACTGAGACGACGGATTTGCCGACTGCACATGAACGAGCGCTTCAACGAGCGTATCAGGAGATGACACCTACCCAATTGCCTATAAATCCAGAAAAGCGCCAGACATCCGCGCCACCTCCTAAACCACCATCTGAGGCCTCTTCTCGTCCCAAGATTCGCCCAGACGATGCGGATCTTCCTGATCGCTTCATTGCGGCACTCGGAGAGCTAATTCGAGAAATGAAGACAAGTAGGGCGGGTCAGAAACGCTATGAGCTTAAGGAAGGCCGTCGTACCGAGACGGCCGGTGACGACATTCTCTACCGTTTCCCTTTTACCGATAAGATAGAGCGAGAAGACCAAGTCGAGATTCAAGTCGGTCAGCGGCGAGTTGAGGGAACAATAGTAGCGATTGGGGCTGGCCATCTGGTCTTGGCCCTGAAGGAGGATATCGGCGACGAGGTAAGCTCTGCCATACTTATGATTTATGAGACCGCACTTTTGGAGGCACTCAAGGAGAAAATCGAAGCGGTCAACAAAGGGGAAATCTCGCTCAATCGCACTCTCGCCGACGCGGTGGTCCAGCCAGGGGCCTTGCCAAAAAAGCCAGCTCGTCCAATCCGGGCGGATGACGGTTCTGAACTAGACGACAGCCAGCGTACAGCCTACCAGACTGCACTTAGAGAGGCACTAACGTTCATTTGGGGGCCTCCCGGTTGTGGCAAAACCATGACGTTAAGCGCGATTGTGCATTCGGCGTTCAACAGCGGGAAGCGAACGCTGATCTGCTCTAACACGAACAAGGCCGTAGATCAGGTTCTTTATAAAATTTGCGAAGCACTTACCCATGAACATCCTTCCATGGAAGGGGGTAAAGTTGTCCGTTTAGGTCGAATCGCCGATGACAAACTAGCGTCCAAATACGGCAAATATGTAGCAATCGACGAGATTGCGGAGCGGCGCTCAGCCAAGCTAGCGGGAAAAAAGAGTCAACTTGAAAAAGAAATCGCACAGATCGATGCTTATATCGCCTATATGCAGCAGTCTAAACAGCAACGCGATGAGTTAAGTACCGAAATACGCCAAATAGAGACAGAGATCGCAGCACTTCGGAAAGGTGCGGCAATCGACAAGATTGTGGAGCGGCACGAACTAGCGGAAAAAAAGAGTCAACTTGAAAAAGAAATCGCACAGATCGATGCCTATATTCAGAAGTTGAAAGAGCAATATGCAACGGCTTGCCAGCGCTTCAAACGGGCGAGGCAAACGCACGATGATCGCCGGTCCGCTAAGGCCGGTGAAGACAGGACGAGTGTGCAAGCCAGCATCGACAAAGCCAAACAGCAACGCGATGAGTTAAGGGCTGAAATACGCCAAATAGAGATAGAGATCGCAGCACTTCGGAAGACAGTGCTAAGGGACGCGAAGATCGTTGGCGCGACCTGCACTACAGCATACCTCACAGGGGAGATCGGCCAATTCGACTTGGTTATCGTTGACGAGGCGTCAATGGTTATCCGGCCGGCAGTATGGTTCTCGGCCGGTCTGGCGAGCCAGCGAGTGGTGATCTCGGGCGATTTTCGTCAGATACCCCCTATTGTGAATACCGAGCAGGAGGCGATCCGCCAAGAGATAGGACTTGATTCCTTCACTGCAACGGAACGGACAAAACCCGATGCTCCCGGCCTAGCAATGCTGACCACCCAGTATCGGATGCACCCTGAGATCTGTGGACTTATCTCCGGGCCAATGTACGAAGATAAGCTGAGGACCTCCCCAACACGAAAAAAGGTACTCGGTCGTTTGCCACCAAATCCGTTTGAAAAGCCTCTCACGATCATCGACACGTCGGATCTTCGCCCAGTCGAGAGCCAGAATAATGGTTCACGTTTCAACAAACTCCATACATTGCTCGTGAGGAACTTTGTGTGGCATCTTCGACAGAACGGAGTGATAGCAACCAACCACGACCTCGGCATCTGCACACCATATTCCGCGCAGGCGCGCCTAATCCAAAAGCTGCTCAAAGAGGATAATCTCGACAACTTAGTGCATTGCGGAACGGTTCATCGTTTTCAAGGTGACGAACGTCGAATAGTGCTGTTGGAAATCCCCGAAAGCGGCGCACATAGGAATCTGGGACAGTTCGTGCGGGGAGTGCCGCCCGACCATATTGGGGCGCGTCTGATTAACGTCGCGGTTAGTAGAGCGCAGGAACACTTTGTGATGCTTGCCAATCTGACCCACCTAGACAAACGTTTGCCATCGAACTCGCTTCTGCGAAGTATTCTGCACAAGATGGAACAGCAGGGTTGTGTTGTTTCGGGTGGAGAGCTTGACAAGTTACGTCCTATTGGCAGTGGTCCGACCTACTTACCGCCTGCGTCGCCTTCCAAGCCGCCTTCTGAACCTCCTTCCCCTTCCAAAGCCCCTGTAGAGCACTCACGCTCTACTAACCCACCCGCAGGAGTTATTATGAATAATGCACCCTCTCCTTTTGGACTGCCGCTTGAGGCGGGTCCCTTGCAGGGTATAGATTTAGGTGATCCCTTGAATGTAATAGGTGGAATTCTGTATGAATACAGAGTTTATAATCCCCCGAACCCCCATCCTCTATTTGACTTTTATAGTGTCTCTATACATGATGAGCTAGGAATACTTAAAATCGTTGCGTTTGGAAAGATCAACAAGAATGATAAGTATGGAAACGCTGTTCGAGGTACCTTTGACCGTGTTATTAAGTCCCTAGATGGCAAGTACGGGGTGAATCTCAGACATATTGTAAATGAGTCAGTATCAGGAAATCGAGCTGGAATCGCCCAGACTTTTGACTATTTAAAATCCTCTAGTAGCTGGAATCGCGACGACGACTTTTTGCGGGCGCTGGCGGACGGCGACCGTGAATTAGTCAAATTTTATTATCTTGAGGGACATGATCCTCTTTCTTCTATTACGGTAGACGCAATGGCATCTTCCGCCTCTGAGAGTTATTTAAATGTACGTTACGAAGCTACTAGCTTTCGTCGTATTATGAATGCGGCCCAGTCAGCACAAGACAATGCGGCTTTCTGAGATACCGTTCTAACATCCTGCCTCAAAATCCCCAAGGCTGCTTATCAGAGGCTTGAAACAAAAAAGGCGGCCATCTCGCTTGCAGAGATGGCCGCCCTCGCGTTATACAGCTCCCAATCCTGATCCAGCCATTAGAACACGTCAGCAAGCGGCATTTTCCACCCCGGCACCACATCGCCGCCATCGAGCACCTCGTCTTCGGTGAGCATACACATATCGTCGGGAGCGCGGTACACCGTTGCAGTGCGCTGGTGGGGATCGATCACAACGACCATCTGCGTTCCCGCCCGCAACCAGTCGGACACTTTTTCTTTTATCTCGCTGTAGCGATCATTGGGCGAAATGACTTCAACGGCGAGGTCGGGTGCTCCGGGGAAAAAACCTCGTTCTTCTGCGGTCGCCTCAGCGCGTTCCCGCGCCACAAAGCTGACGTCGGGCGCACGGACCGTATCGGGCGTATTGTCAATGATAAAGCCAGTCCCGGCTGCATAGGTTTCGCCCAAGCCATTGTTTGCAACAAATGCTCCGAGACAGCCACCGATTTGTGCGGCAATGAGTCCGTGTTGTCTGTCGGCGAATTCCATCTGGCGCAATTCCCCTTGTACGAGTTCGTAGCGATAGCCATTGTGCGGCATTGCCAGCAGCTCATCGGCGGTCATCTATATCACTCCCCCATCCCGCAACGCCCCCATCTCCTCTTCCGTCAGCCCCAAGACGCCACTCAAGACCTCCTCGGTGTGCTGCCCCAACAAGGGCGCTGGTCCGCGCAACTCGACCGGCGTCGCGGAAAACCGCAGCGGTGAGTTGGCCACCGTCTGTCGGCCCGCAACCGGATGCTCCAGCTCGACTATCATATTCCGCGCCGCCACCTGCTCGTCGCCAAAAACCTGCCCCACATCGCACAACGGCCCGCTCGGCACACCCGCCGTATCTAGTATAGTACACCATTCATCAACGGTCTTCTCGGCTAGCACCTGTTCCAACACCGGCTCCAAAGCCGCGTGATTCTCAGTGCGAAGCGCATTACTGGCAAAGCGCGGATCGTCGACCAACGCGCCAAGGCCCAAGGCGTCACAGAGCTGCCGCCAGAGCCTATCATTGCCCGCAGCGATGACGATATGCCCATCGCGGGCGGCGAAGAACTGAAAAGGAGTAATGGCCGGATGCCGCGACCCGAGCGGCCGGGGCACTTCGCCAGATACGGCGTAGCGGGCGAGGGCATTTTCCAACAGAGCCACCTGACAGTCGAGCATGGAAATATCAACTTGCTGCCCCTCGCCGGTGCGCCGCGCCCGCTCCAAAGCCGCGAGGATCCCAATCGCCCCAAAGAGAGCCGCGCTCAAGTCGGCAATCGACGAGCCGACCCGCACCGGCGGCCCGTCGGGCTGCCCAGTGATGCTGGCCAGCCCTCCCATCGCCTGAATAAGCACGTCGTACGCGGGCCGCTGCGCGTACGGACCGGTCTGGCCAAAACCCGAAATCGACGCGTACACCAAACGCGGATACAGCGCGTGCAAATCCGCGTATCCCAACCCAAAGCGATCCATGCTACCGGGACGAAAGTTCTCAATCAACACGTCGCACTCACCGGCCAAACGCCGCGCCAAGTCCTGGCCCCGCGCCTGCCGCAAGTCGATCGTCGCGCTCTTCTTACCTCGGTTGACGCTGGCAAAGTACGCGCTCTCGCCGTTTTGAAACGGCCCAAACCCCCGCGCCTCGTCGCCCGTGCCCGGCAGCTCGATCTTGATCACCTCCGCCCCCAAGTCGGCTAACACCATGGACGCGTACGGCCCGGCCAACACCCTCGTCAAGTCGAGCACCCGCACACCGTCCAATAAATGCTCCATCTCAACCTCCTTGGGGCGCGGTGAGCAAACCGGCTCCTTCGCCGGGCACGGCCACGGCTAGCTCCGGCTCATGGCCCAACTCCGTGCTCAACATCTCGGCAAATGCGGCGCGGCGTTCCCCATCGACGAACGCGCGGTGGACTAGCCCGCCGATGTTGCCGCCCCAGCCAGCGCCCAGCCGCTGCACGGCCCCTGCCGTTGGTCCCTCGGCGGAGAGAAACCGATTGACCACCCGCACGGTCCGATCGTAGGACGGTGTCATCCGTCCGTAGCCCCCTGGCAAAAAACGCAGTTGTGCTCGCTCCTCTCCACGCTCAGCTCGCCCTGCAAGCTGCGCCAAGACCTCGTCTTCGACCTCCCGGTCCAGATCTCCATCGTGCGAGATGCGGATCAGTTCCAAGGCCGTGGCCATATCGCCTGCATTGAGGTAGGCGAGCATACCAACCACCCGGTCCTGCTCAGCCAAGCCGTAAACACAGCGCCGACGAATAAACAACGGCGTGTCCTCGGCTAGGAGTTGGAACTTGCCAGCGACCTCGCGCTGGCACATGGCGTCGAAATGCTCCCCGACTCCGGCTGCTCGCGCTTCGGCAGCTAACTCCGCCAGACTAGTCTGCCGAGGCAACTGACCCAAGACTCGGTATAGCTCCGCAAGCGACAACTCCAGCGTCTCGGGCACAACGTCCCGCAGATAGCGAACGCACTCGCGCACAGCGCGACTTTTGCCCAGTTGCGGCAAAATCAACTCGCGGGTGATAAACGCGCCGAGCGGATAGGCGATGACCGTCTCTTCCTTGACGGCCTCGTCGTATTCGCGCACGATGCCGCTGTCGAGCACTAAAGCGGCGTACTCGTCGGGCAACGCAGCCTCGCCTTGCACGCGGGCCGGAAAGACGCCTACGCCTACCAGCTTGCCCGCCCGGCCCAAGATCATCCCTCCGTGATCAGCCGTGCCGCCGCGCGTGCCGCGCATCCACTCCGAGGTGCCCAGCCCATCGACCAAGTCCGCTTCGGGCATGTCGCGCCGCGGCACCAATCCGTGCACCCCCATCGCCGCCAGCGCCGTCGCCACGACCAGCGCCGAAGACGAACTCATCCCCCCGCTGGGCGAGACATTGCTCCACACCAGCCCATCGAAGCCGCCCAAGACCACACGACCGCGAAAGTAACTCTCCAAGTACACGAGTTGGCCTTCCACCAGCGCCGACCAATCGCTGGCCAAGGCACTACCCGTGCGCTCTAGGCGCTGACGGCACACTTGACCTGCGTAATCCATCAGCGCCTGCCGCTCGGCCACGCAGGCCTTCGGCAGAATCGTCCCCAAGTCGAACTCAATGGGCGCGAAGCGATCGGCAGCCGCACCTGGGCTGCGCAGAAAGCTGGACAGTCGAACTCGCCGACTGGCGGCCACCCGCGCCACCACTAACGTATCCGCGCCGCGCACGGCCATCCGCACCGAGGGCATGCCTCCGTAGTCAATGTGCATACCCATGACGTTCATCTGCCCAGGACAGCGCGCTACGACCAAGCGGCCCTCGCTGCCGTAGCGGGCGGCAAAGTGCCGCAGGGCCTCCAAGTAATTGGCCCGCCAAGCCGCCACCTGCTCCCGCCCGTAGAGCCGCCCGAACTCGCCATCGAAGCGGCCCTGCTCAATAGCGGCCTGCCACTGGCCTAGACTAGCTGTATAGGGATTATTAGAGCGCACCATCCACGCTCAGGGAGATGCGCCGCAAGGGACGTATTTTGCGCTCGATCGTCGCGTAGTAATACTGCAGCGCGTTGTCCACTCGCAGGTTGATTTGCAAGGGGCCTAGCTTGCGGCTCAACTGCACGTCGAGCAAGTAAATAGGCACATAGTCGCGCCCGCACTCGGCAAACAGGCCAGATACCCGTTCAAAACGGCTGAGGTATTGGAAGTTTACCCGCCCGCTCGTGGGGCCGCGCTTCCCTTGGAGACCCAGATTGAGGACGTGGCGCGACCGGTAAGGCAGCGGTGCCTGATCGCCGTAGTCGCCGTGACAATAAGGCGGCAACACTTGGTCCGCATCGAGAAACTCCACGCCATCGACCAAGGTATAAGCCGCCCTAGCCCCCAAGCCCAGCGGCAAGGCGACCAAGAGCTCGCTTTCAAACCCGCCGACCCGCGCCTGCGCCAAGTTCATAAAGCGGGCTATGGGCACGGTCCCTCCAGCATAGGGGTCTGGACGCGCCTCGATGAATCCTCGGTATTCGTTCCAAAACAGCGCCATATCCAAGGCCAACCACTTTGTCAGTTCCTGTTTGATCCCCACCTCGCTAGACCAAGCCCGTTCAGGATCCAAGGCCGGATTGGGACAGACGCGGATACCAGAAGCCTCAGCCTGGGAAAAGACTTCAACCACCGCAGGCACGCGAAAACCCCGACCGATCGAAGCCCGCAACGCGGTCGCCTCCGACAGCCGGTAGGAAAAGCCGGTCTGGGGACTAAATTCCCCAGTGCTTTTACTCGCGACCGACGGTACCCCGCACGGCCCTTCTGCCAACCCAGACGCCTCGGAGAGCCGACTCCAGTCATAGCGCAACCCGACTGTCCACTCGGCCAGCGGACTAATTTCGTACACGCCTTGGGCATAACCGGAGGTGGTTATCAGGGAACGCGTACCGAGAAAATCGGTGGGCGAGCGCACCAGATCAGCGATCCCGGCCAGCCCCAGCGTCCAATTCCAACTGCCCAATCCCGTGTAGTCGAACTGACCTTCGCCCGAAATTTTGTGGCCAGCCGAGGCCAAGCCCCCAGCGGCCGCGTTGTTGGTAAAATCCGTGCGGTAATACCCCAGCTTGAGCCGGTAGCCCAAATCGCTGTGTACCAATCGGTAATACTCAGAATTGAGGTGTAACTTCCACGAGATAGTATGGGCCGACGCGTCGTTTTCGGGCACGGCCAGCGGACGGCTGCGGTCGCGCCACTGGATGAAAACCCCGTGGTCGTCCAGCGCCCAGTTGCCCATCACGCGCCAATAGCTCGTCGGCGAAAAGCGATGCACTGCCTTGGCGTATAGATGGTAACGGCGGCTATCGCCGTTTTGGTGGTACCCCGTACCTTGATTGTGGCCCCCGCTCAGCGCCAAGCCGGTCCGGCCCAAGACACGATTGTGGCTTACGTCAAACCCGACAAAGTGCATCGGGGACTCGCGCCAGCGCCACTGGCTATGCGCCGGCTGGCTATACAGCCCGCTGAGCAACCGAAAGCGGGTGCCCGGATCGCGCGCCGGATCGCGGGTAAGCACGTTGATTACCCCGCCCAAAGCCCCTGTCCCGTACAGAGCCGAGCCAGCCCCTTTGACTACCTCCACGCGTTCGACTTGCTGCAGGGGCACGGCATCCCACTTGATGTCACCCACATCCGACGACAGCATTGGAAATCCATCCACCAGCATCAGCAGCCGACTGCCCGTGCCGCGACTGTAGCCGCTCGACCCGCGCACGACGGGCTGGCTACCTACTTGACTGATACCCGAGACATAGCGCAGGGGGCCCGTCAGCGAGAAGGCATTGTGATCGGCGATGCGCTCGGCATCGGCTACTGAAATGCTAATGGGGGCTTGAGCAAAGGTTTGGGAGCGGCGGGCAGCGGAAACGACTAGCTCGGGAACTTCGACGGCCGTAGGTTCGAGGGCAACAACGCGCTCCTCCCCGGGAGCAACGCCGCGCAGGGTATGCGAGCGATAGCCAATATGCGAACAGAGCAGATCGTATTGGCCGGACGGCAAGCTCTCGACCCGGCAATAGCCCTCTTCGTTGGCGTACCCCCCGAATTCCGTCCCCAGCACCGCCAACGTCGCGCCGGGCAGTGGGGTTTGGTCGCTAGCGTCGAGGACGCGGACGACGATATCAGCGGCCGAGCTCGGCCAGCAATTCAGCAGGCAAAGCGCGCTCGCATAGAGCAGTGCTAAGCTCGGTCTCATGGTCCAATACAGCGAAGTTGACTTCGATATCGATGTCAGAGACAACCTCCCCGGAGCCGACTTCTACCGGCGAGGGGAGGTCGGCGTCAGGCAGGTAATAACAGCCCAAAAGCGAGGTAAGATCCCAAAACTGATCCTCTTGGCGCCAAGCCACGACAATCCACTGATATACGCCTTCCCCATCTAAGGGAACGAAATAGTCGTACGACTCGACCCCGAGCGCCACCTCGGTGTCCCAGCCGTTGATTCTAAAAAAATCGGCCAGCGAAGCAGGCGGCTCGCGATAGACGGCCACGGCCACCTGCCCCACATTCGCGGGCCACTCGCCGACAAAGTGCAGCCGACCAGCGATCCCGGTCTGCCCAGTGGCCTCGGCATCGAGACCGCGGTCGCAGCCCCAGCACAAGGCTAGAGCCGCGACCAAACACCAAAGCCGCACGGCCTGTTATCCAGCAGCAGCGGCAGCCTCGGCAGCAGCGGCAGCAGCAGCCGAGACTTCGGCGACGTCAAATTCTGCGCCGTTAATGTTTATCGTCCCGGTAGCAGAAAGGCCGTCGGCCCCAACCGAAAGCTGCATATCGAG
>JAPPEG010000366.1 GCA_028875345.1 Gemmatimonadota bacterium
GGGTAGCAATGCCCACCAGCGGGATGCCGAGGACCCACAGCCAGCCGGCTAGGACTCCCACGCTGCCGATGAGGCCCAAGACCGCACTCCGATACGAGAGAATCTCGTCGTTGTCGTCGATGTCCGGGTCACCGCTCAGGGCCTTGCGGAAGACGTTGCCGATGTGTTCGCGCCCGACCCACAAGCCGCCCAATACGAGGACGATCATTGCGCCCATGCCTTGATGGACTAAGCTGGGCAGGCCGTAGCTCCACACGCTGACGGCTGGTTCCTGTTCGATGCCCCAGCCGATGGCGCGGTAGATGGTCTCTTGCAGATTGTTGAGCAAGGTGAACAGCCACAGGCCAAAGGTTACTTCGCGCTGGATCAAAAAGAAGAAGCCCAAGGTGGCGAAGCTCAGACGAGAGCTGAAGAGCGGAAAGGGGATGGTCAGGTCAATCGTCGGCAGGAATGGGAAGTAAGCGTGCAGGCCGATGACCGTTCCGGTGAGTACGGGTACGGCAAAGCCGATCCACATGATCCCGTTGCGAAAGAAGGGCTTGATGAGTGAGCCGCGCTCGTCGTCTTGCACCATAGCGAGGGGGAGTTGCATCACGGGATAGACGAGCCGCTCGTTTTCGACCCAGTGCCGGCGCACGACGACCATCAGGCACAAGGTGGCCACGTGCAGCGCGACGATCAGCGGCAACCAGCTCAACAGCGGCGTCAGCCATACCTCCCAGGGGATTGTGCTCGCCTGCCCTTCGTTGCCCTCAAAGAAAGCGCGAATAGCCTCTAGGTCGTGGGGCACCAGCCAAGTGGGGATATAGGGCAGGATTAGTTCGCCCCAATTGTTCTCGGGGCTGGCGTAGTAAAACGGACTCGACACCAGCGGCACCCAGTAACTGATCAGCCCGGGGACCGAGTTGGCCAAGCTGGTCATAATAAAAATGACGACTAGCTCGCCCCGCTGGAGGACCCAAGATCGGCGGATGGAGCCGAAGCCGGTGTTGACGACTAAAAGGAGTAGAAAGAGGAGGAGATGGGCGATCTGGCTGGTGAAGTACGCCCCGGCATTCGAGCCTTGCACGTAGAGGCCGAGGAAGGGAACCGCCGCGCCGACCCCAAAGGCCAGCAGCAGGCCGATGCCGAGGGAGCGGAGGGTCAAGCCGCGCGCGATGGGGCTGTGTGTCGCGGCGGTCAACGGTTAGGGGTTGTCGCGGTCGGCGCGGACCTCGTCGATGGCCTTGCAGTGGCGCAGTCCCACGGACTTGGCTGGCGTTTGATAGCCCTTCCAGGCGTAGGGGTCGATGCCGGCTACGGGCACGATGGTGCGCCGGTCGGCGCGCGCGGGCGACTCGCCTTCTTCAATGCGCCAGGGCAATAGGCTCCAGGCGTTGCAGTAGTGGTTGACCAAGACGCGGCGATAGGTGTCGCCGCGGTTTTTGTACGAGCGGTGGAGGAGATAGCCGTTGAAGAACACGAGGGCACCGGCCTCTACTTCAACCGGAATCTCGACGCTCTCGTCAAAGCCGTAGCTCTCGGGCGCGAAGTCGAACTCGTCTGGGTTTTCGTGAGGCCGCTGCGGGTAGAGGTACCCGGGCCGGTGCGATCCTGGGATCACGTACAGGCAGCCATTTTCCACGGTGGAGTCGTCCACGGCGATCCACGCGCCGATTAGCGAGCGATCCCGCGTGGGGATGTAGATCTCGTCTTGGTGCCAAGCCTGCCCTTGGAAGTTGGGCGGCTTGACAAAGTACATGGACTGCATGCACTTGACACTGCCGTCCCAAAAGGGCAGGTGCGCGGCGGTGATCTGGCTTAGGGCACCGCAGATTTTGGGATGGCGGACGTACTTTTCGATCACTGGACTGACGAAGTGCGGCTGGTGGATGCAGAGGATGCTCTCCAGCACCGCTTGGTCGCTCATGGCGGGATCGACTGGCTCGATGTTATCGCACTCGTAGCGGCCGCGCGCCACATCCACGAGGTCTCGTTTGAGTTCGTCGAGCTCGGCTGCTTCCATCAGATCCGGCACGACGAGATAGCCGTCGTCGACAAAGGACTGCACTTGGGCGGGGGTGAGCGGTTTGGGGACCTCAATCGACGAACTGGGCTCCATCTTGACTGCTTCCATAACTCGACTTGCTCCGTTTAAGGCGTTGGCACTTGGCCGATATTTTGATACCCTTACCTCGCTTTGTCAAACAAATATAGAGAAAGGAGCACACATTGTGGATCTGACGTATATCGTATTTACCAAGCACTTAGAGGGCCTCGATGTTCCGCAACTCATCGACGCTTTGCAGGCCATTGGCGTGCAGGGGGCCGACCTGTGCGTGCGCGATGGCTATCCGGTCAACCCCGACAATGTGTCCACGGCCCTGCCGGAAGCTGCTCGCTGCTTTGACGACGCTGGTCTTTGCATCCCCTTAGTCACGGCCCCAGGTGACTTCAACCGCCCAGACATCGACTACGCAGAAAGGTATTACGCGGCCTTGGGCGAGGCTGGGGTGGCTCACGTCAAGCTCGGCTATTGGCACTGGCAGCCGGATACGCCCTACTGGACGCAGTTAGACGAGGTGCGCGGCTTTATGGAGGGGTTCCAAGCGCTGTCGGAAAAATATGGCGTTAAAACTGTCATCCACAATCATTCGGGCGCGTCCATGGGCCTCAATGCCTGCGCTGCGATGAACATCGTCAAGGACTGCGACCCGCAACACGTGGGCGTCTTTGCCGACCCCGGGCACTTGTCCCTGTGCGGGGAGCCGGTCGCCATGGCCCTCGATATTGTGCGCTCGCACTTGTGCCTGCTCGCTTTGAAGGATCTGGTCCATCAGCGGCCCTTGAGCATCACGCAGCAGGGTGCGCCCGCCACTGGCGTCGTGCGCATGGGGCAAGGTTTTGTCGATTGGCCTTCGGTGATTGCGACCTTGAAGCGGTTGGACTTTGCCGGCCCGGTCAGCTTTCACAGCGAGTACAGCGGCGAGCCGGTGGAAAGCGTCATCGACTTGGCGCGGATTGACGTGCGCTTTTTTACGGCTTTGTGCCAGGAAGGGGAAGATCATGCTTAAAGCGGGATTCATCGGCGCAGGGGGCCGCGGCCAGAGCGCCCACTACCCATCGGTCCATCGCCTCGCCGACCGGGTGGAGATGGCTGCGGTTTGCGAATTGGACGAGGAGCGCCTCAATCAAGTGGTGGCAAAGTACGGCTTTACGCGCACGTACCAAGACCACCGCGCCATGCTCGACGAGATCGACCCAGACATTGTCTATTGCGTGATGAATGAGAAGTGGCTCCTGCAGCCAGCTCTCGACTGCATCACCGCTGGCAAGCACCTGTTTATCGAAAAGCCGCCCGGGGCCAACAGCGACGAGACGCGGGCGATTTTGGCGGCGGCCGAGCGCCAAGGGGTCTGGGTGATGGTCGGTCTGCAACGTCGCTACACCGCCGTCACCCGCGAGGCTATGCGTCTAGTGGCAGCCAAAGGCCCAGTGTCGCTGGCGACGACGACCTTCAACAAACAATTGCCGCAGCGCGCCGACGAATTCACCACCACCTTGTGGAACGACTTGGTCCACATCGTCGATCTGCTGCGCTACATGGCCGGTGGGGAGCCAGTGGAAGTTACGGCCTACCAAGACAAATTCGGCGGCGAGGGCTTCAACCACTACACGGCGCTGGTGCGCTTTGACAATCGCGCGACTGGCGTGATGCTCGGCAACCGCGCCTCTGGCGGGCGGGTGTTGCGCTCGGAGCTACACGGCGTGGGCATTGGCTGCTATATGAAAATTCCCAGTGAAATCGAAATCCACGAGGACAATCAAGTGCGCACCCTCGGCGGCTGGGAAATTGACGGCGTGCCCGAAGACGATGTGCCTCGCTACGAGGGGGTCTTGACCATGCACGAGCACTTCGTCGATTGCGTGGTTGAAAACCGGCAGCCGATCACCGACATCCGCGACGTGATTCACTCGATCGCGCTAGTGGATCAAATTGAGGCGGCTGAGATTATGGCGGCGAAAAAGTAAGTCGTGCTTTTTTGCGAGGGAAGCAATAAAAAAACTTTCTAGCCCCGGAAATGGAGATTACCTAGGGGAAATTTGATCGCAGATTACACGCGCCCACAATCTGCCCAATTTTGAAAGCGTAGAAAAAACAAAAAGATGGGGGCCGCTCACGTAAGCGGCCCCCATCTTTTTGTTGTACATAAAATATAAACAATAGGCTGGATATTGTCAAATGTAATAAATCGTAACATCAATATAAATATATAGATACGCCATTTTTATCTTGACTAAAATAAGACCCTCCAGTACTCTTTGTCAACGCGAAGATCCACCATCCAAAGACCGCAGAATCGCAGCTACTTTTACCCACAATGGAGGGAATCCATGGAGAATACCATCGCCCCTCTCGTTGATCTGCCCAAACCCACCGGACGGATGCCCTTTCACTTGTCCCCGGATGGCCGGCAGCTCGCTATTGGCGTTCAAAGACGTACCCAAGGCGCACGGGGACCGAAGTTTGACGAGTGGGGGGTCCCCAGGGAAATGGCTGGCAGTTCCGTGGTTGTCGTGGATACAGCCACCGGAGAGTCGATGCGGCCTTTTCCCGAAGGCAGCGTAAGCTGGGGGGCTCAGTGGTCGCCAGCGGGCGACAGGCTGGTGGCCTGCGTGCGGCACGAAGGAGTGGCGTGTCTGGGCCTGTGGGACGTTGGCACGGGGGAGGTCGAGTTACTGCGGGATGCGCCTGTGCTAGTCCGCTTTGGTTTTGAGCTGCCAGTGTGGACGCCCGATGGAAAGGGCATCGTAGTACCCCTCTGGCCTGCCGAGCGCGACTATCGGGAAGATGCGCACAGTCCCGTGCCCAAGATCGACGTCAGATCCAACGATCCCGACGCAACCACGGAGGCCGAGCCGACTGTACCGAGTTGGTGGCAGTGCGACTTGGGCTATGTCAGCCTCTCGACTGGATCCGTCAAGAAGCTGCTGCAACAATGGGCCTCCGGCCACTGGCGCATCGCGCCCAATGGCCGGCACGTGGCCTGTACGCGCTACGTCGAATATGTAGCGAGCTTGCAGCACTGCCTATTCGAGCTTTTCACTGTGGATATCGAGACTGGAGGGGAAAGGGTGCTCGCCTCGGACATTGCCAACGCTTTCGGCATCAACTACGCGTGGTCGCCGGATTCGGAGAGTGTTGCGTACACCTCCTCCGGTAGAGGGCAGCCCGACGAGCTGTTTGTCGTTGTGGCCGATGGTGCTGAAGAGCCTGTAAATCTGACCCCGGGGACAGAGTTCGACCTCTTACTGAAATACGATACGCCACGATGGAGTGCGGATAGTGCGAAGCTGCACTCACTTGGTAGCAAGGCTTGGTGGCAATTCGATCTGGAATCCGGCCATCACCGCTGTGCAGCGATTCCAGAAGAGTGGGTTATGCGCCATTGGATCGCACGACCAACGGAATCCACCATTCAATTGACGCAGGCCGAGGACCTGCCCGTCGTGCTACAGAATCGGTCCGACCTGAGCGAGCGGGTTGCCCATCTGGGCCAAGACGGAGAGCTGAAGCACGTAGCAGATATCCCAGGCACGTGTACGAGTCAAGTCTGGTACATGGAGGTGGACGATTCCACCGGATGCTACTACCTAATGGCGGAGGAGGCGAATCGTCCACCATCCGTGCTACGCATAGAGGATGGAAGCCATGACTGGTTGTTTTGCCTAGCGCCTGAAGTTCAGGTGTCCAAACTCGGTCGCAGTGAATTGATCGACTTCGAAGCAGCCGGTATGCAATGCCGGGGAATGATGTTGCTTCCATCCGAGGGACGGGCACCGTATCCGATGATCGTCAGTGTGTATGCGGGCCACCGAGGTGCGAGGGCGATCAATCGCTTTGGTATCCAAGGGCCGCATGCTATCGAGCCACAGCTCCTGTGCAGCGCTGGCTACGCGGTGTTGTTCCCGGAGGTGCCGCTGGGGGAGAAGGACCCGATGACAGGTCTGGTGGAGCCGGTACTTGCCGCCGTAGATCGGGCGGTCGAACTCGGTCTGGCCGATGGCGAACGCGTGGGTCTAATGGGTTCGAGTTATGGCGGATACAGCGTTGTGTCGTTGATCGCGCAGACCGACAGATTCCAAGCGGCACTGGCTAATGCCCCTTGGGGCGTGAATATGATGAGTATCTACACTCGACATATAGGATGGTGCGAAACGGGACAGGCTCGCCTCGGCGGCTCGCCGTGGGAGAACCGGGCCGCGTACATCGAGAACTCGCCTTTCTTCTACCTGGACCGAGTGTCTACTCCACTACTGCTCGTGTGTGGTACAGGGGACCAGGAAGGTTCCAATCAGGCCGAAGAGACGTTTGTCGCTCTGCGCCGACTCGGCAAGCGCGTCGAGTTACGGCTGTACAAGGACGAGCACCACGGCACAAGTGCTTGGTCACGCGATGCTCTCGATGATCTGTGTCGGCGCGTTTTGGATTGGTTCAATTGTCATGTGGTCGGGGCGCAGTCCCATGAGCAGTTCGTCTAAGAAACCCATAGGAGGAGATATGTGGCCGACGTTGCGAGGCTTCTTGAGCGTGCCTGATGAACTTACGGGGAAAGGGATTCGCATTGCTGTCGTCGATGGGGATTTCCCAAGCCATCCCGATATCACCACCAACGAACAACGGACAACTTACAAAGTAATGGTGATGGAATCTGAACCGCAGCCCAAGGTGTTCGAGGCGGAGCCTGGGCCATGGAAAGGAGGCGCGCATGGGCTGTGGGCCGCGGCCTCGGCGGCTGGATCGGGTGCTGAATCGCAGGGTTTATACCGGGGTATCGCGCCGGAAGCCGATCTCTTTCTCGTTGCCGAATACTTTCCCGGCCAGAGCCAGGACCCTGAAGGACGATATGCGGCACAAATTAAGGCACTGGAATGGGTTCGGGACAACTGGAGAAAATACGAGATACGAGCTGTATTGTCGGCGCACAGATGTGGGATCGACTCAAGCCTTCTGCCCTGGCAAACGGAACCAATACGCATCTTGTGTGAAGAAATAGCGGCCGATGGTCTGCTCGTAATGGCAGGGTCGGGGAATACATCCGACCGGACTGCTGGACTGACCGAAACCGCGGCCCCGTCGGTCTTTTCCGTTGGAGGGATAGTGATTTCCCCCGATGGAGACCTAGACCGGGCCGAAGCGTTTCCAGGGAGCCGGGGAACGACCTTTGAGGGAAAATGGATTCCGGAGATTCTGGCGCCTGCGGAGAACATCGTCCTCCCTCATGGAACCGATGAAGAGATCGAAAACCACTTTTATGACAAGATAGACGATCTCCCACGGCGCTATGCCCGCACACTTGGTACATCGTTCTCGGGGCCGATCGCTCTTGGAGCCGCAGCCTGTCTGTGGCAGGCGCATCCGAATTGGACAGCCTTGAAAATGAAAACAGCCCTCATCGCTTCGTCGATAAAGCGTCCACAGTGGTCGGACCTACGCGCCGGGCTGGTTTCAGTCGAAGGTGCTTTAGCGATAGAAGCGACGGAGCATCCTCCCGAGCCGGTGACGAGCCCCTACCAAACCTGGTCGGAGTGGCGGAAACGTTCGGTCGAATACCGGATGGATCAACTTAGTGCTGGCGATTCTGACCAAGTAAGGGATGTCATCCTTTCTTTTGTTAATGATCCATTCCCGGACGCGGCTCTGCAACCAATCAGTGAGTGTTTAAACCACCCGAAATCTGAGGTTCGTGCCGCTACCTTGTGTGCCCTAGCAAGCAAAACGTCCGAAGTGAATCCGGCCTACATCAAGGAAGGGTTTCGGGACGTTGCGCCCATTGTCCGTTCGGCGGCGGTGTACTTACTACAGAATTGTCCAGCTTTGTGGTCTGAATGTAGTGCATCTCTCAGCGTCCTATTCAACGATACGGGCCTGGATGTCCGTTATGTATCCTTTAACCTTGCCAGAAGAATGGCTCATCCGCGTTTTGCTGAAGAAATCGTCTCCGGCCTTGAAGAGGACGCCCACATGAATCGAATATCCAACTTCGCGGCCCGCAGAGATGCATTAGAAGCAATAACAGGACATCGCCTGCCGGAAAGGCCCCCTTATTACGTGCACGGACAGCCGTATTACTCGGACGTGCGCCGCGATGCGCGAGTGGACCTGGCGCGTCGATGGGAGGATTGGCTCCGCCAGGACTGGCCAAGAAGGGCGTGAGGGAATCAACTGGTGAGGGCTTCGACCCTGTCCATAGCTTGAATAACCTTGGCACTTTGTCTATCCTATCCCGTTCGCGGCCTAGGAGCCGATAATTTTCCATCAACCCAAGGAGGTTAGAATGATCAAGCGTTTGCAGGGGAGTTTTCTCATGGTAGTGCTTTTCAGCCTGTTTCTTTTGGCCGGATGTTATCACGCGACCATCGATACTGGGCTTGCCCCGGGGCATAAGACGGTGGAGATGTGGAAGCATAGCTGGATATATGGCCTAGTACCACCGTCGGTGGTTGAAGCGCAAAGCGAGTGCGAAAATGGCGTAGCTAGGGTTGAGACGCAGATGAGTTTCGTCAATGGGCTCGTGGGAGCTTTGACCTTTAGCATATACACGCCCATGACGGTAATAGTGACGTGTGCTGCTGACGACATGTCCTCGGCGGCCGTGGATTCCGCGTCGGTTGTCACCGTGCCCTATGGCTCGGATTACGCAGAAATCATGGATGCTTTTGGCCAAGCCGCTGATAAGGCGGTGGCTGCCGAGCAGCCCGCGTACGTGCAATTCAAGCGCGATTCACTGTAAAAATAAACCGGCCTCCGCGTCATGTGTGACGACGCGGAGGCCGGTCATTAGCTTTTTGTCGATTTTTCCTACGCTTTCTCGAATCACCTATCCCAATCCTCCTAAAACACCCGCGCCTTAAAATTCCACGTACGGTTCAGACTCAACAGGAGTAAACGACTTCGGCGGATGTTGCTCCATGACATCCTCTCGCAATTCTACACCCCAACCTGGACCTTCAGGTGGTACACAATGTCCATCGATTACTTCAATAGGTTGGGTAAGTACTTTGTTGTACAGATCAATAGACGATACAAAAATTTCCTGCATCAAACTGTTGTGAATGCATAGATCCAAATGCAAGCTGGCGATTGTTGAAATCGGCCCATTGGAATTGTGTGGTGCGACTGTCACGTAATACGTTTCGGCCATGGCGGCAATTTTCTTTAGCTCAGTGATGCCGCCGGCATGACAAATATCCGGCTGAATAATCCCTACTGCATTCAGTTCCAACAGTGCGCGAAATTCCCAGCGAGTGTATAACTGCTCACCCGTCGCAATGGGCACATTTACTTCGCGGGCAAATTGCGCTAGTGCTTCAGGATTGTCCCACAAAATTGGCTCTTCCATCCACGCAATGTTATAGGGCTCCAATTCCTGGGCTACTCGTCGTGCACTCCATATATTCAAGCGTGCGCGAATGTCAATTCCTATTTCAATTTGCGACCCGGCAGCTTCACGCGCCGCTTCCACTAGGGCGACGCCGTGCTGAATTCGATCAATCTTTGCCACCTGCACGCCGCTAAAAGGGTAGAACTTCAACGCCTCATAGCCCTGATCCACCACCCGTTTTACGCCCTCGGCAATTTCCTCAGGTGTATTTCCCTTTCTCGACCACCCATTGGCGTACATGCGAATTTTGTCGTGCGATTTTCCACCCAACAACTCGTACACTGGAACGCCCAAGGCTTTGCCTTTAATATCCCACAACGCCAGATCAATTGCACTAATCGCACTCGTCGTCACTGGCCCACCTGACCACGTCACGCGTCGGTACAACGAGGTCCAAATTCGCTCAATCTCAAACGGATTTTTGCCTAGCAGAAAGCGCTTGAACGCCGCAAACTCGCCGAGCAAGGCATCGTCTTTGTATTGCAAACTAGCTTCACCCCATCCGTGAATACCGGCGTCTGTCTCAATTTTCACAAACGTCCAATTGTTCCCACCTTCCGACCCCATCCGCATTACCTGCAGATCAGTAATTTTCATTTTTATTCTCCGTCGTATTTAGATAATAGCTTCAAACCACGCGCCACCACGGTGCGGCGAGTACGCGCTCGGTGAGCCAGAACGTCTCTTCGCCATCGTAGAGAACGATTCCACGCTGCGCCATATCGGAGTACTCATCTAGGAACGTATGCAAATGTCGCACATCGCCGGGATGGACGCTCGCGGCGGCTTTCACCTCCACGGGCAGCAGACGCCGACCTGTTTCGAGGACGAAATCGACTTCGGCACCCTTGGTAGTCCGCCAAAAGAGAATCTCCGTTTTTTCGACGCGAGTAGTAGCCCAAGCGAGTAGGTCGCAGAGGACTATGTTCTCTAGGTGTGCGCCGCGGGGATGTGCCTCGCCCGCTAAGTGCAAAGCTAACCCGGTATCGCCCCAGTAGAGTTTGGATGACTTGACCAGCCGTTTCGTTCTGTTGACAGAATAGGATGGCAGTCGCACCAGTTGGAACGACACCTCTAGCAAGTTGAGATATCGCTGCACTGTGGAGGGGGCAAGGTGTACGTCCCGAGCTAGGTCTGCTTGGTTTAATAGCCCCCCAACGCGCAGACAGGCTGCCGTCATCAACCTCCGCAGGTCGGTGATGCCTTCGATGGCGGATAGACGCGGGATATCCCGCTCCAAATAGGTAGCTGCGTAGCCTTCGAACCATAGCCGCCGGTCGTCATCATCGATCAACTCATGGGCTGGGACGGGATAACCTCCGCGTCGAGCAAGGGCCATCCACGGCTCTGCTTCGGCTGGTTCTGCGAGCAGCACATCCCGCCATGCAGTAGGAGGCGCATCTACGAGTTCCGTCCACAGACCAGGCCTAGCCAATCCTCGTTGCTCACGACGGGTCATAGGCCAGAGAGTCAAATAGCTAGCGCGGCCAGCCAGCGTTTCACCCACCTCCTTCATAAGCAGCAGATTCGCCGACCCAGTCAGGAGGAAACGGCCAGCAACCCGGTCTTCGTCAACGAGGCGCTTGATGGCGAGTAGCACATGTGGCACCCGCTGTACCTCATCGAGCGTAATCTGCACGGCCCGAGCAACAAGGGCATCCGGTTCGCGTTGGGCTTGCTCGAGGACGCCGTAATCGTCTAGGGTGAAGTAAGATCGGTCTGCCCCGATGGGAGGCATGCGGGCGAGGGTACTCTTGCCGGTCTGTCGTGCGCCAGTGAGAACAGTCACGGGCATGACCCTTAGTGCCCGCTCCACGCTCGCGGAAGCAAATCGAGGTAGCAGTCGATTCGTGTTCATATACCCATGATATGGGTGATTTTCACCCACGTCAAGGGTGATTTTCACCCATAAAGAGATTTACACGCCTGCGGCCCAGCCATTGCCCCCAGCGCGTACCTTGCCCTCGCTTTTGAGTACCTCGGCACCGTGAGCACCTCCGGCTACCCCTTGAACTACCTGCACTCGGTGGCCCATTTCTCTTAGGGTTTGCACAATCGCCGGATCGATGCCGCGCTTTAGTTCGAGTGGCTCCTGCGCTTCGGCGTTGAGTCGGGGGGCTGTGGCTGCTCCCAAGGCGGTGGCGTTGAAGTCGATAATGCGCTGTCCGAGTTGGGCACCGACGCTGATGATGCGGCGACCGCCGGGCAAACCGATAGCCACGTCGCGCTGGGGTAGGCGCAAGATCATGGGGACTACGTTGTTGAGCGGACGCTTGTGTGCGGCCACGGAATTGGCCCGACCGGGGCGGGGGTCCAAACGGCACATGCCGTGGCCTAGGATAATGCCCGTATCTGGTACGGTGAAACAGGAACCAAAGGCCGCGCCTTGGGTGATGGTAATGCCGACGAGATTGCCCTCGGCGTCTGCGGCTGAGACGTGCAGAGTTTCGGCAACGGCTGGACCCGAGGCTTCGTACACTTGCTGCTCGACTTGCTCGGGGAATTGCCGCAGGGCTTCGACGCGGCCGGCGGCGTAATCCTTGCTCAGCAAGCGCTCCACCGGCACATCGACGAAATCGGGGTCGCCGACGTAGCGCAGGCGGTCGCGCCAAGCCT
>JAPPEG010000310.1 GCA_028875345.1 Gemmatimonadota bacterium
AGATCAAATCCGAAATCCACCTGAGCTACTCGGAGCGCTTCGCCTATTTTCTCTATGTGGGCTTGGGTCTGTTGTTGGTGGAGATGCTGTTGGTCCATACCCGCTTCCGCTCGCTGCCCTGAGTTTCTATGCGCTTTGCAAACTTGTACAATTTTTGGTTGCTGTTGCTGTTGCCCTTTTTGGCGGCCTTTTTTGCTTGGGCGCTCTGGGCACGCCGCCGCGCCTTGGCGTATTTTGCCCGCGGTCCACTGGCCGAGAAGCTGACCCGCAACCTGAACCGGGGTCGCCAGGTGGTCAAGTGCGTCCTATTGGGGCTGGGGACTTTCTTTGCGATCCTCGCGCTGACCGGCCCCCAATTCGGCACGCAACTCGAAATGGCCGAGCGCAAGGGCGTAGATGTGATGATAGTGCTTGACGTGTCGCGCAGTATGCAGGCTGAGGACGTCAAGCCGAGCCGCTTGGCGCGGGCCAAATACCAAATTCGCGGCTTGTTGGATTTGCTCCGAGGCGACCGGGTCGGGTTGGTGGTTTTCGCGGGTCAGGCTTTTGTCCAATGTCCGTTGACGACCGACTACGGCGCGGTAGAGCTGTTTCTCGATGTGCTAGACGCTGGAGCCATACCCGTCCAAGGGACGGCCATTGGCGACGCGGTGCGGCTAGCCGTGCGATCGTTTGAGGAGGGCGAAGGCCAGCATAAGGCCATCGTGCTCTTTACCGACGGCGAGGATCACGTTGGACAGCCGCTGGCAGCGGCGCAGGCGGCCGCCGCACAGGGCGTGCGCATCTTTGCCTTGGGGCTGGGGACGCCCGACGGCGAACTCATTCCCACTGAGGAGGAAGGTGGAGGCGTGAGCTTTCACAAAGACAAGCGCGGCCAATACGTCAAAACCCGGCTCGACGAGAGTACCTTGCAGGACATGGCGCTGGAGACGGGGGGAGATTACTTTCGCACTACCTTGGGAGGCGCGGAATTGGACGCCTTGTACGGTCAGATCGCCGAGATGGATCAGCGCGAAATCGGCTCTACCCGCCTCACCCGCTATCAGGAGCGATTCCAATGGCCCTTATTGTTGGCTCTTTGCTGTTTCTTGGCCGAGGCTTTCTTAGGCGATGCGCGGGTGCAGGCCCGCGAGTGGAAGGGGCGATTCGCCTGATGGGTACACTATGGGTCCTCTTGGGGATCTGGCTGGTCGTCTGCGGAGCGACTGTGGGCGATCCCGTGGCTAGCAAGAGCGCCGAGGCGCTGGAGCACTACCAGCGCGGCGAGTACGATCAGGCCCTACAGCTCTACCGCGACGCTCTGCTCGACCGGCCCGACGCGCCCGAGCTACATTTCAACGTAGGGGACGCGCTTTTTAAGCGCGGCGAGTACGACCAAGCCCTGCGCGAATTTGAGCGGGTGCTCAGTGCCGAGGAGGCAAAAATCCAGGCGCAGGCCCATTACAACATGGGCAATAGCTTCTTTCAGCAGCAGGCGTTTGAACAGGCCGTCGCCGCGTACAAGCAGGCGCTGGAGCTAGACGCTGACGACGAGGATGCAAAGGTGAACTTGGAACTGGCGCTGGAGAAATTGCAGGAGCAGCAACAGCAGCAGCAGGAGCAGGATTCGGAACCGGATCAACAGGACCAAGAGCAACAGCAGGATTCAGAGCAGAATCAACAGAATCAAGATCAGCAGGAGGATTCAGAGCAAGATCAACAGGACCAAGATCAGCAACAGCAGCAAGATTCAGAGCAGGATCAACAGGATCAGCAGCAACAGCAACAAAGTGAGCAGGACCAACAGCAGGAGGAGCAGTCCGCCGAGCAGCAGTCTATTAGCCCCGAGGAAGCTCAGCAGCTCATGGATGCCCTCAAGAACCGCGAGTTGGAAGCTCAGAAGCGCCGGTTCCGCGCTACTGGCAGGGCGCAGGATAGGGACTGGTGAACGTGCAGCTGACCATACCGTTAGTGCTGTGGGCGCTGGCGGCATCCAGCGTTGCAGCGGCGACGATTCAGTTCGAGGCGTCTGTTGATCGCACGCGCGCTAGCGAAGGTGAGCCGATTCGCCTGACGATCCGCATCACTTCTGACGAACAATTGGGCCAGGTGACGCCAGCGTTCGATCTAAAGGATTTCCATGTTGAGGGACCAGCCACTAGCACGCGGATGGAGATGAGAAACACCGACATCACCTTCACCCGAGAGCTAACATACGCCCTCTATGCCAAGCAGGCTGGCACCTTCACAATAGGCCCACTCCAACTGGAAATGGGCGGCGAGTATTATCAGACCAAGCCCATTACCCTTGAAATCGTTCGCGGCACCAGCGGTGCACAAACCGGCCAAGCAGACAAACCCATCTTCGTGTTGGCGCGCGCCGACCACGAGCGGGCTTACGTGGGACAGCAGGTCACTGTGTCCTACGACCTATTCTATCGCATCCAACCGCACAACGTCAGCTTCAACAAGCTGCCGACCTTTGTCGGGTTTTGGACCGAAGACCTCTTTATCGCCCAACAGCTAGATTCGCACCAGGAGGTGCGCGGCGGCGTGTCCTTCAACGTCGCGCCGCTGAGACGCGTGGCCCTTTTTCCCACCAGCGCGGGAACGCACGCCGTCGGCACGCTGGCCGTTTCCTGCGACATTCCTCAACAGCGCTCGCGCCGCGGCGGCGTGCTCGACGACTTCTTTGCCGGCGATCCGTTTTTTGGCCGTTCTCGCTCAGTGCTCCTGCAAAGCGAAGAATTGCAAATCGAGGTCCTGCCGCTGCCCGAGCAGGGTCGCCCTGCGGAATTTACCGGCGCAGTGGGGCGCTTCCAATTCAGCGTCGAGGCCCAGCCGACCCAAGTTGCGGTCGGGGATCCGGTAACGCTGCGCGTGCTCGTCGAAGGCGAGGGCAACATGGCTGCGGTGCAGCCTCTGCAAGTCGATGCCGCCGCTGGCGTCAAGCTCTACGACCCCAAGGTCGAGGAAGAAGAGCGGATTACCAACGGCGTGTACGGGGGCCGCCGCCTCTTCGAGTACATCTTGATTCCCGAGCAGGGCGGCACCTTGAATATCCCGCCGTTGCGCTTTGCGTACTTCGACCCACACCAAGCGCGCTACGAGCTCCTTGAATCCGATCCCATCGCCATTGACAGTGAGGGGAGCGTCGAGGAGGAAGGGGTGAGCTACGGGCTGAGCCGGCGCGACATTGAGGCCGTAGGGGAGGACATCCGCTACATCAAACCCGATGTCGAGGTCCTCGGCACGGGTTCCATGTTGTACAGCAGCTATTGGTTTTGGACCTTTCAGGGAGCGTTGCCCCTCGCCTTTTTTGCCCTGCTTGTGTGGCAACGCCACCAGCGGCGCTTGCAAGGCGATGTGGCGTACGCGCGTCAGCGCCGGGCCAAAGGCGAAGCTGACCGTCGTCTAGCCCGCGCCGATGCCTTGCTGGAGGCCGGCACTGAGGCTGAGTTCTACAGCGAGGTTCGCGCTGCGCTGCTGGAATTCGTGGCCGACCGTCTCAACCTCGCTGCGGCTGGCTTGACCATTGAGGTCTGCGCTGAGGTCTTGGCGGCGCGCCAAGTCGAGGCCGAGACGATTGCTGCGTTGCGCGACTTGCTGACGCGCTGCGACTTTGCGCGTTTTGCGCCTGCGGGCGGCCCGCCGACGGACCGGGCAGCGGCGCGGCGCTTGGCCGGGGAGGTGATCGCGGGCTTGGAGAAACGGATATGATGCGCGCGCTAGCGCTGTTGCTCCTGTTGGGCACCCAACTCCACGCCGGAGCCGCGGCTGGGCAGTACAACGAGGCCAATGCGCTCTATCGGGACGGGGATTTTGCCGCGGCGCGGCGCAGCTACTTGGCAGTGGTGGAAGCTGGGGTGCAAGACGCTCGGCTCTACTACAATCTGGGCAATGCCTGCTTCAAGTCCGGGAAGCTGGGCGAAGCGATTCTCTGGTACGAGCGGGCGCGGCGCTTGCTGCCGCACGACGAGGACATCAAGGCCAATCTGCGCTTTGCCAACCTAGTGAAGAAGGATCGCGATCCGCAAACTGAGGACGGTATCGGCGCGCTGGTAGCCGCGCTGGTGGCTGCCTACTTCTGGCCTACGTTTAACCAACTCAGCCTGCTGTTCGCCGCGGCGTTTTTCGCGGTCTTTGTCTTGGGGGTGCGGTGGTTGTTCGCGCAGACGCGTCCTAGGGCGCTGTGGATAGGCGGGTTTTTGCTCTGTGCGGGGCTAAGCGTTGGATCCGCGCTCTGGCTAGGGACGCGCCTCCGCCATCAGGCGCAGACGAGCGAAGCCATCGTCACCATTGCCGAGGCGCACGCACGCTCCGGCCCTGACCTTGAGCAGACAGAGGTTTTTGTTGCACACGAAGGGACGAAGGTGCGGTTGGTGCGGCAGGAAGGGGGGTGGATGCTGGTGCGACTGGCCAATGGCCTCGGCGGGTGGATGCCGGCGGAAGCTCTGACGCAGATCTGAACTTAACGACAACTCTTTCGCGTATATCAAACCACAACCAAAAACAAGGATAAGCCATGAGCACGCTCAAAGTAGGTATCGTCGGCGTCGGCGGGATCGCCCGCACGCATCTCCCCGGCTGGGAGGCTTCTAGCGAGGCCGAGCTAGTCGCTGGCAGCGACATTAGCGAGGAGGCGCTAAAACGCTTTGGCGCTGAAAACGGAGTCACCAAGCTGCACACAGATCCAGAGGCGCTGTTCAGCGACCCCGATATCGACATTATCGACATCTGCACGCCCAACATGTATCACGCCCCATTGGCCATTGCCGCGCTGTCGGCTGGCAAGCACGTGATCTGCGAAAAGCCTTTGGCTCCCACGCCCGAGGATGTTCGCCAAATGATCGCGGCGCGCGATGCTTCGGGTAAGGAACTGATGACGGCGCAGCACTTTCGCTTTCAGGGTTCGTCCCGTGCGCTGAAGGACGAGATAGACGCGGGCGCGCTCGGCGACATCTACCACGCTCGTAGTTGGATGCTGCGTCGGGCTGGGGCACCGGTTGGTGGCGGGTTTATTCTCAAGGAGCACAGCGGCGGCGGTCCCTGCATCGACATTGGGGTCCACATCCTCGACTTGACCTTGTGGTTTATGGGGCATCCCAAGCCAGTGGCCATTTCAGGTGTAGCCCGCGCTGAATTGGCGCACCAAGAAGGGGCTTTCAGCCAATGGGGCCGTCAGCCAATCCCATCCCACTACGATGTCGAGGATTTTGCCGCGGCCTTTGTGCGCTTTGACAACGGTGCAATACTGATCTTAGAGGTAAGCTGGCTTTTACATCACCCGACCCAAGGCGAGGACATGCAGATGTGGCTCTACGGCACCCGAGGCGGTGCCCATTGGCCCCAGTGCTCGATTTGCGAGAGCAACAGCCAGACCCGCCAGCAGTACGACCGCAAGCTCATGCTGATGTACGACGGCCTCGAAGCCCACGCGCAGGAATGCGTGGAGTTCGCCGCGGCGATTGCCCAAGGGCGGCCCTCGCCGGTGCCGCCGGAACAATCCCTACAGGTGATGAAGATCCTCGATGGGATCTATCGGAGCCAAGAGGCGGGGGGGGAAGTGCGGCTGGACTGAGGGGAGGCTGATCCACTCCCCACAAGGACCTTCGTCTTGGATAATCATACCAAGCTGCGGGATTTTATTTAGGCGTGGTATCGCGATGGAGCTAGGTAATAAAATTGAATCTTCCCCACCTATCTTCTATCTTCGGGAGAGCACCGGAGATTGCGAAAGGTAGGATATGCTCATTCGTAGTATCAAACAGACTAACCTGCTCTCATTCGGCCCCGACTCCGAAGAAATCGAACTCAAGAAGCTAAATGTATTGATCGGCCCCAATGGTTCGGGGAAGTCCAATCTTCTAGAGGGAATTGATATCCTCCGGTCGGCTCCACGAGATTTGGTTACGCCTATTCGCGAGGGTGGGGGTATCCATGATTGGATCTGGAGGGGGAACCCGGAAGGTACTGCTCGCATCGAGGCCATTGTGGAGAATCCGCAGGGATCGCAGGCGTTGCGGTACTGGCTGGGTTTTGCAGAGCGCGGCCAGCGATTTGAACTGATCGAAGAGCGGATAGAGAACGAACAGAGTGATGAAGGACATGTGGAGCCATATATCTATTACAATCAGAAAGGCGGGCAGGCGTTTATCACTTACAAGGATGAGACCGGCTTGGGTCCTACTGTAGAGGCTTCCGTAAAGGCGAAATACCCTAATGTTCGTCTTCGGCTGGGCCGATACGACTTGCGTCCCGAGGAAGTCAAACTGGACCAGTCCATTCTGTCCCAACGCAAAGGTCCCGACCTCCCTGAACTGACGTACCTCGGCGAGACATTGAGCCGCATTCGCATTTATCGCGAGTGGTCGCTTGGGCGCGACTCTCCACTGCGGCTGCCGCAGAAGCCCGACCTTCCCAACGATTTCCTGCAAGAAGACGGGAAAAACTTAGCCTTGGTGTTAAACAGTTTCCAAGATAAGCCAGCGGTAAAGCGGCGCGTACTGGACGCTTTAAGCAAATTCTACGAAGGCATAACTGATTTCCACGTCAAGATTGCGGGTGGTACGGTCCAACTGTCCTTAGTGGAAGGCGACGTAGTCATACCGGCTACTCGTCTTTCGGACGGTACGCTGCGTTACCTCTGTTTGCTCGCCGTTATCTGCCACCCGGAGCCGCCGCCCCTCATCTGTATTGAGGAACCCGAACTGGGCCTGCACCCGGACATACTACCGACGGTGAGCAAGTTGTTGCTCGAAGCGTCCGAACGCAGCCAGTTGATTGTAACGACCCATTCGGATATGCTCGTCGATACCCTGACCAATGAGTGGCGGAGTATCGTAGTTTGCGAAAAGCGCGATGGGCAGACTGTGATGCGCCGTCTCGATGAAGAGAGAATGGTCGCTTGGTTGGAGAACTATCGACTCGGTGAACTCTGGAGCAGTGGCGAGATTGGGGGGAATCCTTGGTGAGCATCAAGGTGTACGTCGAGGGTGGTGGAGATTCTAATCAATTAAGAAGACAATGTCGCAATGGATTCAGGGAGTTTTTTGAAAAGGCCGGACTTAAGGGCCGCATGCCGCGCGTCGTCGCTTGCGGGTCCCGGCAAAGGGCTTATGACCAATTTTGTGCCGCTATTAATGAAGCCGAAACCGACAGTTTTATCGTTCTCTTGGTGGATAGCGAGGCCGCAGTCGCATCCGGCGATAGCCCTTGGGATCATCTGAGGAAACGCGATAATTGGACTCAGCCGTCAGCCGCTGTGGATGACAGCGCACAACTCATGGTGCAGTGCATGGAAGCGTGGTTTGTCGCGGATCGGCAATCTTTGGGTGTCTATTTTGGCAAGGACTTCAACGCCGCCGCGTTACCCGCGCGAGACGATGTGGAAGCCATCGCAAAAGACGACCTTGAGCGAACGCTGAAACAGGCGACAAGGCCGTGCTCTAAAGGTAAAGGAACATACCGAAAGGGTCGGCATTCGTTTGACCTTCTTGGATGTTTGGAGCCGAATAAGGTGATGGAAGCTTCGCCTCATGCGCGACGGCTCATTGACGCGCTGAGGCGATCTTAAAGTTTCTCGTGTCGTCCCGATTGATTTCGACGCTGAGATTCGAGGTAGTTGTTCGTCGCGGTTACTGAACCTTCCCCAAATCTATCACGGCTCCGTCAGCCAATCGACGAAAGCTGCCGGAGATTCGACCACCACGCGGCCGTTGAGCGATTCGTGTTCAAAGCCGCACATTTGGTCGCCGACGAAGGCGAATACACCGGTGGTCTGTGGAGTAAAGGTCAACGCAAAGGTCAAATCGGGCACGGCCACCTGATGTAGGTCGAGATGGGGAAGGGCAAAGGTGTAGATGTAATCTCGACTGGTCAGTTCGATTTCAACTTCTATGCCAAGTGGCAGGTGTAACTCTTTCCCCGGCTTGGTTATATCGTCAGCGGTGTGCAGCGCGCCGTCGGGGCCTGGGTAGCGGAGTTGCCAGATGAACTCTTCCCCGGTGATTTGGATGCGCAGCGGTCCTGGGGGCAGGGCGGGCGTGCAACCGTCCACCCCCAACAGGAGCAGTCCCCAAAGCAAAAACTGGATATAGCCGCGCATGGCGTATCTCCTTCGCGAACAGTCAGTTCGTCCCGCCTTAAGGTAAAATCCTCCAATTAAGCGCAAATAAACCGGCCCGTCTCGGCCTGTCAAGCTGCTTTACACGCGCTCTTGATCTCCCTAAAATCACCCCACACCCGTCTATCAAATCTCTCAGGAGCAAGGACATGCCCGCCATAACTGCCAATATCCCGCTCAACGCGCCAGCCCATTGGGCCGTATGGCAGCGCCGCCTCTTCGACGCCTTGGACCAATCGGTGCAGCCCTTTCTCCACCACTTCACCCGCGAGGACGGCGAATTCATCTGGCAGGATGAGTGGGGCGGCGGCAGCCCCGACGATTTCTACGAGCCTTTTTTTAATTGGCCGCTCGTGTATCTGATGGGCGGCGGCGAGCACCTGTTGCACTTGGCCGACCACCAGTGGGAGGCCATCACCCGCCAACTGACCCGCTTGGGCACGGTCAGCAAGGAATACGGCATCCGCGAAGACCAGATGCACCAAGCCGAAAGCGACGTCTGCTTTTATCACTTGTGCTTGGCCCATCCCAACGCCGCCCAGCGCGTTGAACGGGCCTGCCGGTTTGCTGGCTTTTACCTCAATGAAGACCCCGAGGCGCAAAACTACGACCCCGAGCACAAGATCCTGCGCTCGGGCCTTAACGGCAGCCATGGCCCCTATTTCGCTCCGCTAGCCGAGCGCGACAAACAAAGTTACAACCCCTTGGGCGGCAGCATGGAAGTGTACAATCTGCCCTTTTTCGACTTGCCCGGCATCACTAGTGTGCAGGACTTGGCTGATCCGGCCAAAGCTCGCTTGATGGGGCAGACTCTGTTCGACCGCTGGCGTCAGGGCGATACGCCGACCAACTTGGCCGTCACCTCGCTGGTGACCAACGCCTTTTTAATCACTGGCGATGAAAAATACCGCGCTTGGGTGGTGGAATACACCGACGCTTGGGTGGAGCGCGCCCAGGCCAACGGCGGCATGTTGCCGGACAACGTCGGTCTTTCCGGCCAAGTAGGCGAATACTGCGCTGGCAACTGGTACGGTGGGCGCTACGGCTGGACCTTTCCGCACGGTTTTTTGACGTTGCAGAAAGCCACGCTAGACGCCGCGGCCAATGCCTACCTGTTGACCCGCGATCGCGCCTATCTCGACCTACCGCGCCAGCAGATGGACCGCATCTTGGAACAAGGGCGCATGGAGGATATCCGCGACCAATACATGAGCGTGGCCGAGCGCTGGGCGAGCCAATTTGCCGCTATGGGCGAAAAAAGCGAGACCTTGCTGGTGCCCTACCGCTACGGCGACGCTGGCTGGTTCGACTGGCAGCCCATGAGTCCGGTGTACCCGGTGACCTTGTGGAATCTGTCCATGGACGAGGGCGACTGGGAGCGCATGGAGGCGATTCGGCAAAAAGAGGCGTTCGACTGGGCCGCGGTATTCCCCTTCCACAACAAAGAGGACTCGGGCCACGAGGCCCCCTGGGTGCGCTTTTTGGCCGGGGCCAATCCTACCTATCCAGAGCAAATGTTGCAGGCCACGTACCAAGTGGCCGGCCGTCGCTTGGCTCAACTGCGCGCCGACCAAGACGTGGGCACCCGCCACCACGTCCACCACTGGCAATGGGGAAATCCGGTCTCCTCCGAAGCGCTCATCCAACTCACTATGGGCGGTCCGCAACCTATTTACAACGGCGGTCTGCTGCACGCCCGCCTGCGCTACTTTGACGCCCAACGCCGCCGCCCCGGCTTACCCGAAGACGTCGGTGCCTTGGTGGAAAAGCTCGAAGCGAATCGCACGGTCGTGCGCTTGGTCAATTTGAACCACAACGAGGGCCGCGAACTAGTCATTCAGGGCGGCGCTTTTGGCGAACACCGCTTTGGCCGGGCTGCGTACCACAGCCGCACCAGTGAATATCCGGGTTGGATGGGCGGCTATGCTGGCACGTACGCAGCCCCGCCCTTGGAGACCGAAGAGCGCCAAATAGCTGTCGATGGTAAGCACCTAAGTATCACCCTGCCGCCCCATTGCGAAATCACCCTCGACCTAGAGACCCAGCGCTACGTCAATGAGCCTTCGCACCACGCTGGACCGTTTTAAGCGGCTTGACAGGTCATCGACGCTTTGGTTTATTCCAAATAAGTGCTCGAAGGGAGCCCTCAGGTCCGCGGTAAGGGTCAAACCCACCTCTCAGCAAAATAACAGCCTTCTTTCAGCCTGCGACGCGGACACCAGGCACTAACGAGAGAGGGTTGGCATGTCTAGAGCACTCTCCCGTAAGCCCCATATAGATTCCCTCAAAAAGCAGGCCCGGCAGTTACTCCAGGCGCACCGCGAGGGCCGGCCGGAAAGCCTCCGCAGCATTCGGACTTATATGCCTTATCTAGGCTCATTGTCCGATGAGGCCGTCCTGCAAAGGCCATTTACCCTGCAACAGGCCCAATGCGTCCTCAGCCGCGAGTATGGGTTTAGCAACTGGGCCGAATTAGTCCGAGCTGTCGAGATTATCCGTCAGGCCGAGTCGGCTATGCTGAGCCAAGTCGATGCCGCTCTGCGCAACGATCAATCTATCCATGTGTTGATTCCCGAGCACATGGCGGCGGACGTTGCCCAAAGGCTGACCGCTCGTTGCGGCCAAGATCAGGTACTCTTGGTACTTCGCGTAAGCCAAGAGCCGTTCAATGGCTGGATCGACCGGATAGCCGCGGCGGCAGTGGTAGTTAGTTCTCCTGGAGAGTTGGGCTTCCTCCACATGTATGAACGCTTGCAAAAACCTGAAGGACCATGGGATTTCGAGCAGCTTTTATCTGAAGCCCACGCCTTCGTGAACGTGCCGTTCAGAGATGAAAAGACGCCTTTAATTATTTCCGGCCTAGATGAAGAAACAGATACTGTCCGGGACCTGATTTCCATGTATCTGACGGAGTTCTATGGGTTATACGGTGCGATGATGGACCATCGATATTGACCTCTGGTAGTCAGAGAGGTTATAGGTGCAACCTTTTCCCTACAAAGCAGTTAGGACGGACACGACCTGTTCTTTAGTGGGCGTGCTACCGTCGAGGATCAAATCCGCGTAGCGGGCGGTGGGCTGGATGTGGCGGCGGTACATTGGGCGGACCTGTTCTTGGTATTGGATGCGGATTGAGGCGGGGGAACGGCCGCGCTCGACGCGGTCGCGGGCGAGGCGGCGCTCCAAGCAGAGCGCGTCGTCAGCGGTGACGAAGAGGCGCAGGTGGTAGAGGGCGTTGATGTCGGGCCAGTAGAGGGCAAAGAGGCCCTCGACGAGTAGGAAATCGGTGGGGGTGAGGCTCTGTTGGTGCGCTTGGCGCGTGTGGGTGGCAAAGTCGTACACGGGGATTTCGACGCGGTGGCCGGCGGCGAGTTGGCGGAGGTCCGCGGCGAGGCGCTGGTGGTCCATGGCCTCGGGGGCATCGAAGTTGACGCGGGCCCTTTCTGCCAAGGAGAGGTCGGCTAAATCGCGGTAGTAAGAGTCTAGGGAGAGCACGGTGGTTGGGCCGGGCAGGTGGGTCTGAAGGGCGTGGGCGAGCGTGGTTTTACCGGCACCGGACGGTCCGGCTAAGCCGATCAGGCGAGGCGGCCCTTTAGCTTTGGAACCAAGCGGCAATGGCTTCGCGGCCGAGCGCGTTGGGGATGTCGGCGGCGCAAAGCCAGCCCTTGCGGGCGATGCCGATGCCGTAGCCGAGATGGTCCAGGCCACCGACGCTGTGGGCGTCGGTGTTGACGGCGATTTGGACGCCGCGGTCGCGCGCCTTTTTGACGTGCCGCCAGTCGAGGTCGAGCCGCGACGGATGGGC
>JAPPEG010000007.1 GCA_028875345.1 Gemmatimonadota bacterium
CTTTATAGGCATGCGTCAACTGGGCGCACAACGCGTTGGCTACCTCGCGCTTGGCCGGGTCCTGTGCGTGGCGGTCGGGGTGGTACTGCTTCATCAACCGCTTCCACGCTGCTTTCACTTCCTCCAGAGTCGCCCCATAGGGGAGTTCCAGATTAGCGTAATACCCAGCGAGAACCGGGTCTTCGGCCGGTGCGGGCGGCGGCATCGGAGGCTGCCAATGCTCATAGGCATCGCTCGGCTCGCTAGCCTCAGTGTGCGCCCGTACGACGCGAAATATGCGCGTAAACAAGTCCATAAATGGCGAAGATACAAGGGTTAATGGACCTTGTCCACCCCTCAATAGGCGAGAGAAGAGACGGCCTTTTTGATCATCGACAAGGCCGCGCTGAACATGCCGATCAGGGCCATGCCAACCCCAAAGCCCACGCTCAAGACCATGGCGTATTGCCGCCACTGCTGCATGCCGTACCGCTTCCAGAAGTAGTGCCTAGCCAGCAAGGCACCAATGATTTGCGGAATGAGAGCGTGCGGAGTGCCGGTGACGCTCTGGACGTACCCCCAGATCATAAAGATCGGCATTCCCAAAAAGGCCATAGTAAAGTACGCCGCCAAGCCGAAGCCCGCTGCGCCGATGATGATGGGCCACTTCCTGCCGTCGAGGGGATGACCCGTATCTTCGTCGATCAGGCCGTCGCCATCGTCGTCTTTGTTGTTAACCAGTTCCTCGTCAATGCCCTCAATGGCCCCCTCCCGATAGGTCAACCCCGGCTGAACGGGCGGCGCGGCGGCTACCAAGTCTTGGAGCCTATCCCCATCCCGTTCCCACTCGACCAGCACCGCGGTCGCGGTCTCCTCCACGACCGCGGCAAAGGCGGCAACGACCTCCTCGCTTCGCCACGTATCCTGGCCGATGCCCCGGCCGTTGATCGTCATAAGATGGTCGCCCGCTTGCAATCCCAAGCGGTGGCCCAATCCCTCCCCGGCCACGGTGGCGACGCTCACCGCGTCATATTCGGTCCAACTCTCGACGAATGACGTATCCGCAACAAACTCAAGCCCCAGAGCTTCCCCCGGCCGGCGCACCACAGCTCGACGCATGGTCTTCTCATCCCGCTCCCAAGCGGCAAACACGGAGTCCGCGCCCTGGGTAAAATACCGGTCGATCCGCCCTGTGTCCCATTGGGGGACGCGCAGTTCGACGCCGTTTATCGCACGAAGGCGGTCGCCTTCCGCCAGTCCGAGTTGGTCTCCCAGCCCCTCCGGCTCCACACCCGCGACGATGGCCGCGATATTGAGGTCGCCGTCGTCGTCCTTGCGATTGCCCGTAAAGGTCATGTCATGCCACAGGACCTCAAAGAGCAAGGGCCGATCCGAGGAGCGCTGCAAAAAATCGCCGTCAAAGCTGGGCAAGCGATCCACTTCAAAGTAGAAATCAACCGAATCGCCCGGAGCCAAATTGACCGCAGCTCGGAAGTTGGGGTTCGGCGTGGCAATGGCTATGCCGTTGGGGGGCCAAAGCAGTTGGGGGCCATCCGACGGAGTACCCGCCTCGGCGTCAATCCTCTGGGCGACCTCCGGAGGCGGTGGTGCACCCCCACCGCTGAAGTTGGTGTAGAAGTAGCCTGTCTGCGACCACGAGTCATAGGTTCGCTTTTCCGGATCCGGCACCTCAAAATCTCTAGTAGTACGCACCCGCCAGTACCACCAACGGTCGTCCTGCAAATTGCTCGGGCTCCACGCGACTTGACCGTTGGGCACAATATCCCCTTCCAGTTCCTCGCCGGCGCGCCACGTTTTGTTGTACATCGTGCTGGATAAGTAGAGCGCTTGGTCAAAGGCCCGCAGAGGCCACATGATTTGCGCGTATGGGTAGCTCTCCGAGGGGATGGGGGCCAAGCGCCAGAGGAAGGTCCAGTACATCAAACTCACCCCGAAGACGATGGGCAACATAAAGAGCTCGGCTTTGAGCAGGCTGGTAAACCTCATCCCGGTCAGTTCGACGACCCTAAACCCCTCGGCGTGTCCGCCGAAGTTGCGGGCTGGAAAGGGCACGAACCAGATTTCAACCCCGCGAAAACCGGTCATAAAGCGGATGGCCTCTTCGACATAAGGGATCGAAATGTTTCGGCCAACCAAACCGTCGAGCCGGGCGCTGACAAAGGACATGATCGGCGCCCAGACAAAGGCGATGAGCACGAAAAGCACCAACAGGCCGGTGCTGACCAAGGTGGGAAACAAGGTCTTGGCCAAGACGATCGGATAGATCGCCGCTACGCAAAACAGCGACGCGCAAACCCACAGGTTGAAATCGCCACGGCCGAGGTGCTTTAAGCAGTATCCCCTCACTTCGGCCGGGCGGTGGCAGTCCGAGTGCTTGCACATCCCCGACTGGTCGGCCCCTTCGAGTTGGAGCTTCTCCCGCAATTCGGCCTGCTTTTCTCGGCCAGTGGAAAAAAGCTGGTAAAAGCTGACGATGGTGACCGCGATGGTAATGCCAATGGAAAAGGCGCGCCAAAAGTCGATTCCAGTGGCGATGGTAGTTTGGATGGTGCCCATGCCGATTTCCCAGCGCGGCATATAGCCCCATGCGTAGAGCAAGGGACTGACGGCCGTGTGTAGCATCACCCCGGAAAAGGAGCCGACCACCGACCAGAAGGGCATGAACAACCCAGCGAATACCGGCCCCAAACTCATGACGATCCCCAGCGGCGCAGCCTGTATGATATTGCCGAAATAGGGACTCAAATCCCAGAAGGGAATCGGCAAGATCGTCACTTTGGACCCCCAGAGTTCGGTGATGACCGGTATCCCTACATAGACGACTCCGAATGACGCACCGATAACCGCGCCGATGCTGAATACTGGCCACTTCCACGTCTCCCGCTCGGCACCCGAATCCTCGGCCAGTGCCATAGCGCTCAACGCCGACATCGGCGCGGTGGGAAAGGGCAATTGCTCGCGGTCGGAAGTAAGCCGGAAGAGCATGTAGCCGGACGTAAACCAAGCGATGCGGCCCATGATCGTCCCGACCACCAACAGCAGGATCGGAGCCAGCCAGTCGCGGTGAATAAAGGTGCGCTCGGCAATGGCTTCCGAATCGGGCGCGGGTACCCACCACCACGGCAAGCGGCTCGCGATCGCGAATTGCTCGGCTTCGGCCGAGGTCACGAAGTACTGACGCCAAAGTAAGTCGAGGAATGCGCCTTCCTCACGGGAGACCAAGGCGGAAGCCACGTACACCAGCAGGTAGATTTCTTGGCGCCTGAGCGAGGTAAATGATCGCTTGGAGATCTCTAAAAAGAGGATCACTGTCACCCATTGCGCAGCCACGCCTATATCGATACCCGCGTACAGCCCGAGGAACATCTCGCCTGGGGTCATAATCAGCGAGATGAAGAGCACGCCGATAATGGTGCGGATCGTAAAGCCCTCTTCAAAGCGGTCGGGCGCTTCGAGCAAGGAGCGATACTCCTCCAACTCGGCCCACTGTCGCTTGTGCTTTTCCTCGCGGCTAAATAGCTGCTGAAAAGACCCATACCGTCTCTGAAAAGACTCAGACAGTCTCTGAAAAAACGCTTCCATCATTCCACTTGCTCAGCTTCGGTTGCCGCGGCCAACATCTTCTCGGCGACCTGGCGGTGGTGGGCCTTGGACTCTGTGGCGAGGGTGTGCCAGAGCAGGAACTCTTTCCGCAACCCATTAATAAATCGGTGATTGACCCGCTGCCAGAAGGTGTCCTGACCGCTGATCCGCTGAATGTAGATCTCCACTGTATATACGGACTTGACCTCGGTGGGCAAAAATTCGAGCTGCATGAACTGACTCACGCCCATGTCGAACGGCGCCAGCCAGAGCAGGAGCTGCACCGCGTACTCCGGGCCGCGCTCCCCGGCTTCCTCGACTAGCTGGACTTTCTCGGCGTAGAAGTCGCCGATGGACTCTTCGCTATAGGCGCTGAAGTAAGCGGCCAAGAATCCACACAGGCCCCGCACTTCCCCCTCGCTGACCATAAAGGGGAACTCCATTTCCCAGCGGTCTCCGCTAGGGGCCGGTGGGGTCCAGCGACGGACCGTATCGGGCACGGCTGTGCGGGCCGCCACTCTAGCCGGATATATAGTCGAAAGCAAAACCACGGCCATCACGATCAGCGACGAGACAATCGCCGCCATCGACGAGTAATTGAGGCTTATTCCCTGCAGTAGGTCCAGCGCGAAGAGTAGTTTGCCCAAACTCTGGCCGAGAATATAGCCCACAGTGACGCCAATAATCGCATAGACACATGCCTCGGCCACAAATAGTAGGGCAATGTGCAGCGGTGCTAGCCCCACCGACGAATAAATGCCGATCTCGCGGAAGCGCTCATAGACAGCCCCCATCATCGCATTGAGCACAATCAACGCAGCGATGAACATTGGTATCACCAAGGCCCCTAAGCCCTCGACATCGGGCAACCCAATCGAGGTGTAGGAAAACACCTTAGGGGCGGATTCACCCGGCTCCTGCAGACCGACAAAGAGCGTAATGGCCAGCCGCAGGAGAAAATCCTCGACCATTTCCTGTGCGCGTGCTCCATCCTCCATCCGCACTGCTACCGAGCGCAGCATTCCCCCTGCCTCTCGCAGTGTCCCATAGGGCAAGACCAGCACGTTGTCGGACTCTAGGTGGATGAACGGGCGAATATCGAGCGCGGATTCATCTATGGCGATGCTCATCTTGTCCTCGGCCACCGGCCCTAGGGCTTGAGCACTCGACATCTGGAAATCCGCTGGCGTCAGCGGCTCGTCGTCGAGGTCGCGCACCGCCTCAAAGAGGTCGGGATCAAACACGCCCCGCACCACTAAGTTCCGGCCGAAGACCTGAACCGTCGCCGTGCCCAACTCTGCCGGCCCTATGCCCAGCGCCTTGGCCATGCCTTCGGCCATCAGGCAAGACGACTCGTCCTCGCGAGTGAAGAAGCTCCCCCCCACCAGCGCTTGGTCAATGCCAGTGACATGCACTTCCTCCGGCATCAGCCCCAGCATTCCAGTCGCCCGCACCACCGAAGTATCGCCGAAGATTTCAATGTACTTTTTCTGCTCGTCGTCAAAGGCGACATACCAGTTCCGCGGCACGACCACCCCTTCGGTGGCAAAGTGGGAGTGGGCGTAGTCGAGCGTCGGGCGGTTCAGCACATTCCAATTGCGGTCGCGGATCAGCACTCCTTCGTAGGTTCCCTCGTGGTCCATTGCAAAGGCCATGTAGCGGATCTGGGTATTGAACGAGGTGAAGGAGAGCACCGTAAAGGTGAGCAGGACCAAGGTCAGCAAGGTCAGTCCGGTGCGCAGCTTGCGCCGACGCATATTGGAAATGCCGAGCATGAAGGCCGCGTAGCTGGCGCTGGCACGGCTGATATCGGTCTCGTGGACATGGGCTTCCCTCGCCTGATATGCCTTCATATGGCGGTTGAAGCGGGTGCTAATCATCGACAGGACAAACGCCGCCATCGCCATGATCGCAAAGGCCAGCAAGATCACCAGTGGTTCGGCGATGGCAAAGGCCGGGTGAACCTGGGAAATGGCGAACCAGATCAAAACCAACAATCCCCCAAACCCCGCTAGCTGCCAGCGAATATCAGCTGCCGCAAACAGCAACCGCTCCCCCAGAAAGGCCGTTGGGATGACCAAGGCGAGAAAAAACACCATACCGGTGATGACGTCGTTGAGCGTCTGTAGCACCTCCGGGTACGCGCGGGACGTCATCCCTAGCGCGGCCCGGACGTGCTCGACGTAGCGCTCCCAATCCCTGGCTTCTTCGGCCTGTCGCGCCTTTTCGATCAGGATTTTGCCGCGCTGGTGCAATCGGGCCAAGCGCTGGTTTTCAATGGCGTGCTCGCGCAAGGTGCGTATCCGCGCCTCGTTGAGTTGCCACATGTCCTCAACGGCCAGCATCCCGGTGCGGATCAGCGATTCCTTTCTCAGCGCGTAGCCCCGTCCTCGCGCCTGTTCCTCATCTTCGTTTCCCTCGCTGTTGAGCAAAAGCAGGCGGTTGTCGACGAGCATCTTGATGCCGTCATCCTCATCAGCGTCCTGCGGTCCAAAGACCACGCCGACGGCCTCGCCTGTGTCAAACCCTCGCGCTAGCCCGAACTGCCGAGGTGTCACCCCGCTGCGGTTGACAATCTTGATCTCTCCGAAGGACCGGAGATAGCGCGGGTCAATCATGCTGTAGAAGGACCGCGAAATAGTGGGAAAGACGACGATGATCTTTTCGTTGGTATCCCAGCGAATTTTGCTCTGGATCATCCACCCGTTCACGATCCCGCCGCTGAACTCTTGCGCTCTTTTCGAAAGGTCGGGAGCAAACGCGATCTCCCCGGTCGCCGGATTAACTTGGTAGGCCGCCACTGGATAGCCTCCGGTCCACAAGCCGTCGATGTCGGCGACGCCTTGGTCGTCCGTGAGGTGGTACTGCGCCCAGCGCACGCCTTTGTGCGACTTGAACCAGGGATCAACTACTACAATGGCATCGGCAATCGGGCGGTCCGGTATTGTGCTGCGACGTGGAAACGAGCGAACCTTGACCCGCAAGGAGCGCAATTTGTCCTTGAGCACGGGACCAAAGTCTTCGAGATCGTCAAACAGGGCCTCGTCGTTTACCGCCCGCGCCAGCATGGCGTTAAGCAGGCGGCTTTGGCGAGACAGATTTTCGATATTCATCCGCTCAGGCGTATCGAACGGAGTATCGACGATATAGCGGGCGTCGTTGACGGTCACAAACGACAGCGAGATGATCCCAGCGGTCAGAGCCTGCTCTCCACTGACCGAGACCCCGCCCGGCACGAAGGTTGACCAGTCCATACCGCGAATCGGGCTGATCCCATTGGCCAGCGGCCGCTCCTGCTCCAAACCCAACCGAGCGGACTCCTCCTCGGCATAGGCCGTAAAACGCCGGCCAAAAGGCACGAAGAACCGCTTGAGATCGTAGCTAAAAGTATTGTTCCAAATCCCCAGCCCGTCGGACTGACTCGTCAGGTCAATGCAGATAAAGAGCTTGGGCTTGAGCGGCTCTTCCATCCGCTCGGCGTAGTAGGGATGGCGGCGGGCGTGGCGTTCGAGGAAGTGGACAATCCCCTGCTGAGCTTGGAAATGCGCACCCGTGGCCACTAGCACGACTGGCCGGCGCGGCGGGTGGCGCACCAGATGCTCGGCCAGCGTCAGCAATGCCGCAATGCCGCTGGTCGCTTCGGCTGCCGGAGCCAAGGCGGGAACCACCGACATGCCGTCGTAGTAGCTTTCGATGACAATGGTCTCGTCGGCCAGCGCTGGATCGGTGCCGGGGAGCCGACCCCAGATATTCCAAGCCGTTTCGCGCTGCCAGTCCATCCGCCCCTTGAGCATTACGGAAGTTGGCTGCTGGAGTAACCGTTCTTTGAGCTGTAATCCGGCGGCTCTTTCTATCCAAAAGCGCGGGATGTCCAGCGGCGCAGTAGAGTACTTGGCTGTAGCTTGATTGCGCGTGGTCTCTTCTGGCTCTATGAAGACGATGGCGCGCGCACCCAGCGAAGCGGCCTGTAACCAGCGGTTCCAGCTATTGAACTCCAGCAACACCACCCGGCCGTCGAGTTCAAAGCCCGCAAAATCCCCCCACTCGCCGTCCCCGCCGTAGATCATCTCGCCTTCGTATTCAGGCAGGGTCGAGGTGCGGACCAAGTTGGGCCACAAGCCATAGAGTGCGTAGCGCTCCCCGCTCTCTGTGAGGAGCAACTCCCCCCCTTGATCGATAGGCACGGTGACTTTAAAGGATTCGCGAGTCAGTTCGGGCAAGCCAATCTCGCGCAGGCGCTGCTCGACGTAATCCGCGGCGGCCGCTGACCCAGGATAGCCGCTGACCCTAGAACCCAGCGACGACAAGTAAGCGACGGTTTCGCGCACGCCGTCCTCGCGCGCCCAACCGCTATTGGCAGCGGTCAGCACGAGAACGCAGAGGATGTAGTAAGCCGAGTACTTCATGCCCAAAAAATACCGTTCCCCACCTTGCCGGTGAAGTAATCTATGACCAACCACAGGCCATTGCACGAAACCTGCCCGCAGATCAGCCCCAAAAAAAACATTTGACTGCGGCGATACAAGGCTACTCCACCAAAGCGCATGATCAGCTTCTTGATAAACCAAGCCAAGAATACGCTAAACCACACGTAGTTGAGCATGCCGTTGGCCCCAATGGGAAAGCCGATGGGATGCACCGGCCACCACGGCAGGCGCTGCCGCGCCCACATCATCGCCCCCATCACCAGCGCACCGCCGGACAAAAACCCTACCCCCGGCCAATGTATGCCCGTCGGCTCTAGGTTGCGGAGCGCATTGTTGTACGCGGTTTCGGGCGCGCCTTTAAAAAACCAACTATTGAGGTTCACTCCGCCGTGCTGATAGGCCATGTGGAAAATCATCCAAAACGCACCGAGGGCACCGATGAAGAGTGCGAGAATAATAGCCCAAAACACCAGCCGCCGCAGCCGCGGCTCCATCTCCTCGATTAGCTTGAGGGCATTGGTGCAGGTCGCCATGACGAACACCCGCACATCCGCGCCCCACATATAGGCCAACGACAAGTTCCACACCCCAGTCCGCGTCACCAAGTCGGTCCCCAATCCCAAAATTACCAAGTCGGGTGCCGTCATCGGGGCGCGCACGGCCGCTAGACCGGCTTCGGCGACGATTCGCGTCACGCCGAGAAAGATGAGCAAGGCCAAGACGACAAAAACAAACGCTACCCACAGCGGCGTCCCCATAACCCACAGCCAGCACGACATGACCAAGATCCCACCCACTGCGCCGAAAAAAGACCAGCGATAGGACATGATCTCATCCCCATCTTCCACTTCTGGTGCCAAGCCGAGGGCCTTTTTACACACATTGCCAAAGTGTTCCCTGCCCACCCACAAGCCAACCGCAACCATTGCCAGCAAGGCACCGACCCCTTGGTAGGCCATCAAGGGAAAGTCGGCCACGCCGAAGGTGACCTTCTGCTCGGACGTCACGCCAGCGACCGCGAAGAACTCCTTTTCAAACTTGGCCAATAGGTGAAAGAACCAGATACCAGCCGCGATATTGGCATTGATGAAGTACGAAAAGCCGACTATGGCGAAGCTGACGGTCAGTTGCAAGGTTTGCTTGCCCACTAAGAATATCGACGAACTCAGGGAGAAGACCGGAAAAGCCGGGTCGTAGCGATGCAGGGCCTTCAAGCTGCCAAAAAAAATCGGCAACATAAAACCGGCCCACATGGCCGGCTGACGAAAAAAGGTATTGATCTTAAACCCGCGTTCCTCTCCCCGCACCATCGCCAGTCCCACCTGTGTGATCGGATAGGGCAACCGCTCGCGCTCCATCCACTGCCGACGGATGATAACCGCGATCGACACCATAGTTACGTATAGTGCCAAAAGAAAAACTGCCCACCAGCACAAAGGCTCTACCCACGCTGCATAGGGAATCGCCTCCCCGGGTGCCAACCCTTCGTAAAAGGTCTTGCTGTCGCTCCCGTCATTGACTAGGACTTCTCGCGCGGAAAAATGGGGAAAGAGCATTTCCTGCCACTTGTTTTCCGGCGAGGCAAAGTAAAACACCGCCGTGATCATCGGCAGGATTTGTTCGCTCAGGCCCATAGTGCAAAGAGCCGAGACGATCAACAGCATGACGTACACGAGAATCAACTCGGCCCGGTTGAGGACCAAACTCCGCCCGCAAGAGACCAATACTATATTGAGCAGGGATGAGGCGACGATGAAGGTGGCAAAGAAAAAACCCGGAGCAAAAGGATCGAGAGGAGCCACCCAGCCATAGTAGAAGCCATAGAGCGCACACGAGATCAAGGCCCAAACCACCGCGCCCGCCGGGCTAGCGGCGACCTTGAACAGCACATTGAGCAGCCCAATGAGGACGAGAAATAAAAAAATGGCCCCTGGTGTGCTGAAGTCCAAGGCCATGTAGGAGCCGCGGATGATCATGTTGCCGTACGGAGCACCGACGGCTAAGAAAAAGCTGAGGAACGCTCCCACCCAAAACGCACGCATGGTTAGCTGCTGGGTACCGGGCGGAGCCAGAAGGGCCTGATCGCGTCCGGCGAGGTGGTCTAGGTAGTGAGTCGGCAAGCGTCTTAGCAAGTAGTGCCCCTTACTGTATCGCAATAGCCTGTTATAATAAGCAGCTTAACCGATTGGGACAACGAGAGTTGACGGCATTGGCATTTAGGGGCTTTTTCTTTTTGTATGGAACTTGACTTTCTCCATATCGCCAAGCCGCTCATCAGCGCCCCCACAGCCCCTTTCCACGAACATTTTGCCTTCGGCATCGCGCACGCATTTGCAGCCGCGCGGCCTCCAATCCAAGTGCTCCACGACCGCTGTGGCAACAGCTTGCTGCTCTACGACGGCGGGGGGCAACAGGAAGAGGACGAATTCATCGTCTTAACTGCCCATCTCGACCACCCCGGCTTAGTGTGGAGGACCTCACAGGGGTCAGGCCGCGCGCTATTCGAGATACTCGGTGGCGTCGAGTTAGAAAAGGCGCTAGCGACGGGCGTGCGCCTATTCGACCTGAATCGCCCGGCTACCCAGCGCGGAATCCCCGGGACCATCGTCCGCACTGTGGAAGCAGAAGGAACGCACTATCCCCTAGTTGAAGTAGCCACAGCACGCGACAATCTCCAAGGACCGGGGACCTTTGCGATGTGGAATTTGCCAGCCTTTCGGGTGCGAGGTCGGCGCTTGAGCGGACGGGCGATCGACGATTTGGCCGGTGCAGCCGTGGCGTTGTGCGTCTTGGATTCCTTGGTCCGCCAGCAAGCCTCGGTCCGCCTCGGCGTCTTGCTCACGCGTGCGGAAGAGGTGGGTTTCGTCGGTATGCTCGCCGCGCTGGAGGCTGGGTTCTTGCCGCGACGTGCGCTCTACATCAACATTGAGTGCTCTAGTGTGGCGGCTGGGGCGGTGCTCGGCGCAGGGCCGATCTTGCGGGTGGGCGACCGACTCTGGGTGTTCGCCCCAGACATCAGCGGTGGGATGGCTGCACTAGCTGACGAACTGGCCTCCCAACAGCCTACTTTCCGCTATCAACGCAAGCTGATGGACAGCGGTGCTTGCGAAGCCACTCCGCTTATGCAGGCAGATTACCGTACGGGCGCAGTAGCCCTACCTCTCGGCAACTATCACAATGCAGGGCCGGGCGCGCAATTGGCCCCAGAATACATCCACCTCGACGATGCCAACGGGCTAGTGCGCCTGCTCGTCCACGTGGCTCAGCGCGGCATTGGCACGGGGCTGGCGCATTCGGCCGCCGCGCTCGACTCGATGCTCGCCAGTCGCCTAGCGCACTACCGCGACCGCCTACTCCCCATATAGAAGTAAGTTATCTAGCGATTTTTGGATGTTTGGTGCGAGGGATTGCGATAAGATCTAGCTATTAACCGCTACTCAACGCGATTACTAGACGATGGTCCATCCCCCATCCACCACGAGCGTATGGCCGGTGATCATCGACGCGGCATCCGACGCTAAAAAGATCACCGGCGCCGACATTTCCTCCGGCTCAGCCAAAGCACCGCGCAGCAAATTTTTAGTCTTCACTGCATCGGCAAAGGCCTGGCTTTCCCGCATCGCGGTCTCAGCCAGCGGCGAGCGAGTCACGGTCGGGGCGACTGCATTGACTCGTATCTGGTACTCAGCCCATTCTGCGGCCATAGTCCGCGTCAGGTTATTGACGCCGCCCTTGGCACCTGAGTACGGGCCGCGCTCCGGTGCACCGACCACGCCAGCTTGGGAAGAGATATTGATGATATTGCCTCCCCCTCCTTGGGCGATCATCTGCCGCGCGACAATCTGGCTACAGAAAAACACATTCTTCAGATTGGCATCGACGATCAGGTCGTAGA
>JAPPEG010000305.1 GCA_028875345.1 Gemmatimonadota bacterium
GGATCTGCAACTCGCAGTACCGATAGCCGATTTCGCTGGCCCGCCGGGCGAAGCCCTCTAAGTCGCAGCCGGGCCAGTTGTAGTGAATTGCGCCGATTTTTGCCATGTTCGTACTCCTTCTATCAATTACGAATTACGAATTGGGCGGTGGTGGGTAATTCGTAGTTCCTAATTCCTCAGAAGCTGTCTGAAAACCCTTGATGTAGTCGGTATTTGAAACGGCGTACTCATCAAGCCATATTCAGGTTGCGGAGCGCGACAAAATCTGAACAGAAAGGCTTGTATGATGAGTACGCCGCGTATGCAATATGCCACCGATGTAACCGATGCGCAATGGCGTCGGATCGAACCGTTGCTGCCGTCTTCGCGGTGGCAATCCTTCTCGGGTCGGCCGACCCGAGAAGGATTGCAATGTCATGATGGCATCTCCTTCAATTGCATTGAGGGTTTGTGTCACCGGAGTTACACGGTGGCGGATGAGTGCAATCACCACTGCTACACGCTGGGCCGCATGCAGAGCCGAGGCTGCCTTCACCACCAGGTATAGAACAGTCCGTGTTGGTAAGCCTTGCTTGGCAATTGGTCGAGGATGACGTTGTGCTGCCTGTGCATGTGTCAGGAGTGGGCCTGGCACCGCACTCTTCACGATAGCAGGTCCCGCCTGATGGCGTAATCTCCCTAATTTGGACGTAAAACCTGCTGACCTTATCAGCCGAACAACAGACGATGGAATTGGCCAAAACCACTACCCGATCCCTTCCTGGAGAGACGTGCACCGCTCTAACCCATAAAAGATACGTACGACAGATGCTACCGATGCAAGCAGAGTAACTGTGGTACCCAGATGAGTCCACGCTCGGCGCTGTCACGGTGATTGTTTTCGTCACCGATGCCCCTGCCGCAATATTCCCTGACGCTGTTGTCAGGGACCCTGGGCTCAAGGAGATTGTTTGCGACTCCGCCTCTGCCGTACCGCTGTTTGTAACGGTAATCGAGAATGTGGTGCTGGTATTTTCACTTACAGAAGAAGGCGATGCCGACACAGAGATCGCGAGTCTTGGTGCAGGATCTTCAGGCTCTTCGCCTTCTTCCCCTTCTTCCCCTTCTTCGCCCTCTTCGCCCTCTTCGCCTTCTTCAGGTGGGTTACTGCCGATTGGCGTGGAAGTCGTCCCCGGTGAAGAAGAGGAGCTACCAGTTGATCCAGAGGAGCTACCAGTTGATCCAGAGGAGCTACCAGTTGATCCAGAGGATGTTATCGTTGCGCCCCCCCTTACTGGCTCCCTCGTCACAGTCCGCACCTCATCAGGGCCCTCGCTGGAACAGGTACTTCTGACGAGTGGATTCGTGAGGTACGAACGATCGTCTTTCGGGATGCTGTTGAGGGTATCAATGGCATCTTGGCTGAAGTTCCAAGGAAGGTAGCCGTTCGCCCCCTCGCTCCCGATTTCGGTGAGACCTTCCGGTCTCGGTTTGTCCCGATTCCAGTAGTCCGTGAAGTTTCGGTGGAAGACCACCTCCAAGGGCGGTGATGGTTTCCCGTTCGACGTATACCGACGGGTAATCAGATAATTCTCATCGTTCTGGACGAGGTAGTTCCGACCGAAACTGTCCCGCCTAACCTTTCCTTTGTAAATTCTGACCGTGGTGGAGTCCTTAAGCAGGCTGCTTTGCAGCTTGCAGGAATCCTGATCAGTAATCGTAAAGGAGGGAGCCTGGTCTCTCAGGTTCCGTTTTTTGTTCCCTTCCCGAACAGCAACCTGTATCGTGGTGTCATCGTCTCCTACCTGCACCTGGAAGTAGTAGGAAGGGTGTTCCTGGTGCATGTCTCGGTAAAAGATGGTCCACAGAGAATCCTCTGCTGCCATCCAAGTGTTTGCCTGACAGTCCCAGAGAATGCTGTATCCGCACCCTCCATCAGTTGTCACCACCTTTGCAGATGGCTGGAAATCGACGGGGTTATCTACCTCTGTACATCCAAATAAAGAGAGTATGACCCCCACATTCAGAAACAACGTTCTGAGTGTCGTCATGATACTATCTCCTTAATAAGAGGGTGAGGTGTGGCCGATTATGTCGCAAACAGAGGGTGACCGTGTTGCCCCCGCAATGCAGGACTGTAATGAAAACGAGTGCAGGACTCCAAAGCACTCGTTTGCAAAACAAGGCCAGAAGTAATCCCAAAACTCTAAAGTTGGTTCTTTGGGTAAAGAAAAAGCGTCGGATCAAGAGCGTCTCGCCCTATGAAAAACGCTCCATGCGAAGGCACTTGACGACCCTTGATCGGCCCGACACTAGTTTTGGGACCACTTCCACTACTATGTAGGGTATAGGATCAATTTATCAAAAAGTCAATTTTTTTTAGCAATGTAAAGTCGCCACACTTGCGTCTGCAATGGCATGAGGCTGACTTCCGAAATCTCGTCGCTGGCGGGTATGGCCTTGATCGCAAGAGCTTCGTACGTGTCGAAGCACTTTTGGCGGGATGTGGGCGACTGCGGTAGATAATCGAAGTGGTAGGACGTCTTCCGTACGGTGAGTGGGTCAAAGTTATGCGCCACTAAGAGCGCGCCTCGCTCGGTATAGCGCACGTATGCCAAAATGCGGTCGTCTGGGTCGCCGCCCGCAAATTCGTTGCGGTGGAAGTAAATCTCTCCGTCGCAAAATTCCGGCCACTCCTTTTGCAGTGCGAAGAGACGCTCGTAGGCTCTCGCTAGGCTGGCGTGCGGCTCTCGCTCGGCCCAGTCGAAGTGCAGGAGAGTTTCGTTTTCAAAGTCAGTGCGCGTTTCCTCGCCCCACTCGCTACCTAGTTCCAAGCCCCGCGTCAGATTGCACTTAGAGGACGAACCGGCCGAACAGTCGATCAGGGCGGCCTGCAAGTTCTTGAGCAGTGCCATCAGGAGCGCCCGGTTCCCCGGATCCGGCTGGATGGGACAGGTGAGGCTCTGCCAGTAGTCTCGCGCCTGCTCGTCGCACTGCAAGAATTCCCGGAACCGCTCGTGCCACACTTGGGTGGCGCGCGGGCTGTCGTGGTTTTCAAAGTAGGCCATGGCCACGGTGCCGGGCGCGAAGGTGCGATTCATCTCCTCTAGGAAATCGATGAGGGGCTGGGCGTGCTCGGTGTCGCGGTGAAAGTCAACTAAGAGCGCGTAGATCGCATCTGTTGGGACGTCCACTGCCTCCGTCAACGGACACAGCGTCTCTCCCAACACCAACGCCTCGGGTGCGACAGCTTGAATGCGGTTCTTGAGCTTTTTGAGAAAGGGCCGGTCAATGGTCTGGCTGGCGTCGATGCGCACCCCGTCGAATCCGCATTGTTCGATCCAATACGGGGCAATCTCCAACAGGTACTCTTGCAACGGCTGATTGTAAACCAAATCGAAGAGCGCCACGTCCGAATAGACCAGCCAGGCGATCTGATGAATTTGCGGCACCCCGCGTTCGTCGCGCAGATACCACTCCGGATGCTCGGCGATCAGCGGACAGTCGCGGCTACTCTGCATCAGCACCAAGTCGAAGATGACCTTCTTGCCGAGGGCGTGCGCTTTCCTAGTCAGTGACCGCAACTCAGCGCGACCGACGAGTTGGACGAAGGCTTCGCGGCCGAGTGCCTTTTCCGCTTGGGCCGCGGACAGTCCGGCGAGACCTTCCATCTCGTTTGGGAGCACGAAACCTTCCGCCACCAGTGCCTCCCAATCCACTTCCTCAGTCGGCGAAACCAGCTCGGGATCAACCTGGAAAAAGTCCTGGACCGCATAAACGCTGCCGAGGGTTCCCTTGCGCACGTCCGCGCCGGTGTGCAGATCCGCAAAACCTGGACGAAAAAAGGGCAGAAGGTAGATCACGTCGGCCGGAATGACATCTAAGCACCGCGTCAGTTCGGCGAGCCGACCCGAGCGAAAGCGGCCTCTCTCGTCGATCTCGGCACCGACCTTGCGAGCGCACACTTCGGCGATCGTCGGTCCCTTGCGCACCCATTCCGGGCTGACGACGACGATCCCATCGCGGTTTTCGGCCAAGTCGTTGAGACTGATCCATTCCTTGCGTCCAGCCTCGGCGTAGCTGTCGGCGGAAAATTCCACCGCGTAGCTGAAGGTGCCGGTGCGCCCAAGTGCGAAAGTCTCCGACTCAAAGACGAGGTTGTTACCAGCGAGGACGGGAACGCCTTCCGCATCGACAAGCAGCCGCATCTCCACGTAATCATTTGTCCCGTTAGCATCGGTCCACAGCCGCGCATCCACATCTCCCGGCTGGACTTCGCGCGGATCAACGGCGGCGACGAAAAGCTCGCAGCGTACCTGGGCCATGGCAGCCGTCTTGCCAGGCTCGATATAGGCCCTAGCGAGGGGCGGCTCGCAAACCCGACCGTCGATTTCAATGGTCAGGTTGCCGCCCCAGACCTGCCAGTTATCGAACTCGCGGCGCTGGTAGCGGCAGTGCAATTGTTCGTAGAACGCAGCGCGTAAACCGAAGACGGCCGTAACAGTCAAAGAATTCTCTCCAAAACAATTAAGAATTAAAAATTAGGAATTAGGAATTGGGGCGGGGTAATTCGTAATTCTCAATTCCTAATTCCTAATTCATCTATGGTTTTGCCGATAGTGCCGCTTGAGCAGATCTTCGCCGAAATCGTTGTTCAGGTCGCGCCAGACTGCGTGGATGTGGTTGGCGTTGTTTTGGGTATTGTCGTACTCGGCGAGGAAACTCGGTCCTTGCACCCGGTAGTAGTGCGGTCCCCCGCGTTCCTCTGCGCCAGCCCAAGCAAAGTGCGCCGCCCGCAAATATGCTGCTCCGAGTCGCGCCCATTCGGCTTCGGCCACCGCTTCGGGCAAGCGTCGTACGTACACTTCGATTAAGGCGTCCAATATCTGACGCTGCGCCGCGCTCATATCCGCACTGCCTAACCCCTCCGGCTCGACTTCGCCGCGCACGTGGGGCACATTGGTCGTGAGGATGTCCCTTGGGGCCTCCGCACTGACAATGGCCCCTGCTTTCTGCTCGCCGTCCAACTCGTGCAAAAGCTGCCGCCCCAGATCCTCTTCCTCCTGCAAAGCCCGCAGTCCAGTTTGCTCGCCGTGGCGCACCTCAGCGGGGTTGGAGCCAAAAAACAACGGTGTTGTTCCCAGCCGACCTTCTACTATCGTGTGATTGAGCGAGACGTGATGTCCCTCAAAGCGCCAGCCCCAGGGCGCGTCCCCACCCGGCTCGCCGAAAATGCTCACGTAGTACAGCTCGGGATCGCGCTGGAAGCGCCGATCCGCTCCCTCTAACTCGGCCAGTATGGGCTCCAGCGAAATGATCGTCGAGACTTTTTCGTACCCCGACGCGCTGACTCCGGTCGCTACCAGCGCGTGCGCTAGCTCCCGCTGTCGCTCGTCCATTTCCTTTAGCGGCAATCCGGCGCGCTCCCTCGGAATGTAGTGCCAGTTTTCGCGCTCCGTGCTGTCGGCAAAGTCGATCACCGCTTTCTGCCGCTCCGACTCGTCCAGTGATGCGAGAAAATTGCCAGCGGCCTCGGCCATGCGATGTACTGTATTGGTTTGGTTCATGATCTTCCTTTCTCAAGTCGGCCTGCGCGCCGACAAATCGTCGTGCAAGTCGATGGTAGTGTATTCTCTATCTGCTTGCTTCACGGCGATACGCACAAATTCCAGCTTTTCTGGCCCGGGATTGTAGATGCCGTGTCCCTGCCCAATTCCCTGCCAAGTAACCGACCCCGGCCCCACCGCAAAGGTCTCGTCGTCAATCGTCATCAGCCCTTGTCCCTTCAATACCACAAAGCTCTCTTCGAGAAAATCGTGATAGTGATACCCTACCGAGCCTCCTGCGCCGAGGATTGCATGGTCAAGGAAGGTCCAGTCGCTGTAGAAGTCATCGGGCGAGAGCACATGCCGGGTGGCAATCTGCCCGCAGCCGCCGTGGATTGCGTCGCGCCACTTTAGTGCTTGCTCGTCGAAGGTGCCGGTCTTGGGCTGCACACCTTGCTGCGTCTCTGCATCCGCGTCCAGCGCGACGCGGACGCTCAGTACGTTCACAGATGCATCGGTCAAATTTTTCAACTCGTGAGCGCATCCGGTAGGTTCGACGACAAAACAGGGCCCTTTTCCGCTTTCCACTCGCTGCTGCCCCACGGTCAATTCCACCGGCCCGCCCGTAAACACATAGCCCTGTTCACAAGCTCTTCCTGTACCCGCCACTGGAAACGGTTCCTCCGGTGCCAATACCCAATAGTCGAATGCCGACCACGGCGTCTCTGGCCGCAACCCTGCAAAGACCGGGCAGCCTTCTTGGTCTAACTCATCGAGACGGACGTGCTTCATGTTTTTCTTTCGCTATCATTCTCTGCCGCCATGTAAACTACGCATCCCACTCTCCCTTTACAAACCCTTGACACCCTTCCGCTCAACCCCCAACATAAACGCCCATCTCTACACGGAGCTACCCAAATTGCCTACACAAAAAGACCCCATCCGCGTCGCCGTTCTCGGCCAAGGCCGCTCCGGTCTCGACATCCACTGCCGCTACTTCAAGACCGCCCCGCAGAAGTACCAAATAGTCGCCATCGCCGACCTTCTTGAGGACCGCCGCCAGCGCGCCCGAAGCGAAATGGATTGCGACGCGTACGCCGACTACCGCGACCTTCTCGCGCGCGGCGATATCGACTTGGTCGTCAACGCCCTGCCCAGCCACCTCCATCCTCAAGCTACCATCGATTCCCTCAACGCCGGCCACCACACCATCTGCGAAAAACCGCTCGCGTGGAGCGTGGCCGAACTCGACACCATGATCGCCGCCGCCCGCGAGGCCGATCGCCTGCTCCTGCCCTTTCAGCAGTCGCGCAATGCGCCCCAATTCCAAAAGATGCTCCAAGTCATTGATTCCGGCGTCTTCGGCCGCATCGTCCAAGTCTCGATCTCCTTCAGCGGCTTTGCCCGCCGCTGGGACTGGCAGACCCTGCAGGAATACCGGGGCGGCAATCTGCTCAACACCGGCCCGCACCCCATGGATCAAGCCATGCGCCTGCTCGACTTCAAAATGCCGGACCAAATCCTCTGCGCCATGGATCGCGCGAACACCTTCGGCGACGCCGAGGACTACGTCAAAATTCTGCTGCGCACCAAAGACAAACCCGTCATCGACGTCGAAATCTCCTCCTGCTCCGCCTTCCCGCAGCCCATGTACACCGTTCACGGCGAGCGCGGTGGTCTCTCCGGCGGTCCTGCGGGACTGGCTTGGCGCTACTACGATCCGCAAAAGGCACCTGAGCAGTCGCTCATCCGTAGCCCACTGCCTGGCCCGAACTATTGCCGCGAAGAGCTGAAAATGATCGAGCGGTCTTGGGCACCGAACGAGGACGAACAAAACGCATTTACCTATATGTCCAACGCCTATTACGACGGCGTATTCACCGCGTTGCGAGAAGCAACCCAACCCGAGATCACGCCGCAACAGGTGCGCGTGCAGATCGCCGTCATCGAAGAGTGCCACCGCCAGAACCACCTCTCCCAACTGCCGCCCCAGGGTTGGCCAAAGGAATGCACCACATGAACTCCGCCAAAGCGAACGCCCTCACCGCAGCCATCGCCAAACTACCCCGCGTCCAGCTAGCCTCAATCCGTCCCACCCCGCTGGAGTCGCTGCCGCGCCTGACCGCCCACCTCGACAGCCCTGCACTCTACATCAAGCGCGACGACCTGAACGGTCTGGCCTTTGGCGGCAACAAGACGCGGATGTTCGAGTTTGCCCTAGCCGACGCCTTGGCCAAAGGTGCCGACACCATCGTCTCGGGCGCGGCAGTGCAGTCCAACTACTGCCGCCAACTCGCCGCAGCCTGCGCCAAGCTGGACCTGGAACTGCACCTGATCCTCCGGCCGGTGCGCGCAATCGACCACACTGAATCGCAAGGCAACAACCTGTTACAGCACCTGCTCGGCGCACAGATCACCGTCCTAGCGGAAGGCGCTCGGCACGGCCAACAAGACGCTTTGCAAGCCAAAGTCGAGGAGCTTTCCGCACAGGGGAAAAACGCGTACTGGCCGCGCCGCGAAGATACGATCGATCTCGACGCCATCGCCTATGCCGAAGCGGGCGTGGAGATTGCTCACCAATGCCAAGAGCAAGGCATCAACCCGTCCTACCTCTACCTCTCCGCCCTCGACACCACCCAAGCCGGCTTAGCTTTGGGCCTAGCCTATATCGAGTCGCCGATCCAAGTGCGCGGCTTTTGCCCTATCGCCAACGTCGAGACCCGCCACGAGGACATGGCCTCCATCGCCAACCAAGCCGCCCGCCGCCTCGGCCTCGACATTGCCATGAACGCCGCCGACTTTGACAACGACAATTCCTTCGTCGGCGAGGGGTACGGCATCCCCACTCCCGTCGGCTTGGATGCCCTGCGCACTTTGGCGCGCAAAGAGGGCATTCTCCTCGATCCCGTGTACACTAGTAAGGCCCTCGCCGGCCTTTTTGCCCACGCACGCGACGGCAGGCTCGACGGCGAGGCGATCTTCCTGCACACCGGCGGCAACCCGGCCCTGTTCGCCTATGCCCAAGAAGTGCTCGCCGACTGAATGGATCCCTTTTTCCTGATCGGCGTCTCCTTCCTGACCTCGACTTTTACTGCCATCATCGGCGTGGGCGGCGGCATTGCGCTGATATCGGTCATGCCGGGCTTGCTGCCCGCCGCGGCCATCATTCCCGTCCACGGTGCCGTGCAGCTAGCCTCCAATGCCAGCCGCGTATCCTTTGGCTTGCGCCACATCGAATGGCGCATCTTTTGGCCGTTCGCGGGCGGCTCACTCCTCGGCGCTGCCGTAGGGGCGCAGGTCGTCGGGGGTTTTAGCTTCGACGATCTACCTCTGTATCTGGGCGTCTTCATCCTCCTCGTCATCTGGGTTCCCGTGCCCAGCCGCGCCTTTCGCCTCCCCGGCCACTTTGCCATTTTCGGTGCCCTTCAGACCTTCCTCGCCCTCTTCGTTGGCGTTGCCGGGCCCCTGACCGGTGCCTTTTTGGCCAGCGCGGGTTTGCCCAAAGACCGCTTGGTCATTACCCACGGCACGGTAATGACCGTTACCCACTTGTGCAAAATCTTGGTCTTCGGCTTTGTCGGTTTCGCCTTCGCGCCCTACTTGCCGCTCATCGCCGGGATGATTGGCGCGGCGGCACTTGGCTCGTGGTGTGGGACGCGGTTGCGCGACCGGGTTTCCGAAAGCCTGTTCCGCAAGGTATTTAGGATAGTGATCACGCTTCTGTCGCTGCGCATGATCGTCGCTGCGCTCTATGCGGCTTAGAGGCAGTCGGTTGCAGAAGCGAACTTTGCGGGCTTATTTTAGTAACTCTTGTAAAGGAAACCCCTATGAACGAACGCGAACAAGCTATCCAAGAAATCGAAATCTACGGCTTCACCTTACTCGAAAGCGTCCTCGATTCCGACACGGCCGCAGCCATGCGCCAGGCCCTGATCCGCTGCGAACAAGAGCACGGCACCGAACATACTAATCGCGGCGCGGCCCGCCACGTGGCCAACCTCCCGGTCATGGATCGCATCTTCCACCAGTGCATCGACCACCCCCGCGTCTTGCCCATCCTCGAACACTTTCTCGAACCCTCGCTGATTTTGGGCAGCCTCAATTCGCGCATCGTCCGCCCTGGTGACGGCTTCCAAAACCTGCACAGCGACATCCCCGCCCATATGCTCAACATGGACACGCCAGTGATGATGAATACGGTGTGGATGCTCGACGACTTCAGCCCTGAGATCGGCGGCACTCGCGTGGTGCCCGGATCGCACAAAAGCGGTCTCGCCGCACCCCCGGAGGGATTCGCAGTCCAGCACGAGGTGCAGCCTACCGCCCCGGCCGGCTCGGTGATCGTCTTCAACGGCCAGTGCTGGCACGGCGGCGGTGCCAACACCGGCGACCGCAACCGCCACGCCCTTTTCGGCCACTATAGAAAGCACATGCTGGTCTTCCAACTCGACCCGCACGATGGCTTCCCACCCGAGTGGTGGGACAGCTTGAGCCCGCGTCAGCGCCAGCTAATGAGGATGCAAAACGGTCCGGGTGCCCTGCATGCAGCCGATGTGCATTTTCGCTAGGAGACAGGACGTGCTGAACACCCGCAGCTTCGCGCTCACCGTTGCTATCGCGCTTCTGGGTCCGACCGCCCTAAAAGCCGAGGTTACTACTTGGCAACTCGGCGGCAGCCAGCCTTGGGTCGGCCAAGACACGGTCAGCATTATGATTGATTTTGAGCGCGTCCCTGGTGCCATCCAGCCGGTGCGCGTCGAGCCGGGCGTCAACATCATTTCCCTGCTCGACAACTGGACGACCTTTCGCCAGCCCAAAGAATTAGGCTATATCGACGGCGAGCGGCCCCGCATCTGGAAGTGGAACGAAGGCAACGGCGACCCAACCGAAAACGGCGTCGCACTCATCGATGCCGACAGCACCACGTACAATTCCTCCAAGGCCGAGGGGATTGGCAAGCAGTTTTTCACCATCGACTTAGCCGTGCCCATGCCTGCGCGCACCTTCGGCTTCCACACTCCTTCGGGCGGTTTCCGCTCCGACGGCACGCCGCTGCGCACGGATTCGACGCCGGCCTTTCAAGTCTCGATCCAAGAGGAAAACAGCGAGATTTTCGCCATCAAAGGCCCGCTGCCCCTCGCGAGGATCGTCGCCGAGCCGACGCAAAATTTTGCGCCTGACGTGCACATTGGTTTCGACCAGCAATACGTGCGCTTCTTTCGCTGGGCCCGCAAATTCTCCATCATCGACGAGACGGCCTTGACCCGAAACCGCGTTAGCGGCTCATCCGGTGGCCAAGGCAATCAAGCTCGCTCGCTCTTGGGCACCATCAGCGAGTTTGAAGTCTATGGCGAGGGCTTTCCCAAGCGGGCTACGTACCGCTCCAAGATCATTGACCTCGGGGCCGAACAAAACTTTGGCCGGCTGTTCTTTACCGCCACGCCGATGCGCGTTGTCGCTGGCGAGGCCGTTGAGGTACCCGATGCACAGGCCTTCGCCGAGGTCGAGGTTCGCACGGGCCGCGACGACGACCCGAACATCTATCACGAATACACGGTCACTGGCAAGGAAAAGGTCGTCTCCCGCGCCCGCTACGAGAACGATCTACGCACTGGGTTTGGCCGCACGTGCGCCTCCTGCGACTTTGTCCAGCGCAGCCCCCGTCCTGGAATGAGGGCTTCCATTACCTACGACAGCGACAACTGGACCTTTTGGTCAACGCCCACGACCCAGTCGGGTCTGCCGCTCAACCTCGACAGCGGCTCCTTCATACAGGTGCTCATTACCTTGCACAGCACCCGCTTTGCGGATTTTGTGCGCTTGGATTCGCTGTGGGTCGAGCGGGCACCGCTGTTGGCAGCGCGCGTCCTCGGCGAAGTGGCTCCGCTTGCCGACCCGCGGCCCGCCCATGGGTTCGGCGAGGTGGCCTTGGGCGAAATGGTCGAGTTTGCGTATGACCTGTCGGCCTACTTCTCAGGCGGGGATCAGCGCGGCTTCGACCAAGTGCGCATCCAAACGGGTGCCCGTCCCGCGTTCAAAGAGTTGCTCGTCGGCGGCCAAGCGACCGACCCAATCGCCGTCCGCGAAGAGGACGATGGGCTGACAGTACTCCTGCCCGAGCGCGTTACCCGAGCCAACAACGCGCCGTTGCGCATCGTCTTTGCCGCGGAAGTGTTTGAACTGGCCACCACGTTCTTGGGTACCGTCACCGACTCAGAGGTCGAGACCTTGCCCCAACCTATCGTCTCTGGCGACGCCAGCGAATTGCTCTCCACCAATAGCCTGCGCGTCCTTAGCGTTTCGGATCAACAACCTGCTTTGGTGCAAAACTTGCGCTTTTCAACGCCTG
>JAPPEG010000152.1 GCA_028875345.1 Gemmatimonadota bacterium
ACTTAGCGCAGCGGCTGGCGGCGGCACAGCAATTGGCTGGATTCGGCGTTGATGCGGCGGCAGCCGTGCCAGTGCTCGTCGAGTGCTTGGGCATCGATCACCAAGCCATGCGCACAGCAGCCACCTACGCGCTAGGCGCGATTGGCGAGCCGGCGGTCGAGTCACTGGCCAAAGCGTTGCGCGCCGCAGGTCGTGAGGCCGATCAACATGAAGCACCGCCCGCTTGGAACGAGGGGGCGACTAACATGGAAGATGCAGCGCAGGCCCTAGCGGCGGTTGGTGAGCCGGCGGTCGAGGTGCTTTGCGAGTTGTTGGACGACGAAAGCGAATGGACTCAGGTCAATGCCGCCTTTGCCCTCGGCGAGATGGATTCGCACGCGGCGGCAGCGGTTCCGGCGTTGACGCGGAGCCTCGAAGATGATGGCTCGCATCGCTTGGTGCGCACGGCCCTCGTCGCGCTGGGCAATATCGCTCAGGGCGTACCAGTGGAAGCCTTGGGGCGAATGCTCTCGGCCGATCACCCAAACTGGCAGGAGGAAGCCGGCCGCCGCTGGGTGCCGCGCGATCAGGTGCGGACCAACGCCGCGATAGCCTGCGCCCAATTAGGCCAAGCCGCCGCGCCGTTAGAACCCCAGCTCTTCAGGGCGCTCGACGATTCCTGCGGTCACGTGGGTGCATTCGCGCTCAGCGCCTTGCAACAGATTGGCTCGCCCACAGCTACGCAGGCTGCTATGGATTACCTGTACTCGCAGCGTTGGGACGCGGCTATTGATGGTGAGCGGCAGTTTTGAGGGGGTTACGGAACGACGATGCGGAGGTTATAGGGCTATCCGCCGCAATGAGGCGTCTCACCGGAAAACTGCTCGGTCAGCCTTGACGTGGCTAGGGGGACTTCTACCTTGAATAATAGCCGCCATTGATCGCGCTACGGCGGCCGTTGCGCTGTTTATTGGCGTATTCAGGACAAATCATAGGAGGGCGAGCATGGGCCAAATTCATGTAGCTCGGAATACGGACAATGAGGATATAAAACTTACTAGTAGGCAAGCCATTGACAAAATTGTAGATGACGCTGAAGAACGGATATTAGCTCTTGAAGAGGATTGGGATGGGCAGGGATCGCCGGCCTTTGAAAAACAAACACTGGATGTTATTCGCAATTTCCTCTTTGAGCTAGTCGACGAGTCTGAATTGAGCGTAGTAAGGCAGGCATGGATAGTTCCTTTTAGCGGAGGTAGCATAGATTTGCAGTGGCAGACAGAACATTTCGACCTGTTAATTAACTTCTGTGATGATGGTAATGTAACTTACTATGGAAAGGACACGTACGGGCATTCCATCCGTGGAGATAGCCGTCCTAAATCGGGGTATATCTCTTGCTGGATGAGCCATGCAAGCGGGTAACTACGGTATAGAAGAAATCCCCGATACAGCTCGATTATACTACCGCGTCCATAAAAATATATACATGGCCACGGTGAAGGCCGCAGGGATTCCCCAAGGCAAATTGCCAAGCAGCGTGTTCAGATTCCAAGGAGGCAACCTGTCTGTTGATTGGTCAAAGTATGCGAAGCCGGAAGAAACTAGAAATCGAGCTAGGGTGCCCGAGGATAATGGTATAGTTGATTTTATTGCGTCTCCTATACGGGCTGATGGTCACAAAGTAGAACATACTCCTGAGCCTAATAACCGCGCCCATAGTTCTGTATCCGGTGACGAAACCGCAATTCGGCTCATCTTGAGTAAGGAAGCTAAATGGGTCCCCGGCCTGGGGCCAGAGACCTTTGAGAGCTAAATTTTGGGCACCCACTACCTAAATTCCCAAAGTATAGGAGCCCAAGATGGCTAAAATTATATCTTCTCAAGAGCGATCATCGTTTGAAGTTATCGTGGAAGCCGAAAACCTGAGCGAGGCGATAAAAGAAGCTGCGTCATTGGCAGATGATGTGAAGACGCATGGATATGTACTTTTCCAAGTAGAGGAAAACCTTTTCGGAAACATCGATGATACTCGGCAATGGCGTCTCAAGTGGTACGGAAAGGAACGTTAGTGGGTGTTCGCAGTCCACTCGCCGACAAAGTGCAGCCGACCGGCGATCCCAGTCTGCCCGGTGGCCTCAGCATCGAGACCGCGGTCGCAGCCCCAGCACAAGGCTAGGGCCGCGACCAGACACCAAAACTGCACGGCCTACTAGCCAGCGGCCTCGGCAGCAGCAGCCGAGACTTCGGCGACGTCAAATTCTGCGCCGTTAATGGTTATCGTCCCGGTAGCAGAAAGGCCGTCGGCCCCAACCGAAAGCTGCATATCGAGTATCAACTCGGCCTCATGCGATCCAGAAAGGGTAACCTCCCCGCTCATCGGAATGGGATCCTGTGTCAGGTCGATGTTCAAGGCACCGTTGGCGATCAACGCGCCATCGGGCGAATAATCCTGCAACGTCCAATCGTTGCCTGCTATCTCCACCGAGCCACCGCCTTCCCCCGGCACCGACGTCGTACCGGGAACCAGCGCGGCGAAGAAGATATTCGTAAAAGTGGTGACCAGCGTGCCGTATAAGATTTCAGGCGTTAGCTCGCCTGTAATTGTTTCCGGCTCAAGTTCAGGCGTTAGCTCGCCTGTAATTGTTTCCAGCTCAAGTTCGGGCTCCACTGATGCGGCTTCGTCGTCTCCACAGACAGACAGCCCCAAGTTAGATAGGTCGTTGTTGACAACATTTAGCAAGGCAGATGGTATGCACCCGCTCAAGTCATTGTATCCGAGGTACAGGTATTGCAGACTGTCGAGTTGGGCTAATTCAGGCGGTATCGACCCGCTTAAGTCGTTCCAGTGGAGGTATAGGTTTTGCAGGTTGCCGAGATTACCCAACTCGGATGGTATTAGCCCAATCAAGTCGTTGTGGTAAAGGCCCAAGGATCGTAGGTTGTCGAGATTACCCAACTCGGGTGGTATCAGCCCGATCAAGTCGTTGCTGCTGAGGTCTAGATATCGCAGGTTGCTGAGATTGCCCAACTCGGACGGAATCGATCCGCGCAACTCGTTGTCGTAGCTGAAGTCGCTGAGGTTCAGGTATTGTAAGCTGCTGAGATTGCCCAACTCGGGCGGAATTGACCCGCGCAACTTGTAGTAGCTGAGGTCTAGACCCGTGATGCGACCGTTTTCATCCGTAGTTACGCCGTCCCATTGGTCTAGGGGAACCTCGCAAAGCCAATTGTTCCAGTCGTTGGATTCGGAGTGGGAAACATAGCCGAGGGCTTCATAGAGCGCCACCAGCGCGGCCCGATCCGTCTCCGTTGATCCTTCCGATACAGTCGCTTCGCCCGTCTTTGCCGCTTGTGGGTGCGGCTGGACGGGTGCGGTGACGCTTTCTTGACTACCACAAGCGGCTAGCGCTAGCACGAAGACAACAAAAAGTACGATCATAAGAAATCCTTCCTATTGTGGGGTTAGATCTGGTCCCGTGCCGTAGTGATCCCCAAGATTATAGCGCCCTCTTGATTGAGGGCATCGGCAGTCGTCTTTTCCCTAGAGAACGGTGAATAAAGAAAACGAGTGGATTAGGCTGCTCGGGTGTATAACTCACAGCGGATCGCTTCTTCGATCTCGAGCGTCGGGCGGCCATAGTCGTCCGCTAATGCACCGATTGCCTCCCCAGCCTTGTAGCGTTCGGCAATAATAGCTGTAGGAATCCCCGTGCCTGCGAGTACCGGGCGGCCAAAAAATATGCGAGGATCAATGACGATTGCCTTGGGTTCTTCAATAGGCTGTTGGCCTAGGCGCTTGCGAGTGAAAGGATATAGCCTCAGGGCATAACCAGCCGAATCCCTATCAATGCGCCGCAGATGTGCCTGCAACAGGCTCCGAGTACCAGTTGTCCAGCCTGCGAGACATTGATGAGTTGACCGTATTCCTCAACAAAGAGGTCCAAGCCGTCGGTTTCGAGTTTGTGGTATGCGAAAGGGTGATCAGGCGTTAGTACTTTTTTGATGAAATCGATAGCAATCCTGACTTTGTGCAGTGATATGCGATGGTCTCGGCGGATAGCATCAAGTACGTGGATTTCGACCAAATTGATAAAGGATAGAAGATTCTGGCTGTCGTCTGGCAGCTCGATCACAGGCTGGAAGAACTGGTTTCCCTCGCTAGTAGGATACTTGCGCCCTCGTACCCAAGAGCGAAGAGTAGTCACGGGAATGCGTAGGTAGTGAGCAGTCTCGGGAAACTGTAACAGGGCATTGCGCGTATATCATCTGTTGCGACAGATCCCATACCAAAGTCCTTTAGCCAAGAGACTAATATACATAGATAGCGCAAGCGTCGCTCAGGGCTTCTTGCGCACGCCTTGGAGGAAGATGCGCATGATGGTATCGACCATTGCCTCGACGTTCAGACCTCTTGAGTGGATCATCACCGAGCGCACCATGTCGCGGAGGATAGCGGCTTCGACCTTCGGATTCTCTACGGAGAAGACGCCCTCTTCAGCGCCGTTTTGTAGGACCGTTTCGATTGCTGTGAGTTGGATGCGTCGTTCCTCGCGCCAGCGCTTGCGGTTTTCGCCCCTGCCGCCCTCGCTCTTGCCGTCCTCCTGCGACATCAAGCGGAAGAAGAAGCGGTTCTGGCTGAAGAAGGAGACGATGGCGTGGACCATCCGGCGGAGTTCCTTTTCGGGGTCTTGCTGGCGATTGGCCTTGCGCTGAAGCTGCTCGTTGAGCCGCCGGATGCCTTCGAAGACTACCGCAAAGTACAGCTCTTCCTTGTCGGCAAAGTACGTGTAGATCGTCCCCTTGCCGACGCCGGCCTGGTGGGCAATGTCGTCCATGAGCACTTCGTCGAAGCGCTTGGCCGAGAAGAGGCGGGCCGCCTCTTCGAGGATGAGCTTTTTGCGGTTTATTTTGGCCATGGATAGAAATTAATATCTAGGGCTTATTCTTCAAGAAACACATACCGTTCCATTCTCGCCAGTTCGTTGTCATCGACGTATTTTCCGATTTCTCGTCTCCATTGTGCCATGCTTTTGTAGGGCCGGTATTCCTCAAACTCGTGCGCCATGCGCTTGCCGACTCCGGGGATTGTGAGGAAATCCGCTTCGCTAGCAGTGTTGAGTTCAAGCGGCACGAAGACGTACTGCTCTAGCCGCGCCAGTTCGTCGTCATCGACGTATTTTCCGATTTCTCGTCTCCATTGTGCCATGCTTTTGTAGGGCCGGTATTCCTCAAACTCGTGCGCCATGCGCTTGCCGACTCCGGGGATTGTGAGGAAATCCGCTTCGCTAGCAGTGTTGAGTTCAAGCGGCACGAAGACGTACTGCTCTAGCCGCGCCAGTTCGTCGTCATCGACGTATTTTCCGATTTCTCGTCTCCATTGTGCCATGCTTTTGTAGGGCCGGTATTCCTCAAACTCGTGCGCCATGCGCTTGCCGACCCCCGGCACTAGTTTCATCTCGGCGTCGCTGGCGGTATTGAGGTTGATCGGGAGGAAGAGATTGACATACAGTTCGGCTTGGACCGAGTCTGCCAAGGTCGAATCCAAATAGGCGTTGAACGCTTCCATGCCGATAAAAGGTCTCCCCTCCACAATCCCCTCGACCAATGCTGAATCGAGTTGCGCTAGGGCTAACAGTTGTTCGACGCCAGCTCGATTGGGGTTGAGGACTGTTTCGTTTTTGCCGACCTGTCCTTGGGCATTACTACCGTAGAGGCAGATGGTTAGAACTGCTACTGAAATGATGCGCTGCATTGATTAATTCTCCTTTGTTCGCTCCCGGATCAGCGCCGGGTGTTGGTAAGTATAAAGAAACCCAAGCAGGCCTAGCTGGACTAGTGCTCCAGGTGCCAATGCTGGCATGGCGCCGCTCAATGCTTGAAAAAGAAGTTCCAACCCGCTCAGCGTCGGATGCATTTCCAATTCAAATTCCATATTGGAACTAAGATGGAACCAGAGACCGACCATGCCGCCTAAGACAAAAGCCAGCATGGTCAAGCGGAATAGGCGCAGGATGATCGCGCCCTGGTAAAGTAGCCGCGCCGCCAACAAAATTAATCCGAGCGCCAACAAGACCAAGGGCACCTGTTGACGCCATTCTTCAAAATGATCGAGCAGCAGTAATTCGGTGCCTAGTCCTACGGTCCCTATGACAAAAATCAGTAGGATACCTCGCCGCAAAGAAACGACTCCACCCTCTCTTTTGCTATCGGCCATTATTCAGCGTTCAACGTTTCGTTGAAGAAGCTAATTGTGCGTTCCCAAGCCAGTTTGGCGGCCGCTTCGTCGTAGCGGGGCGTGGTGTCGTTGTGGAAGCCGTGGTTGACGCCCGGGTACATGTGCATCGCATAGTCGATGTCGGCTTCTTTTAGCGCAGCTTCGTACGCCGGCCAGCCGACGTTGATTCTCTCATCTAGTTCGGCGTAGTGGATCAGTAACCGCGCCTTGATTTTGGGCACATCTTCAGCCGCTGGTTGCCGACCGTAAAAGGGCACGGCCGCGGAGATTACTTCTGGGATGCGCACGGCTAGCTCGTTGGACATGCCACCGCCAAAGCAGAAGCCGACGACGCCCACTTTGCCGCTACAGGCAGGATGCGCTTTGAGGTATTGGGCGGCTGCAATGAAGTCTTGCGTCACTTTCTCTGGGTCGAGTTTTCGTTGTAGCGCCCGCCCTTCGTCGTCCGTGCCTGGATAGCCGCCCAGCGGTGCCAGCGCATCCGGGGCTAAGGCGAGAAAACCGGCTGTAGCCACGCGGCGTGCGACGTCTTCGACATAGGGGTTTAGTCCTCTATTTTCGTGAATGACGAGGACGCCTGGGATTTTGCTTTCCTCTTCAGTCACGGGCTGCACGAGGGCGGCGCGCGTCTGTTCGTGTCCCTGCGGGGAAGGATAGGACACGTACTCGGTGGCAATGCGTTCGTCATCTGCGGCTACTTGCTGAGCGAAGGCGTAGTTGGGCGTGAGACTGTCCAACAGCGCGGCAGCTGTCAGGCCGCCGATGGCGAAGCGGGCCGCATCATTGAGAAACTGGCGGCGGTCAATGTCACCGTGGACGTAGCGATCGTACAGGGCAAGTAGTTGCGGATCGTATTCAGCAGCCGTTTTCCGTTCCATGGTTATCTCCTATTGGTTAGATACGACAATTCGCATAGTGGGAATGTTAGTCACGCTTTGTTCCACTGTAAAAAGCGGCGGCGCACTTCCGCGAGACGGCGCTCCTTGCGATCGACCATTTCCGCTAAGAAAGCGCGACAGTTTTGCTCGCGTTGCTCGTCGTGCGGCGCGTGGTCTAACAGGCCCTTTTGGGGGTTGTAAATGAGACGATGTTTTTCTTTGCCATTGCTATAGTAGATCTTGTTGATGATGCGGCGCGTGGTCGTATCCTTGATGCGCCGCTGAGGGGGATTGCCGCCTTCGAGGCAAATGAAAATGAGTAGGTTAATGGCGCGGAACTGCGCTTCGGGTACTTGGTTTGTTTCGACAATCTGATGATGGATCTCTTCGAGGTCGTCGGCGTGGACATTGCTGACCAGCGTGTGCCCGGCGTCGCCTAGAGCAAAGAAAGCGCGTAGGTCGTCTCCCCATAGATAGGTTGGGGGCGGATGGTCGCTCAATTCGTTGGAGATGACGCAGGACTTGGCTCCTCCAATGGAGGACACTTCTCCCGGTAGCGCGGTAACAAAAGGGAGATTGGCTCCGACAAAACTGAGCAGGGCGTGCATGGTGGTGGTCTTGCCGATGCCACCGGGACCTGAGCCGGTGATATAGGAAGCTCCACGCCAGACGTGAGAGGCTAAGAAGGCGGCTAATTCCAAATCGACGGTCTGCACGTCGATGAGGTCGATAAGTGAGCGGGTGAGTTCGCTGTCCTCGGGATTGTCCAACTTTTGCAGGTATTCTAGATCGGTTGCCATCGTTACAGCCTTTAGCGGTGGTGTTGGGCGAAGAAGTCAAACGAATATCTCCGTACACAGTCACGCGGACGGAACCAATCGTTCGTAGCGATAGTGCTCCGGTCTCTCCGCGCACAATTGCAAATAATCTTCTCGGTCGACGGCGTACTCTTCCTTGTCGCAATGGGCATCCCATTTGGGGACGTAGTGGGCACGGCGGCCCTGGTGGGACATGCCCATTTTTTGCAGCGCTCGGCCAGAAGTTAGGTTGTCCTTTAGGTGCGACGCCTCCATCCGCTCAAGGCCGAGTTCCTCAAAGCCGAAGGCCACGGTGGTGCGGCCAGCCTCGGTGGCGTAGCCCTTGCCCCAGAACGGCCGGCCGTACCAGTAGCCCATGCCGGCTCTGTGCTCATCTCCGCCAATCCCGATGAAGCCGACCAGCACTTGGCTTTCTCGTTCCTCCACGGCGAAGTTCAGCGCTCCTCCGGCGTCGTAGCTAGGTTGGTGTTTGGCGATCCAGCGGCGGGCCATGTCTTCGCTGTAGGGATACTTTACTGCAACCAGCGTGGAGGCTACTTCCTCGTCGCCGACTAGGCGGTTGACCTCGGCACAGTCCGCCAGCGCAAAGGGACGCAGCCGCAGCCGCGCCGACCTCAGCACTGGGTACTCGGCAGAGACCTTTCTCATCCAGCCTCGAGGATGGAGCCTTCGCGTTGTGTGCGTTCGTAGAGGCGAGCGAATTCTTCTGAGCCGTCGTCTTGACGTAGTTCGAAGCGATGGCCGCGAATCGTTCCCTCTTGGTACCCCATGAGGGATTCTAGGTTGGGGAAGCCTACCGAGTACAGGGTGCCGCCTCCGGGCAGAGTCGTGACCCCGAGAACCCTCGGCGTTTCTCGCGGCGGCCTATTGGCCAAGCGCTCGAGTTCTTCCTCCCGCACATCGACGCCCAGACCTGGTCCTTCTGGCACCGGAGAGCATCCTTCGATGACGGGAATGCGAGTCGCCGCCAGATCCTCGACGTAGTTGTCGTCGAGCGTGATGGTATGGGCGACCTTTGGCAGAACGGCTCCCAAGTGCAGGGCGAAGGCGGTGACTAAGGTTCCGCCCGTGAGTTGAATGACCGAGGGAATGTTTGCTTTTGAGTAGGCGAAGCCGCGATGCAAGGCGTCGCCGAAACCGCCGCAGTACTCGCCGATGATGTAGCCGTCGGCGAGCCCGTGCAGCATCTCCTGCATACCGCCGAGCGGTGGCACGTGCATGTAGAGCGGGAGGTCGGTCTTCTCCCGCAGCCGTCGCCAACCGTCGATGTCGGACAGGACCAAGGGGTCTTCCACGCAGCCCACTACCCAAGACTTCTCCAGCCGCTTGAGGATCGGCAGGACCACGCCGAGGGAGCGGTTGTGGTTGAAGTCGTACTGGATGCGAAAGCGATCAGGGGCGGTTTGCTCCACGGCCTCGTTCTGCTCAAATACGTCGTAGTGGTGGCAGGTGTGCATTTTGAACAGCATGTAGCCTTGGTCAACGGCGCGCTGTACCTCCCGGCTCAGCACGTCCGGGGGTGAGGGTCGAGTCCACGCAGCTACTGCGACCCGGTCCCGCACCTTCGTTCCCATCAGCTTGTAGGCGGGGATTTCCAGGTACTTGCCCATTGCGTCGTAGAGCGCCGCCGACAGCCCCAAGCACCACTGGCTGAGGCCGATGTTGAGATCGTGATTGATAAAATCAAAGGGATTGCGCCCGATCAGCGGCTCGACAGCCGACTTGTCGGGCGCGTAGCAGCGGTACTCGCCGTAGCCGACGATCCCGTTGTCGAGACTGACTTTGAAGACCACGCGCTGGTGGAGTGCTGATAGGAATGGTGGATAGTCGGGTACCTCTGGTAGGATTTCTGGTTCGATACAATAGACGTCGATATCGTCGATCTTCATCCGTGACTCCTCCTCATTCGTAGGCTAGGTTTTGCGCCTGCATCATGCCGATCATGTAGCCGAAGGCGAAAATTTTCCCCAACATGCCGTAGCCACGGGTCGTCTCCGCGTCCTCGGATCCCATCGTCGGCGCGTGGTCAGGGCGGATGGGGCCAGCGAAGCCGGCGCGGGAGTAGATCTCTAGCATCCGCGCCATATCCGTGGGACCGTCGTCGTGAAAGGTTTCGGTAAACCGCGTTCCCGCGGTGCCCTCGACATCGCGGTAGTGGATAAAGTGGACCTTGCCCTGCTCGGTGAACTCTCGCGCCACTGAGTAGATATCCTCGCCCATGGCCTTGAAGTTGCCTTGGCAGAACGTGACGCCGTTGCTGGGACTTGGCGCGATGTTGATCAGGCGGCGGTACGCGTCGGCACTGACCATGATTTGGGCGGACCCCCGATAGGGCGAGATCGGCGGATCGTTGGGGTGATAGCCCATGCGGACATTGGCCTTTTCGGCGACCGGAATGATGCGTTCGAGCAGCCAAGTCAGGTTGTCCCAGAGTTCTTCCTCGGTTTGGGGTTCTGCCAAAGGAGGATCTTGGTGCGACTCCGCGTAGTCGAATTGCGAGGAAATGGCACCGCCGCGCGTGGGCACCCAATCGGTGCGGGAGCCGCCTGCGCCGAGGTTGTAGCACAGCACGGGAATACCGACTTGGCCCATGGCCTCTACTGCGGCGATAAAGTCCAACAGTTCTTCATCGCGGCCCGGGGTTCCTCGGCGGATGTGTTGGGAGCTGATGGGCGTCATGGTCTCGTACACGGGGATCGAGAATCCCACCTCGGCCCATTCCTGCTGCTGCTGGCGCATGGCCGCGGCGTATTGATCGCGGCCTATCCCTTCGAGGGGTGGCGACGTCACGCAGCCGGTGACGCCCATTTCCCGGCAGATCTTCACCCGCTCGGGTTGCTCGCTCGGGCTCCGGCCCAGAGTCATCGACAGCTTGAATATCCCTTGGCGCATGGGTTTCCTTTCGCTGGGTGGTGATGCGGGTGTTATGCACGGACTTCTTTCTTAAGGTAGGAGATGCTTTGCTGCGCTCAGCATGACAGGTGCTGGCTTTGACGATGCCTAAATTAGCGAACCTATTTTGTTATCGTCTATAGCTCCTCACACCATTTCCTCGACCAAGGCTTGGCTGACCGGATCTAGATGCCGGTAGTCGGGAATCTCGTAGCGGTTGCCGTCGGCGTCTTGTACTATGACTCGCCCTCCGCCCAAAAGGCGCACATCGCTATTTCGGTGGCTGGAATAGATTTCAAAAGCGCGCGGTCCGCGGTCGGTCTCTACCTCCCAGCGCGGCACTCGGTTGGTCACTGTAACCTTGGCGATGCGCTGGATGCGCGGGGTGAAATAGACCCGCTCCAATTCGTCTTCCACGGCTTGGCGGCTATCCCGATCTAGCGCGTCGAGCCGGGCCAGCGAGCCAATCTCCTTGCCTTTGCGGTCTTGGACGACGATAAAGCAGTCATCGCGGCTCAGGGGAAAAGCCCGTTTGACCTGGATCCTAGAATAGGTCTGATCCCCGGCCAACTCTAGGTTCAAGTCCTCGAAAGCATCGACGAAAAACCGCGCTTTGTCTGGGTCGAGATAAGTGATTTCAGCGGCTAATTTATGGTGCTGCTGCATGATTTTACCAAGCTCTCAGTTTAGACATTTCGGTTTGCATGCGGCACAGGTTGGCGTAGATGCCGTCCTGCGCGATCAGCTCGTCGTGGGTGCCGATCTCGGCGAGTTTGCCCTTGTCGAGGATGAGCAGGCGGTGCGCGTTTTTGAGGGTGGATAAGCGATGGGCAATGGCAAAGGTGGTGCGCCCTTGGACCAGCCGCTCCAATGCCTCCTGAATCTGCGCTTCGGTCTGGGTATCGACGTTGGAGGTGGCTTCGTCGAGGATGAGAATGCGCGGGTCGCGCAAAATGGCCCGGGCAATGGACAGCCGCTGCCGCTCGCCGCCGGATACGCGAGTGCCGCGCTCGCCGACCATGGTGTCGTACCCGTCGGGCATGTTCATGATGAAGT
>JAPPEG010000266.1 GCA_028875345.1 Gemmatimonadota bacterium
CGAGCATGACGACGGTGGGAGGGTGCTCGGCGAGATTGAGCGGGCTGTTGTTGCCCCCCAGCAGGGCGATGAGCTCGCTGTGGACGATTTTGACTAGCTGCTGGCCCGGGGTCAGGCTCTTGAGGACATCTTGGCCGAGGGCTTGCTCTTTGACCCGCTGAATAAAGTCCTTGGCGACCTTGAAGTTGACGTCGGCTTCGAGCAGAGAACGGCGAATCTGGCGCAGCGTATCGTCGATGTTGCGCTCGGTGATGCGTCCCTGCCCGCGGAGCGAGCGGAAGAGGTCGTCAAAGCGTTCGCTAAGTCGGTCAAACATGGGCCGATGCGTCGAGTGGTAGAATGCGACAAAGAAGCTAAAATATAAATTTAATATATAGATATAGCAACAGAGGCAGGTCAGCCGCGCAGGTCGGCGATAACGCGGGCTGGGTCAGGGGAGTTGAAGACGGCTGAGCCAGCCACTAGGCACTGGGCACCGGCACGGCGGCAGGCGGCTGCGTTGCCGGGATGAACTCCGCCGTCGATGCCGATGGGTATGTCTAGTCCACGGCGCTCGATTTCCGCGCACAGGTCGCGGATTTTGTCGAGGGCTGCGGGTTGGAAGGCTTGGCCGCCAAATCCCGGCTCCACGGACATGACCAAGGCCGAGTCGAGTTCGTCTAGATAAGGGTAGAGGGCGGAGACGGGCGTGTTTGGATTGACCGCGAGGCCGCACTGGATACCGTGCTGGCGGATGGTGCCGAGTACGGCCCGGAGGTCGGACTCGAGTTCTACGTGGACGACGAGCGAGTCTGCGCCCGCCTCTTTGAAGGGGCCGATAAAGGGCAAGGGGTCTTGCAGCATCAGGTGCGTGTTGAGTTCGAGGCGGGTGGTTTGGCGCACGGCCGCGACGACTGGCAGCCCAAAGCTGATGTTGGGGACGAAGTGTCCGTCCATTACGTCTAGATGGAGAAAATCAGCTCCGCCGCGCTCGACGCGGCCGATGTCTTCGGCTAGGCGGGCAAAGTCAGCGGCCAAGAGGGAAGGGCCGATGCGCGTGGCGTTCATGGTTCCTCCCAATTGTCAAAGGCATCTGGCTTGGGGGGGGGGGGCGCGGCGCTGACGACGAGGTCGATGCGGCTGTGGCGCGGGATGCGCTGTTCGCTCGTAGGATCTTGGGCTAGGACCGTGCCGACGCGCTTTTGCTCGTCGATGCGTTTGGCGATGTGGCCGATGCGCAATTCGTATTTGCGTAGGGTGTCCTCTACGGCTCTGATGGACAGGCCGATTAGAGCCGGCACGCGCTTGAGGGCCGCGGGTGGGCCGTTGCTGACTTGGAGGTCAACCGCACTGTCGCGGGCGAGCTGAGCACCGGGGGGAGGCGACTGCCCGACGACAGCGCCCTCGGGGAGGGTATCTGAAGAGCGGTAGAGGATTTGGCCGATCTTTAGCTGGTTTTCCTCTAGTTGCAAACGCGCCTCGCGCAGGCTAACACGGCGCACGTCGGGAACCTCGTAGTAGCGCGGTCCTTTGCTCACGGTCAAGACGATGCGCCGCCCTTCTTTTACCAATTGGCCGCCACTGGGGTCTTGAGCGACGACCGCATCGGCGGGAACGGTCTCGTGGTGTAGCGAATCGCCGATGGTCACCTTCAGTCTTGCTTCTTCGAGTCGGGCCGATGCCTCGGACGCGGAAAGGCCCTGGAGGTTGGGAACTTGGACGCTGGATGTGTCAACTAAGTACGGCATGATGACCGCGTCGAGTAGGATGAGGGCGATGATGCCGGCGATGAATGCGCCCGCGGCGAGCAATCCCAAGTGGCGGAGGATGTTCTTCACGCTGCGGCCTTGCGGATGCGCGCGGCAAAACTACCGTCGCCGGCGTGTTGGCCCGGTATGGTCAGTACGTAGCGGCCGGCCCAGGACTGAGCCGGAAAGTGGGCATCGACGCGCTCTAGCTGAGCAGTCGGAGTCTGCTTTAAGAAGCCCTCGACAATGGCTTCGTTTTCCTCCTCTTCCAAGCTACAGGTGCTATACACCAAGACGCCGCCGGGCCGCAAGTGCTCGTAAGCGCGTTGGATGAGCACCTGTTGGCGTGCCGTCAATGCCGCAAATTCGGCGGGTTGGCGACGCCAACGAGCGTCTGGTCGCCGCCCGAGTACGCCGGTGGCACTACAGGGTACATCGGCGAGGACGCGATCGAAGGTACCGCACCCGGGTGTTGTGCCGTCGCGGACCACCGGACAGATAGCGCGCAGGCGTAGGCGGCGGGCGTTTTCGCGCACCCGCTTCAGGCGCGGCCGCGAAATGTCGGCCGCTACGACCCAGCCGCGGTCGGCCATGGCGATGGCCGCTTGCACGGCTTTGCCACCAGGTGCGCTGCACAGGTCGAGCAGGCGTTCGCCCGGCTGGGGGTCGAGCAGGGCCACGGCCAAGCCGGCGTTGGGGTCTTGGACTTGAAACAGTCCCTGCTGATATGCGCGTGAGGCAAAGAGATCCGCGCTGTTTGCCGCTCGATAAAAGCCCGGCCTCGCCTCGACTGGGGCTAGGTCGAGTTCGGCGACGGTTGCGCGGCTGGCGCGCAGCGGATTGAGGTAGATGTTGAGCGGGGCGGGCTGGTTGTTGGCCACGAGCAAATGCTCGGCGATTTCGCGGCCCCAGCGGCTGACCCAGCGCTCGACCAGCCACTCGGGATGGGAGTGGTACACCGCTAGGTAGCGCGTCGGGGTCTGCTGCTGATCGGGGTAGCGAACCGGCGCGCGTTGCCGCAGCAAGTTGCGGAGTACGGCATTGACCAGCGAAGCGATGCCTTGGTGCGTCAAGTGCTTGGCTAGCTCGACCGAGGTATGGACGGCTGCGGACTGGGGCACGCGGTCGAGCCAGAAGAGTTGATAGGTGCCGAGGCGCAGGATGTGGCGAGCCCAAGGCGAGAGTTGGGCGATCGGGCGCGCACAACAGGTGGCGATGATCCAATCGAGCCGCTTCTGCCACCGCACCACACCGAGGACTAGCTGGCGGGCGAAGCGCGCGTCGCGGTTGGTCGGCAAGCGCGCGTCAAGAGCTCGCAGCAGTTCGTCAAAAGGTCGGGCTTGCTGCTCTAGGTCGCGGAGGAGGTGTGCCGCTGCAAGGCGGGCTGGGTCGGGAGGACGCACGGCTCAGCGCAAGAGGAGCATGGCGCGGTGCAACTCGGTCGAATCCGTCCGCAGGCGGTAGATGTAGAAGCCGCTGGCAGCGGGTGCGCCGGTTGCCGACTGGCTATCCCAGTGGACCACGTGCCGCCCTGGGGATGTGCTCGCCGCAAAGGGCGTGGCCACCTTTTGCCCCATTAGGTTGAAGATGTCGATCTGGGCAAACTGAGCTCCTCCCTCGGGGATGGCGAAGGGGATTGCGGTGCCGGCGTTAAAGGGATTGGGGTAGTTCTGCGCGAGGATGGCTTCGCGCGGCCGCGCGAAGCCGGACGGCTCTGAGATGGACGTGGCAGCATCCCCCCATACTACTTGGCTTTCAGCGCACGAGCCGTCGGCGCAGGTATTGAAAACGAGCGTGGTCGCCTGTTCGGCGTCGAGGAGCAGATAGGTCTGGCCGCGCTCGTCGCTAGTGGTCATTATCTGCTGGGCTGCGCCGGCTGGGATGGGGATGGCCTCGTCGTTGACGAGCGCGTATGCCGGCCCTGCTCCAGGATTGGTAATATCCCAAGTAAAAGACGCACCAGTGCGGAAGTGTCCAGCTTGCAAGAGGCGCGCCGACACGAGGATTTCGCCGGCACTGCTGTCGGCTATGCTGCCGGTGCCGGCAGCAGAAAAGGAAGGGGGTTGCCCGACCGAGCGAAAGAAGATGCCATCCGGCAAAGCTTGGCCCTCGGCGTCGCAGTAATTGCGCAAGAACGCGACTTGGGGGCGGATGTCGTCGCGCTCGTTAAAGGAAGGCCCGAGCGATACCACGTCGAGGTAGATGTCTATGGGGGTGGTAGGGCTGATGGAGTCGGCCAAGGTGAAAGCCATGCTGACGAGATGGCCTTCGCCCTCTATCCCTGCACCGCCGAGGGTCGCGATGCCCCATTGGGCGGTTTGGCCTTTTATTTGCGGAGCCCCTGGGGAAACAAAGGACTTGGCCCTCGCTGTCTCGCCTAGCGTGCCCGCGATCGCGGTGATCGCGTTGGCAGGTTCCCAACTAAATTCGAATTTGACTTGACGCACGCCGCTCATGTTGCGCGCCGAGACGCTGAACTCCACGGTGCTATTGGCGGCAAACCCGCAAAAGGGGCCTTCTTCGCCGATGAAAATTTCGGCATCTGCATTGGGACCAGCAGCCGCGAGGCGGGGTAACGCGATAGCACCGAGGAGAGCTATATAGCAGAGTAACATGCCCTTTTCCTAAGTAATTAAGTTCAAAAAATACAGCGGGTAAATGTACGCAACGCTAGCGTCTAGGCAAGCGCACCGGCCCCTCCTTGACCGGATTTTGTCGCAGTTGATATTATTGTCTAAGCTGTGTCAGACTAACTCCCAAGTATATGGACTATTGAAGATACTTATGCGCCGTTATCCCGTCTGGAATGTCCTCCGCGACGATCCGTACGATAGCTTGATTGATGCCCTGCTCGCCGGTCGTGGCCTGACCCGCGCCGAATTGCAAGTCGGTCCTGAAGCCCTGCATCCGCCCGAGCAAATGCAGGACATGGCGACTGCGGTTGCGCGCCTAGAGCGCGCCGTGCGCACTCGTGAGAAGATCGTCGTGTACGGCGATTACGACGTCGATGGGGTTTGCAGCACTGCCGTGCTGATGGATTTTCTCGAACGGGTGGGTGCCGACTGCGATTGCCTTTTGCCCGATCGCCACAAAGACGGATACGGCCTCAAGCCGCCTGGGGTCGAGCGCGCCATAGCAAAGGGCGCGCGCGTCATCGTCACGGTTGACAATGGCATTTCGGCCTACGATGCCCTAGAGCTGGCTGAGGCGCGCGGCGTGGAGGTCGTCGTCGTAGATCATCACCAGCAGCTCGCCGAGTTGCCGCGCGCTCTTGCCATCATCAACCCCAATCGCCGCGATTGTGCGTATCCTTTCAAAGACTTGGCTGGCGTTGGCGTCACCTTCAAGCTGGTGCAGGCCCTCAGCACAGCCTTTCTCGCCGGTGAGGAGCGCCGCCGCTATCTCAACGAATTGCTCGACCTAGTGGCCTTGGGAACGGTGGCCGATCTCGTGCCCGTGCTGGGGGAAAATCGCCTGTTCATCCAGCGCGGCCTGCAGATCCTCCAGCACACCAAGCGCCTCGGGCTGTGCGCGCTCAAGAAGGTGGCCAGCTATCGAGACCAGCCCCTCGATGCCGCCAGTTTGGGTTTTCGCTTGGGGCCGCGGATCAATGTCGCTGGTCGCTTGAAGACGCCCGATATAGCGCTGCGGCTTTTGCGCTCCACAAGCGAGGGGGAGGCTGCGCAGTTGGCCGACGAACTCAACCGGCTCAACTCCCAGCGACAGGCTCGGCAGCGCGAGGGCATACAGGAGGTCGAGGAACAGGTCGGCTCGGAGGAGGATGTGGAGGACCATATCATCGTGGTGCGGGGGAAGTGGAATTTGGGCATCATCGGCCTGTTGGCCAGCAAGTTGTGCGAAAAATACGCCCGCCCCGCAGTCGTGTGTACCCAAAGCGGTGAGCACGGCCTCTGCGTCGGTTCGGCGCGCAGCATCCCCGGCTACGACATCAGCGCAGGAATCCACGCCTGCGAAGAGCACTTACAGACGCATGGTGGCCATCCGGCGGCCGCGGGCTTTTCGCTTGAAGCCGATGCTTTTGAGCGCTTTCGCCTTGCGCTGATCGACCACGCCAACGCCCACATTAGCGCCGAGGCTCTGCGACCTGCCTTGGACATCGACCTGATGCTCAAATCGGTCGATTTGACGCTAGACACAGTGGAGCAACTCGCCGCGCTAGAGCCTTTTGGCAACGGGCACCGGCGGCCGGTTTTTGCCCTAGAGGACTGTCGGGTCGTTTGGGCGCGGCAGATCGGTTCCGGCCGCCACTTCAAGGCCGAATTGGAGGTGGGCGGTCGCCGCTGTGCGGCGCTGTGGTGGAACCAAAAAGACCTCGCGGATCAGGTGCGGCCGGGCGACCGGCTGAGCGCGGCTTTCGAGTTGGAGGCAGACACCTACACTGGTAACGGTGCTGTGCAGATGGTGCTCAAGGACTTGTACTTGCGGGATCTGTAGGTAGGGGGCGGTTTGAAACCGCCCCCTACCTGGGTGCGTAACGTCAGTTAGAAAGTTGGAGAATGCGAACGTGATAAGTTCCCAATACACCGAGGAATTGTGCATCCGGGACAGCGACGCCAAAATCGTCCTGTTAGTCGTCGATGGCTTGGGCGGGTTGCCCCATCCCGCCACGGGCAAGTCCGAGTTGGAGACGGCCCAGTTGCCCAACTTAGACGCGCTGGCCAAGGGGGGCACCTGCGGCCTGCTTTCGCCGTTAGGGGGAGGCTTTACCCCGGGCAGCGGCCCGGCTCACCTAGCCCTTTTTGGCTACGATCCTTGGCAGAACCAGATCGGTCGCGGTGCCCTTTCGGCTCTTGGCTTGGGGCTGGACTTCGCCCGTGGCGATGTGGCGGCGCGCCTCAATTTTTGCACCGTGGATGCTGCGGGCCGGGTGTGCGACCGTCGCGCTGGCCGCATCCCCACGGAAAAAGGACGCCAGCTTTGCGAAGTGTTAAAAGCGGTCGCCGTGCCCGAAGTGGAGGTGCAAGTCGCCGCTGAGATGGAGTACCGCGCTGGCGTGGTGTTGCGCGGCATGGGCTTAGGCGACCAAGTCTCGGATTCGGATCCGCAGGTGACGGGCGTGCCGCCCAAGTCTCTGACGGCCCTCGCGCCGGGTGCCGAGCGCACCGTTGAAGCGGCCAATGCCTTTTTAGAGCAAGCTGCTGCCTTGCTCGCTGACGAACACCCGGCCAACATGGTGCTGCTGCGGGGATTTGGTCGCTATCCAGAGCTGATGTCGATGGACGAGGCGTACGGGCTGAAGGCGCTGGGCATTGCTGGGTATCCGATGTATCGCGGCGTGGCCGGGGCCGTAGGCATGGAGGTCGAAGAGGTCGGCTGGGACCTCGAATCCGAGTTCGCCTTGCTCGAAGGCCGCTATGCGGACTACGACTTTTTCTACGTCCACATAAAGAAGACCGACAGCGCGGGAGAGGACGGCGATTTCGACTTAAAGGTGCGGCTGCTAGAGGAGTTGGATGCTTACATTCCGAGGTTGCTCGCGCTGCAACCCGAGGTACTCGTCGTCACTGGCGACCACTCGACCCCGTCGATTATGCGCAGCCACAGTTGGCACCCCGTGCCCACGGTCATCGCTAGCCAGTGGGCGTTGGCCGACGCCGCGGATGAATTTTCCGAGCGCGGTTGCAGCGCTGGCTGTCTCGGAATCGCGCCATCGACTAGCTTGATGGCCCACGCGTTAGCCCACGCGCGTCGGCTCGACAAATTCGGCGCTTGAGATGATCGCCCCTCTGCGCATTGCCCACCGCGGCGCATCCGGTCCGGGGCTGGCACCCGAAAACACATTAGTCGCTTGCGAAAAGGCGCTCCAGATCGGCGTCGATATGCTCGAAATCGACGTCCACGCCACTCGCGATGGCCAGATCGTGGTCTTGCACGACGCAGCGCTTGACCGGACGACTAATGGCACTGGATTGGTCGCCGACCTTTTGGGTGAGGAAGTGCGCCAGTTCGATGCTGGCCGCTGGTTTAGCGCTGATTTTGCCGACGAGCGCGTACCCCTGCTCGAAGAGGTGCTCGACTTAGCGCGGAACCAAGCCGTCGTGCTGATAGAGATCAAGGCCGACGGCATTGCCGAGCGCGTCCTGCAGGTGATTGAAGCGGCAAACGCAGTCGAGCGGGTCGTGGTGCAGGCGTTCAATCCGCAAACCGTTCGGCGGCTCAATTTGCTCGCACCGACCCTGCCCACGGCGCTGTTGGTCGGCCAGTTACCAACCACGCCCTCGCGGGTGCGCGCGCGCCGCCTCGTGCGCCAAGTGCTGCAAGTGGGGGCCAACGCGCTGGCGATGTGGTACGCGGCGCTGACCCCGCCCTTCCTCGAAGAGATGCGCCAGCGGGGCATTGCGGTCTGGGCTTGGACCGTTGACGAAGATATTGCCATGCGCGATTTGGCGACGATGGGGGTGCAGGGAATCATTACCAATCGTCCAGACCAGCTCAATCAAGTGCTCGACGAACTGGTCGCGGACGGGTCACTGCGGCCGCCGTTGGGCCGGCGCATCAAGCGCAGCCGCTGGGGTCGCCGCCGCCAATTGCGCAAGCTCCAGGCTGCCAAGCGGGGCCGCTGAGGTCGCAGATGCTCTACACCTTGTTGGCCATATTGCTGTTGGTTGTCGTGGTGCTGAAGTTCTGGTCGCCCTTTGGCCAGCGCTGCCCCCAGTGCCAAATGCGCCGGGAGGATGCGGAATACCCCTTGTGTCCAAATTGCGGGTGGATTTACGAAGTGCCTGGGGAAGAAGACGATGATTTTGCGCCGGACGACGAAGAAAATGCGAAATTCTGAAGGGCGCACCACCGCGCTGCCGCGCCCTGTTTGCGCTTGACAATACCTTGTACTTCCCTTTAGATTGTCTCTGATTATATAGGGAAGCACAGAACGTTCAAACTCAGGAAGGTGAACCATGAAAATGCGGGCAATATCGCTGTTTGTCGCCGTCGCGGTTTTGGCGGGCTGTGACGACCCCCCCACAGCCGAGCTAGATGCGGCCAAGCAAGCCCTCGACTCGGCCCAAGGCGTTGGTGCCGAGCGCTTTGCCACCGACGAGTACGCGGCCGCACAACGCGCGTACAGCGAAGCCGAAGCAACGACCAACACCGAAGCTGAGCGCTTTTTCCTCTTCAAGGACTTTGAGCAGGCGCGAGCGCAAATCGCCGATGCCAAGACCAAAGCCATGCGGGCAGAGTCGTCTGCGGAAGCCGAAAAGAAACGCCAGCGGGATTCGGCCGAAGCTGCGATTGCCGCGGCCCGCGATGCGATTGCTGCCGCATATACTAGCCTAGAGGAAGCTCCGGCGGGCAAGGGCACGGAGGCCGATATTGAGGAATTGCGCGCCGAGTTAAGCACGGCCGACGCCGATCTAGACGCGGCCGAAGCCGCGGTGGACAGCGAGCATTTCTCCGATGCCGAGTCCCTCGCCGAAAGCGCGGATCTGAAGGCTACCGAGGTCGCCGACGGCGTGATAGTGGCCGTGGATAGATACCACGCGCTGGTCGAGGAGATGCGTCCTTGGTACGAACGCTTCTGAGCGTGTGCCCTTGCAAGCTTCAATCACAGGCGGCCGGGAATTGCTCCCGGTCGCTTTATTTTTTTTCGCACTGTTGTGGGGGGTGCCCGCCGCGCGTGCGTCCGCGCTCTGGTTAGAGCATCAGCAACTGGTGCAAGCTGTTGAGCGCCACGACCTAGCTACGCCCTACATCGTCATCAATACCCAAGACAATCTCATCCTGCTCCGCGATGGGGAGCAGGTGTTGCGCCAAGCCGCCTGTGCAACGGGTAGCGGCCGCAAGCTCGAAGGGGCTAAGCGGTGGCATCGCTGGACTTTCGACACCCCCAAAGGCCGCTTCGCCATCCGCCGCAAAGTCACCGACCCTCTATGGACCCGGCCGACTTGGTACTTTATTGAAAACGATGAGGAAATTCCCATCTTCGCCGAGGACCCGAGGCGGTTCCAACGCGGAGTCTTGGGCGCGTATGCATTGTACTTCCTCAAGGATTTTATGATTCACGGTACGCTCTTTGAAATCAACTTGGGCAAGAGCATTACTCACGGCTGCGTCCGGGTGGGCAGCGAGGACTTGGAGTACCTGTACGAAGCTGTCGAAATCGGCTGGCCGGTCTTCATCTACTGATGAAGCACCTAGCGTTGTTCTGGGCCTTGGCGTGCGGCGCGAGCGCGGCATCGGCCGGGGACTTGGCCTATGTCAACGTCGCGCTACGGGCTTGGTTGCAGGCTATAGAAGCGGATGCGCCGTATTTGCTGGTGGATCGGGGCGCGGGCGAGTTGCGGCTGATGCATGGGAGGGCGCTCTTGCGGCGCGTGCCGCTGGCGGCTGATTCCCTCGGAGAGCAGCCGCCAGTGCGATCCTCGCTTGCGGCCCGGTTGCGACGCTATCGACCTAGCAACCCTTGGCGCGGTTTGGTGGCCAGCCCGTTTGACTGGGAGCAGAATTTGGTTGCCGATGCCTCGGCTACCAGTGCCCTGTATTTCACGAGCGGACTGCTGATCTACGCCAGCCCGGTGTGGCATCGCCCAGGTGCTATAGACCTGCAAATCGGGGTCGCTGATTTGCGTGCTCTATACAATGCCTACAGCCTGGGCATAACGCTCGTCGTTCTACCCGCCAACTGGAGAGAGATACCACAGCAGTGACCTTGCACTTTGGCGCGGCGGCCGCTGACATCACGCCGCCGGTCGGCATCGCAATGGGCGGATACTGGGGGCGGCGGTCCGGGGCCACGCACATCTGCGACCGCCTCATGGTCAAGGCTCTCGTCTGCGGTCAAGATAAAGCGCGGGTCGCTCTTGTCGCCGTCGATTTGGTGGGGTTAGACGCGGATGTTGTGCGGGGGATTCGGGAGAAGATAGGGCGCGCTACTGGCATTGAAGGCGCGGCCATCATGGTCTGTGCCTCCCACACGCACTCCGGTCCCCTGACCTTCCCCTTCCGGGGCATGGGTCGCATTGACGGCGACTACTTGGAGCAAGTTTTGGATGCCGTGGTGGAGGTGGTGGTAGCTGCGGCCGCCGACAGCCAACCGGGCCGTTTGTACTATGCGCGTCCCGAGGTGCAGATCGGCATCAATCGCCGCGAGCCGCACCCGCAGGGTACGCGGATCGGGCAAAATCCCGCCGGTCCGGTGGTGCCTTACGCACATGTGCTGCGCTTTGTCGCTGCCGATGGCCGAGGGGCTACGCTCTTCAATCACGCCTGTCATCCGGTGGTCTTGGGCCACGACAATCTCCAGATCAGCGGCGACTTTGCCGGTGCGGCGGTGCGCCACATCGAGGAACAGACCGGCGATGAGGCTCTCTTTGTCAACGGTGCCTGCGGCGATGTCAACCCACGGATCGCCAATGGCTCGTTTGCCGATGTCGAGGTGTTGGGGCAGGAGTTGGGTCGGGCCGTGCTGGAGGGGCGGGATGCGGCTGTGCCCTTGGACGCTTCAGCGATAAGCTGGGCGCACGAGCGGTTGGATTTGCCGCTGCGGCCTCCTCCGTCGCGCTGGCGTGCTAAGGTCGAGAAACTCAAAGGGCACCTGCGGGCGCGTTTGGCACGGGGCAGCGAGGTGTCCAAAGCGCAACTCGAATGGGCTGTGGCTATGTGCAAATGGGTGCAGGCTGGCGCGGACCGCGCTCGGGTGCAGCCTTTTGAGATACAGGCGTTGGCGTTAGGCGAGTTGGTGCTTTTGGGGATGGAAGGGGAGATATTCGCCCGCTATCAGCTCGACTTGGAGGCCGCGCATGGGCCTGCAGTCTTATGCGGCTTTGCCAATGGCTGCATTGGCTATGTGCCCACGGCCGACGAGTACGCGCGCGGCGGCTACGAGATCGACTTGGCCTACAAGGTTTATCCGAGCGTGCAGATGATCGCGCCGGCGAGCGAGTCGCTGATACGGCCGCGGGCCGCGGCGTTGATAGCAAAGGTGCGCTAGCTACAACAGGAGGATGTATGCGCGATCTAGAAGTGCTCTACGATCAAGTTCCGGCGACGCGGTGCGCGGGTACGGGCGATTGCTGCTGGCTCACGGACGAGGAGTTCGACAATTACTACGCCA
>JAPPEG010000335.1 GCA_028875345.1 Gemmatimonadota bacterium
CAAATAAACCTAAATCAGGGCTGTACCTCAACTTAGATCACTGTCGTGTACTTAGCGATTGTATTATACATCAATATCTATCCCGTCCAAGCTATCGTATTGCCCACCCTCGCGTAAGATCCGTCGTCGCTCAAAGGGCGTGTTCCGATTCTGTACAGCGGACGCTCTTACCCCTGAAACAGCGACAGTGCCCCATCTACATACATCTCAGTTCCCGTGATATAGCTGGCCTCGTCCGACGCCAAAAAGAGAATGGCGTTGGCGACCTCTTCTGCGCTGGCAGCGCGTTGTTGTAAGGGGATCATGCCTTGGGGGAACTCACGGGGGATGCGGATTTTGTCGATGTTGCGGGGGAAGGTGTTCTCGCCGATGCTGGTTTTGGTGGCGCCAGGGCAGACGACGTTGATGCGGATGTCCCATTGCGCGAGTTCGACTGCGGCCATTTTGGCGAAGGTAACTTGAGCGGCCTTGGAGCAGGAATACGAAGTGAAGCCGAAGTTGGAGAAGATGCGATTGCCGTTGACCGAGGAGACGACGACGATGCTGCCGCCGCCGGCCGCGCGCAGGTGGGGGATGGCGTATTTGACGGTGAGGAAGGTGCCGCGCACGTTGATGTTGTGCGTCTGATCCCATTCCTCGGGCGTAATATCCTCGATGGGGGCGAAGACGCCGTTGATGCCGGCGTTGGGCACGACGATGTCGAGGCGGCCCCAACGCTCGACGGTGGCGGCCACCAGTCCGGCGATGTGCTCAGCGTTAGCTACGTCGCCGGGCAAGGCCAACGCTTGGCCGCCTAGTCCTTCGATTTCAGCGACAGCTTCCTCGCAGCGCTCGGCGCGACGGGCCGTTAGCGCGATGTTGGCTCCTTCGCGGGCCATAGCCACGGCCGCGGCCCGACCGATGCCGCTGCTACCCCCGGTGATGAGGGCTACTCTGTCCTTCAGCTTCATGTCGATCTCCTAAGTTGACGAGAAAATGTGAGCGGAATATCATTGGAAGCCCCTAAAATACATCTGGCGAAAATGGAGACAAGAATGGAAGAAAACGTGAACATGCACTCCCGTCCCTCGGACCTGAAGATCACGGATCTGCGCGTCGCCAATCTGCGCGGCGCACCGTTCCGCGCGACGATCATCCGCATCGACACCAATCAGGGGATCTCTGGCTACGGCGAGGTGCGCGATGGCGGCAGCCCGACCTACGCGCTGATGCTCAAAAGCCGCCTACTCGGAGAAAACCCCTGCAACGTCGATAAGCTCTTCCGCAAGATCAAACAATTCGGCCACCACGCGCGTCAGGCCGGCGGCGTCTGCGGCGTCGAGATGGCGCTGATGGACTTAGCGGGCAAAGCCTATGATGTGCCGGCCTACCAACTGGCCGGGGGCAAGTTCCGCGATCGGATTCTCTGTTACTGCGATACCCCCACGCGGCGCGATGGCCGGGAGATGGGACAGTTGCTCAAGGAGCGAATGGAGCGGGGGTTTAAATTCCTCAAAATGGACGTCGGCATTGGGTTGCTGCGGGGGATCGAAGACGCGCTGATCGCACCGCCGGGCATGTTGGAAAGCCAGGGCATTATGCACCCATTTACGGGTATCCAGATTACCAACAAGGGCATCGACATCCTCTGCGAATACGTGGCGCAGGTGCGCGAGGTGATCGGTTATGAAATCCCCTTGGCCGTCGATCACTTTGGCCACATTGGCGTCGAGTCCTGCATCCGCTTGGGCAAGGCGCTGGATCAGTTCAGTCTAGCTTGGTACGAGGATATGATCCCCTGGCAGTTGGCCGACCAGTGGCAGCGGCTCGCCGAGGCCGTGGATACGCCGGTATGCACGGGCGAGGATATCTATCTCAAGGAAAACTTCCTGCCGCTTTTTGAACGGCGCGCCATTGCCGTCGCTCACCCGGACTTGGCCTCTTCCGGCGGGATCCTCGAGACCAAAAAGATCGGTGACCTAGCCCAGGATCACGGCATTGCCATGGCGTTGCACATGGCCATGTCGCCGGTGGCGGCATTGGCTTCGGTGCATTGCGCTGCGGCGACGGAAAACTTCATGGTGCTCGAAAACCACTCGGTCGATCAGCTAGAACAGTGGAGCAGCTTGGTCGAGGGCTTGCCGGTGCCCCTGATTGAGGACGGGCACATTGCGGTGCCAGAGGGGCCGGGGCTGGGCTTTAGCGGCCTCAACAAAGAAGTGTTGCGGTCGTTTGCCGATCCAGACCAGCCGGAGATTTTTGGCCCCACCGACGAGTGGGACGACGAGCGGCCACACGACCGCTTGTGGAGCTAAAAATGGCCTACGACATCGCCGTGCTCAAAGGCGACGGTATCGGACCGGAGGTCATGGACGAGGCCTTAAAGGTGCTCAATGCGTTGGGGACTCCTGCTCTTGCCTTCGTTGAGTATCCGTGCGGCGCAGGGTGCTATCTGGAGCAAGGAGATCCGCTGCCGGAAGCGACGGTTGAAGGATGTCGCCGGGCGGATGCGGTGCTGTTGGGAGCAATGGGGCTGCCGCACGTGCGCTGGCCGGACGGGACGGAGATGCGGCCACAAGTCGATTTGCGCTTCCAACTGGACCTGTACGCAGGGGTGCGGCCGATTTACCTCTATGCCGCCGCGCATACTCCACTCAAAGGATTAGAGGCGGGCGATATTGACTTCGTCATCCTGCGCGAGAACGTCGAGGGGCTTTTTGCTTCCATGAACGGCGGCATCCAGTTGCGCAGCGAAGTGGCTGTGGACTCTATGGTGATCACGCGAACCGGAACCGAACGGGTGGTGCGCTACGCCTTTGAGTTGGCGCGGCAGCGCGGCCGGACGCCGATGAAGGTCACGTGTGTTGACAAGGCCAACGTCTTCCGCTCGATGGCCTTCTTCCGCAGCGTGTACGACGAGGTAGCTGCCGACTACCCAGACGTCGAGCGCGACTATGCGTACATCGATGCGCTGAGCATGTACTTGGTGCAGCAACCGGCGGGATACGACGTGCTGGTCACCGAGAATATGTACGGGGACATTATATCGGACTTGGCCGCTGGTTTGGTCGGTGGCTTGGGGCTGGCACCTTCGGGGGACATCGGCGAGGACGCGGCTGTGTTCCAACCTTCGCACGGGACGGCCCCGGACATTGCCGGACAGGGCAAGGCCAATCCGGTGGCGATGATCCTGTCGGCGGCCTTGATGCTGCGCTGGTTGGGTCAGCAACACGGCGACTCGGAGTCTGTTGCGGGCGCTGATCGGATTGAAGAGGCGGTGCGCACAGTAATCGGCGAGCAGGGCGTGGGGACGCCCGATTTAGGGGGTGGATTGAGTTGCCGCGAGCTAGGGGAGCGGATTGTCCAGGCACTTTGACATGGACCGCCGGACCTTTCTCGGCTTAGGATTAAGTGCGGCTGTGTGGCCTGCATTGGGCCGCGCCGCGCCCGTGCGGCCGGAGCGGGCGCGCCTGCGCGAGTTGGGCATTGTCATTGGCGAGTTAGCGACTGGCCCCCATAATGCCATCACCGATGTCGAAGGCGTCCAAGTCGGCCATCTGACGCTGATTGAGGATGGAGGTCCGGTGCGCACCGGCGTGACGGCGATTGTGCCGCGCACGCCCGCGTTTGCCGCGGATTTCACACTCAACGGCAACGGCGAGCTTATGGGGGTAGGCTCCATGCGCCGCACGGGCCTGTTGGCTGGCCCCGTCCTTTTTACCAACACGTCCAGCGTCGGCGCGGTGTACGATGGAGCGGTGGAGTGGATGCTGGCGCGCGATCCCGACCTGTTCAAAAGCGATTTGCAGCCCGCGCCCATAGTCGGCGAGACGTGGGCTGCGTTTCTCCACGACGAAGTCGGGCGGCACGTGCAACCCGTACACGCGGCAGCAGCCCTCGACGCAGCGCGCGGCGGGCCGGTGGCCGAAGGCTGCGTCGGCGGCGGGACCGGGATGCGGGCCTATAGCTTTAAGGCTGGCATTGGCACGGCGTCGCGCAAAATTCCCTGCGGCGATCAGGTTTATACCGTGGGCGTATTGGTCCAAGCGAATTTTGGCCGACGGCCCCAACTGCGCGTTGACGGCGTTCCGGTGGGCCGGGAGATTACCGACTTGATGCCTGCGCGCGGCGGCAAGAGTAAGTCCCTGATTGCCGCGGTGGCCACGGATGCGCCGTTGATCCCATTTCAACTCCAGCGCGTGTGCAAGCGGGTGGCCTTGGGCATGGCGCGCACGGGCGCGATCTCTACCCAAGGCAGCGGCGATCTCTTCCTAGCGTTTTCCACGGCCTCTCCCGAGCCGCCGGATGCGCTCGCCATGCTCTCCGACCGCTGGATCTCGGGTGTGTTCCAAGGGGTAATTGAGGCTACGGAGGAAGCCATTCTCAACTCGCTGACTACGGCCCACACCATGACTGGCCGCGGCGGCAATACTATTCACGCCCTGCCGCTGGACCGCTTGATAGAAATCATGCGCGCATACGGTCGGCTCAAATGAATCGCTCGCACCTAGCGGGCGATGCGGCGGGGTCGCACAACGCCATTGTCGATGTGGCCGGAGTCAGCGTGGGCTACGTGGATATCCGCACGCCTGACCTGCACACCGGCCTCACGGCTGTCGTCCCGTATCCAGCCTCAGTAGAAGAGCGCAAGCTGTTTATCGGTCGCTTCTCCATAGACGGCGGCGACGCCATGAGTGGCCTTGGGGTCGCCGAAGATTTTGGCACCTTTTCCTCGCCTATTGTCTTGGCTCCGACCCCGGTTGTTGGTCGGGTGTACGAATCCTTAATTCGCCATAGCTTGGGCCGCGACACCGGGCTATCGACCGTAGCTGGTTGGCCGCCGGTGGTCGTGGGGATTGACGACACGGCTGTCAATGACCCCGCGCTTGTCCGCAAGGTCCTAACACACGCCCACGCAGACGAGGCGTTGGCCAGCGCTGGCAACGCGGTGCCCACGGGCAACGCCGGAGTTGGCGGCGGGTTGCAGGCCTTTGGCTACAAGGGCGGCATTGGCACGGCCTCGCGCCGGGCTGGAGAATACGCGCTGGGCGTGCTGACTGCGGTCAACGGGGGCCGCGAGTTGCATTGGGCCGGACGCGTCTTACCTGTGGGCGAGGGGGCAGGGGGACCGCAGACCTTTGCCGCGGTCGTGGCTACGGACGCGCCCTTGATCCCGCGCCAACTAGAGCGTTTAGCTGGCCGCACCGCGCTGGGGCTGGCGCGGACGGGTTTGTGGAACCCGCATACTCGCGAGGGCCTCGTCCTCGCCTTTTCCACCACGGGCATTATCCAAGAGCCGGACGCACCTGTACGGATGGTGGGTGAAGAAAGGCTCTATTCGCTCTTTGCCGCTGGAGCTGCGGCTGCTGAGGCTGCGGTCGTCGATGCCCTCTTGGCCGCTGAGACGGTCGGGGATCTCAAAGCCATGCCGCAGACTGACTGGTTGAAAGAGGAAGACGGTTGAGCCGCAGCTTGCTCGACGATCGGGACGCGCTCAGCGCCTTCCGTGCTCTGCTCTTGGCTTGGTATCGCCAAAACAAGCGGCAGACGAGTTGGCGCGACAGCGGCAATCCCTATCACGTCTGGGTATCCGAGGTCATGTTGCAACAGACTCGGGTGGATCAGATGGCCCCCTATTTCGAGCGTTTCATCCGCGCGTTTCCCACGCTTCAAGCGCTGGCCGCTGCTTCCGAGGACCAAGTGCTCAAGGTCTGGGAGGGTTTGGGCTACTATGCGCGGGCGCGCAACATGCACAAGGCGGCCAAACGCATGGCCTTTGATTTGGGAGGCCGCATACCGGATACGTACCAAGAACTGATCGAGCTGCCTGGCATTGGCCAATACACTGCCGCGGCTGTCAGCAGTATTGCCTTCGACCGCGACCACCCGGTGCTCGACGGCAATGTGACTCGCGTGCTCTGCCGCTTGTTGCGGATTGAAGAAGAGCCGACTCGCGCTCAAGTCAAGGCGCAGCTCATCGCCGCTGGCGAGACCCTGCTGGCGCGGGGCGAGGCCGGCGACTTCAATCAGGCGATGATGGAGTTGGGGTCGAGAGTCTGCACGCCGCAAAGCCCTTCTTGCCCGACGTGTCCAGTCGGTGACTGGTGTCGGGCTAAGGCGGAGTTGGACGACCCGGCCTCCCTGCCGCGCAAGGCCCCTAAGAAACAGAAGCCGCATTATCAAGTGGCGGCTGGCCTGATTCGCAAGGGGGACGAGTTGCTAATTGCCCAGCGGCCGGCCGAGGGGATGCTCGGCGGCCTGTGGGAATTTCCCGGAGGCAAGCAGGAGCCCGGCGAGACTCTACCCGAATGCTTAGTGCGCGAGATCCGCGAGGAATTGGGCATTGAGATTGAGGTGGGTGCGCGCCTGACGAGCGTGGATCACGCCTATTCGCATTTTAGCATCACCTTGCATGCTTTTGCCGCTCGCTATGTGCGCGGCACTCCCGAGGCGTTGGGTTGCGCTGCTTGGCGTTGGGTCGCGCCAGAGGCTTTGGACGACTTCGCCCTGCCGCGGGCTGATCGCCTGATCGTGGAATTCATGCGCGAGCACGCACAGCAGATGGAGCTGTTTGGTGAAAAAAACTGAGTTGCTAACCGAGGGTAAGCGCCGCGCACCCGGACTGGTCTTGCGCGGGCTGTGCATGGGCACGGCCGACGTGATTCCCGGGGTTTCCGGGGGGACGATTGCCTTGATTACGGGCATTTACGACGAGTTGGTCGGGACCATTGCCTCAGTTGATCAACGGCTCGTGAGTGCCTTGGTGCGGGGACGCTTGATTGAGGTGTTGCACCGCGTCAATGCTCCCTTTCTGGTGCCACTGCTGTGCGGCGTAGGCTTGGCCATTGTCTCGCTGGCCAAGTTTATAACTTGGCTGCTGGCAACACACCCTCAGCCCGTATGGGGCTTTTTCACCGGATTGATCTTGGCCAGTGCGCTCGTGGTCGCGCGGCAGGTTGCCGGATGGGGGCCGGCGCAATGGGGGCTGACGGTTCTCGGCGCAGTGGTTGGCTACGCCATTACCACATTGGTGCCGGTCGAGACTGGGACTGAGGGTTACAAGTTTGCGTTGGCCGGCATGGTGGCCATTTGCGCGATGATCCTGCCGGGCATTAGCGGCTCGTTTCTGCTGGTGGTCATGGGCAAATACCAGCAGGTGTTGACTGCTGTACACGAGTTCGATTGGGCGATCTTGGCACTCTTCGGCGTTGGGGGGGGTATCGGTCTGCTGGGCTTCTCGCGGTTGCTCAAGCACCTGCTGACCCGTTTTCGAGCCGGCACCATGGCTTTTTTGGTGGGTTTGATGTTGGGGTCTCTGCGCAAGGTGTGGCCGTTCCGCAATGCGCTGGAGGAAGGGCGCTACGAATGCGCGTGGCCGCAGGAATTCAGCGGCGAGGTTTGGCTGAGCTTAGGGCTGATTGCCGTGGGAATTGTGCTCGTCTTGGCGTTGGAGCGGCTGGGTAGAAGGCGGTGAAACGCTTGCATCTAGTCATCAATTATTGCCGGATGAATGGCTTGGATGCTTTCGGCGATCAGATCGCCGATCAGCGCGGCTTGGGGTGAGTCGCCTTGCGGTAGCCCTGTAATTTCGCTATGCGACGGGTCGGCTTCATATCCATTCTCGGCATCCAATGGTTTGCGAACAAATCGAAGGGCAGTGAGTTCGGGAAAGTACTGCTTTGTTGTACCGACACCTAATTCTGCAAGACAACCGCGTCTTCTCATCGTCAGCCGAGATAGCTTCCTTACCGCGTCAAGCTGCTGTGCTCTGGTAAGATCGCCGAAGCATTCGAGCCAATTGACAGACAGGCCGTTATCGCCCGAACGCAGGCGGAATGCCGACCCATCTACACTCCCGTCTTCATGCCTGCTGGTAGGCTTGACATAGCGGACGACATGGGCATCATCGGGAAGATCGTTTTCGTTCATGTGCCCATCAGTGATGTGAGGTCAAAAGCATCAATCTGTCTTTTTACCCCATCAAGCGTGTCGCGGCCAGCCACTCGTGCAACATCGCTGGTGCTTGGACGACGTTTGAAAATGACGTACTCCACCCACTGGTTGCCGAGGAACTGAATCCCAAGATGACTCTCATCATCGCCTTTCCAAACGGCGCGCAGATCTCCATTGTCCACAAGTACCAGTCCTGCTTTTTGTGCGAAGGGTACTGACCTGATATAATGCCAAAAGTCCCTTTCGGACGCCTCGTTCAATACCAATCCATCGTCCTCGGCGTCGCTGCTCAATACTTCAATCCGGTGCGAATAGTCTTTGTAGATTTTTCGCGGGTTTTCTTGTGTGATCGACATTTGCATTCTCTGCTGTTTACTGGCGCGACCAATTTCTCAAAACAAATGCCCAGTCATAGCTAGAAGTAAAAATTATGCGTCTTCGAGTGCAACCACTGCGGGCGCAATTTTGTAGGGCGATAGCGCGGAGCTGTACCTCGTCCCAACCTCAATTTTGCGAAAGATCATCCTCTTCGCGCTTGGGAGCGGGGCCTATCTGTGGGCCGTCCTCGGCATCGCGCAGGGCGTTGCGGGCGTCGTGGAAGCGGCGGATGCGCCGCACGAAAATGAAGATCAGGCCCGCCAGTGCTACGTAGAGCAAGTACTGATAGATCGGCTCGGTCCAGCCCAGCACTACGGGCCAGAGGCTGGCAATGCAGAGCAAGATGAAAATATCTTCGATCAGCTTGTGCCTTTTTTCCCGCGGCTCTTCTTGTTTAGGCGTCATCGGATAGGGCCTTGTAAATGGCGTAGTTTCTGAGGACTAGCTTGACGTAGAGGCGGGTCTCCTTGAAGGGAATGCGCTCGACGAAAGCGTCCGGATCCTCGGAGGGAAAGGTCTTGAGCCACCGGCGGGCGTTGTGGGGACCGGCGTTGTACGCGGCCAAGCCCAGTTCAAAGCCCAAGTCCGCACCCGCATCGGTCGTGAATTGGCGCATTTGGTCGCCGAGAAAGTAACTGCCCAAGCGGATGGAGACGGCCGGGTCGAAGAGCGCGCGCAGTTCAAAGGGTTTCACCTCCAACCTCCGCGCGAGGTTGAGGCCGGTGTGGGGCATGATCTGCATCAGACCCCTGGCACCGGCCCGCGATACCGCTTTTTCGTTAAACGTGCTTTCTTGGCGAATTACCGACAGGACCAGATAGGGGTCGATTTGAGCCTCAGCCGCGGCCTCCGCAATCTCTTCCCAGTAGTAAGTCGGATAGATGCGCGACAGTTCCTCTGGGTCTTGCCCGTCAAACAGACGCAGCGATAGTCGCATAGCTTGGTCGCGATAGCCGAGGGCCTCGTAGTAGTCGCGGATGGCCTTTAGCGCAGTCTTGTGGCCCTTGTAGTCGCGGACGGCTTGCTCCATCTCGGCTGCCGACCAATCCCTCAGCCCCAATTGGTTCAACAAGCCAGCGCGTTCGAGGTGTGCCCTGTGCGCTAACGCGGGAACATCGTCTTGGCGGGGGTTGTCTGTGGGTCGCTTCTTGAGCGGAACCTTTTCTCTATGGCCCAATAGGACGGCACGGGCCGAGTAGTAAGAGCGGGGAAATCCGGCAGCGGCGCGGCGATAGAACGCGGTGGCCTCCTCTGTCTGGCCCAGCCGCTCCGCGCTTTTCCCAGCCCAGTACAGGGATTGGTCGATGATGTGGGGCTGGCGCGCCTGCTGACTCGCGCGCTCAAAAGCGGCGAGGGCTTCGGAGTATTGCTCTTGGCAGTAGAGCGCGAAGCCAGCGCTCCAACGCGCTTCGTCGCCGTAATCGGTCTGCGGATAGTGTTCGGCTAAGCGGCCATAGAGCGTTGCGGCGCGGGCGAACTGGCTTTTGCGCTCGGCGGCTTTGGCGGCCTGCCACAGGGCGTCGTCGGCCAAGTCGTGCTGGGGGTAGCGCTTGGCAAAGCTCGCATAGGCTGCAATGGCCTTGTCTTCGCGGTTTCTGCGGACTGAGAGACTGGCGATGCGATACAGGGCCGCTGGGCTGCCGTAGCGCTCGTGAACCGTGCGAAAAACCTGCTCGGCCTTGGTGTAGTGCCCCGCAGATTGGTGGGCCCGACCGAGCATGTAATGTGCTTTGGAGGCGCGCTGGTCGTCGCTGTGCGTGCGGACGAAGTGCCGAAAGCTCTTGATGGCTTGGTTGTACTGCTTGTGGCTGTAATGGGTATGGGCCTTGGCATAAGCCGTGCGGGCGTCGAGCTTCTTGGGCAGATGCGACAGGCTATTGCGGGCGTGCTTGGAACGGGGATGGTTCTCCAGCAGCTCTAAACGCCACTTTTGCGCCCGCGCCGAGTCGTGCTTTTGGCTGGTGGTTGCGAGCAAGTAGAGCATCCGCGCTGGATCGGAGTCTTGCGGGAGTTGTTCTTCATACAGGGCGAGGGCCTTAGCGGGTTGGCCGGCGGTCCGGTAGAGGGAGGCCAAGCGCAGGCGGGCTGGGTCGCGGAGGACCGGATTGGCCGAGGTTGCCAGAAAGTTTTCGTACTCGGCGATGGCGTCGTGCGTTTGGTCCATGTCCTCTAGAGAGCAGGCCATCCAGAAGCGGCGGTAGTCGTCCAAGGCCGGTAGGTCGAGGTCGCGCAAACGATCGTACGCGCGGCTTGGCTCTTTGAGCATGCGCTCGCAAAACGCCCGCTGGAACTCGAGGTGCGCTTGAGCGGTCGGCTCGTGTTGGACCGTGTCTAGCGCCGTGAGTTGGGGATAGGCGAGATCGCAGCGGTCCTCGGCGATCAGCACGGCGATTGGGCTTGGTGGCTCCGGTGTGAGAACCTCGGGGGGAGGCTCGGGGGGAGACTCAGTGGGGGATGAAAAGTAGAAATAGATTCCTGGCAGTAGGACCAGCAGGCTTAAGAATAGGGTTGTCCAAGCCCATTTGGCTTTGTCGGTCATTGGTCTTATGGTGGTTTGAGTTAGGTGATTATTCGAGTGCGCTAGCGGCGCATCCTTTCTTTAAAAATACAATAGTATCACAGGAGGCCAAGTGGAAAATCGCCGTGCGGCGGCACGGCCAATAGGGCCAAGGAGGGCCGTGTAAAATGAAGAAACGCGATTATACAAGTTTGTTGCACCGCCTGCAGGCGGTGGGGCCGACACAGCTAGTAGCTGAATGCGGTGGATACCCGATTTACGCCATAGAATTAGGAAGTGGTACTGAGGCGCGAATCCTGCTGACGGCCGGGTTGCACGGAGACGAACCAGCCGGACCGGAAGCCGCGCTGCGTTTTGCCGAGGAGTTGAGCTCGCGCCTCGCCCAACGCTGTCAGTTCCTGATCTTGCCTTGCCTCAATCCGCACGGCTATGTCCACAATACCCGCGAGAACGAATCCGGCTTGGATTGCAATCGGGAGTTTGGCGGCGATGCGGTTCCCTTGGTCGTGCAGGTCAAGGCGCTTCTGAGAGGTCGGCGCTTTGATTGCGCGCTGGACTTTCACGAGGACTGGGAAGCGTCGGGGTTTTACTGTTATGAGGCCAAGCGCGACGAGCAGTGGCTCGGGCCGGCCATCGTCGAGCAAGTGCGCGCGGTGATGCCCATTGACGGCGAGGCCGGCGAAAACGACAAGGTGATTGCCGAAGGAGTCTTCCTCATTGATCCGGAGTGGGGCGAGGCTGGGTTGGCACCCTATTTGTATGCGCACCACACCGAACACGCGCTGATCAGCGAGACGCCTAGCGAATGGCCGTTAGCGGTGCGGGCAGAGGCGCATCTTAGGGCGTTGGAGGTCGTGCTTCAGCGGCGTTTGGGGGCGTAGAGGTGCGTGCTCTGGCCGTAGTGGCTTTCGGCCGCTTCCATGAGGGTTTCGGAGAGCGTGG
>JAPPEG010000249.1 GCA_028875345.1 Gemmatimonadota bacterium
AGAGCAGGGTCCCAATCAGCACGCCGATGAGCAGGGTGCTAAAGAGAATGAGCGCGCCTTTAGTTTTCCCTCGCATGTCACATGTCCAGTACGTAAGCCGCTTCGGGTGTGGCGGGCACGGCGGCGAAAATCGCGGCGAAGAACGAGGCGTCGTCGCCGATGAGTTCGCGCTCGTTCCAGTTGCTCAGCGCCAAAAAGGCGACCACTGCTATAGCGACCGGAGCGAGGGGGCGAAAGAGCCACACGAGGGCGTCGGTTAGGCTTTCTTCGCGCTGGCTTTTGATGCGCTGCGCGACGCGGGTGGCAAAGAACGGTCGGAACGAGTCGGCGCGGCTTTCCTGCAAAAGGCCGCTGACTTTTTGCAGGCGCTCCCATTCGGCGCGGAGTGCGTCGTCGGTAGCTAGGGCGCGCTCGAATGCCTCGCGCTCGCTCGCGCTCAATTCGCCAGTCAGCGCCTTTAGCATCTCGCTGCGATAGATGTCAGTCATATAGGTCCTCGTCTTTGAGGATGGTCTCTAGTTGTTTCATGCCGCGCGCGAGTCGCGAGAGCACCGTGCCCTCGGCGATCTCCAACAGCGCGGCCGTCTCCTTGGTCGAATAGCCCTCGATCATCCGCAGCACCACGACCGCTCGGAAGGCTGGTTTGAGCTGATCGAGGGCCGCCTGCACTGCTTGCGCTCGTTCGCTCGCGGCCTGTGCGTCGCGGCCATCGACGCTCGGCTCGGGCGGGGCCTGTTCGTCGTCGCGGCTCCAGAAGCGCCAGCGCTGCCGCTTGCGGCGCTCTAGCGCGTTGAGCGAGAGATTGATGGCAATGCGCGTCAAATAGGTGCCCAGCGCCGCGTCGCCGCGAAACTTGTCCAGCGATTGGTAAAAGCGGACAAAGGTCTCCTGCCCCACGTCATCGGCCTCGTCGCCCGGCCCCAACATGCCCACGACTGTGGCAGCTACTTGAGGCTCATAGCGCTCGATTAGGGCGCGCAAGGCCGCTTCGTCGCCCGTGCGCGCTTGGTCGATCAGGGCGCGATCTGTGCCCACTTGCTCCGGCATATTATTAGACAATGTAAGGGGCAAAGTCATTCCCCACCTAATAAAAATGCGCAAACCGACAGTCTTGCCGTCAGTGCCCAATATCCGTTTTCTTTTTTTATGGTCTTAGCTATTCTCGCGTCCCTGCTGCTGGTGGGGTGCCGTCCCGATCCCCCCAAAGCTCTCGACTTGGCGGGTAATCCGGTCGATCCCTTTGTCAACCGCGCTTCCGTTGTGGTTTTGCTCTTCGTCCAGACCGATTGCCCTATCTCCAACCGCTACGCCCCGACCATAGCGCGTCTCCACGCCCGCTTTCAGCCGCAAGGCGTTGCGTTCTACTTGGTGTATCCCGACCGCCGCGAGGATGCGGACGCCATCCGCGGCCACGGCCAAGAATACGGCTTGCCAGGCCAAGCTCTGCGGGACGTGCAGCACGCACTCGTCAAAAGAGTCGGCGCGACCGTGACTCCAGAGGCCGTGGTGTTAGGTGAGCGCGGCAACATCGTCTATCGAGGGCGCATCGACGACCGCTACATGGCCTTGGACCAGATGCGCCCACAGCCGACCCGGAACGACCTCGCAAACGCTTTAGAGGCGGCCCTTGCTGGTCGTCCCCCAGACCCGAGCGCCACCGAGGCGATTGGCTGTTTTATCGCCGACCTGCAATGACGCGCTATTGGGTATTCTTAGTTGCGGCCTGCTTTGGATGCAGTGGAGGGGAAACCCCGACCTTCAACCGCGACATTGCGCCGATCGTCTTTCACAACTGCGCCCCCTGCCACCGGCCCGCCGGCCCGGCTCCCTTTGACTTACTCGGCTATGAGAATGTGAGCGCGCGCGCCGAGCAAATCGCCTTTGTCACGGAGACCCGCTACATGCCGCCGTGGAAGCCCAAGCGCGGCTATGGTAGCTTTGCCGGCGAGCGCGGATTGAGCACGGCGCAGATCGCCGCGATCCGCCGTTGGGTTGACCACGGCAAGCAGGAGGGCCAGCCCGCCGACCGGCCGCCGCCGCCCCAGTGGGAGGGCGAATGGGAGCTAGGCCAGCCCGATTTAATCGCCCCCATGACATCGGCCTACACCCTGCGGGCCGACGGCCCAGATGTCTTCCGCAACTTCGCCATCCCGCTGCCCGTTGATTCAACTCGCTATGTCAAGGCCCTAGAGTTCAAGCCGGGCAACGCGCGCATCGTCCACCACGCCACCATGATGATCGACCGCAGCGGCGCGGCGCGGCGGCGAGACGGGCGCGATGGTGCCCCGGGCTTTGACGGCATGAGTTTTGGCGAGGCCGAGGATGCCGACGGGCACTTTCTCGGCTGGACCCAAGGCAAGACCCCATATCCCGGCAGCGACAGCTTGGCTTGGCGGCTCAATCCGGGCACGGACTTGCTGCTACAGTTGCACATGTTGCCGACTGGCAAAGAGGAATCCATTGAGGCCCGCGTTGGCCTATTCTTTGCCGATGCGCCACCCAAGAGACGCCCGGCCATGCTGCGCTTGGGCCGCAAAGACATAGATATACCGGCCGGCGCGAGCGACCATTGGATTCGCGATACGTACCGGCTGCCCGTGGACGTCGAGGTTTTGACCATTTATCCGCACGCGCATTACCTCGGCCGGGAAATCCGGGCGTACGCCGAGTTGCCCAACGGAGAGCGGGAGTGGCTCATCTGGATTGAGGACTGGGATTTTAGTTGGCAAGACGACTACCGATTTTCCGCGCCGGTCTTCTTGCCATCTGGCGCGACGCTGGTCATGGAATACGCGTACGACAACTCCGCGCAAAACCCCCGCCAACCCCACGACCCGCCCGTACGAGTGCGCTACGGGCTGCACTCGACCGACGAGATGGGCGACCTGACACTGCAGATTTTGCCGCGCCGTCCCGAAGACTTGGAGCGACTCCGCCGCGACTTCTACCGCAAGTGGCTGGGGCAGGAAATCGACGGCTACAAGAAGTTGCTCGAAGCCGACCCTCAAGACTGGGACACCCGCCACACCCTGGCCATGTTCTACATGCGCTCCAGCCAGCGTCCGTTGGCGCTGGAGCATTTCGAGTTGGCGCTGGAGTACAACCCAGATTACCCGGAGGCGCACGTGAACTTTGGGATTGCGCTAGCTCAAGGCCGCCAATGGGAGCAGGCCGTCGCCCACTTTGAACGGGCCTTACAGAGCAACCCCGATTTTGCCGAGGCCCATTTTAACTTGGGATTGATGTTGGAGATGCTAGGCCGCTCGGCCGAGGCCAAGCCTCACTTCGACGCCGTCATTCGCCAGCGGCCCGACATGGCTGAGGCCATCCAACAGCGCTTGGCCAAGCTGCGCCGCTAGCTCCCGTCTTTTCCCAACGTCGTTGCTACCCCCAAGACAAACTGCCGCCCGGCTGGAAAGTTGCGCCCGTTGAGCGAGAAGCGCACCGCCGCCTCGATAGTCGTGCGCTGGCCGATGGCGTAGAGCAGGGCTGGCGTCAGGTAAGTGATGCGCTTGATTCCGGTCTCAATCTCAAAGTCGCCGAAGAAGTCAATCGCCGGATCGCTGCGTAGCACTTCGCATTTGCCTAGCAGCGTGAGTTGACGCACGAGTTGGTAGCCTAATTCGGCGTTGAGAAACCACTCGTCGCCTGGATCGCGGTCGATCTGCTCGTTGCGGGTGCGGACGCGATAGCCGAGGTCGATGTTGCCGTACAAGGGCAGCGGCCAAAAGGAGCGCCCCACCTGTCCGATAAAGTCGAAGTCCCACTGTCCTTCGCCCACCGGGATCAGCCCGTCTTCGTTTTTGAACGTTCCGGTCGGCACCTTGATGCCGGCCTTGAGTGCAAGGACCAAGGGCTTGGCCAAGAGGCGAAATTTGGCCAAGGCGCGGATGTCGCTCAGGCCGGTATCCGTGCGGGGTTCGGCAAACGCGGCGTTGGCAAAGGATTGATCGAAGTAGGGAACCTGCAAGCCGAGGTCGAGGCGGTCGGTGATGCCGTACATGCTCTCGAAAAAGACGGCCCGCGATTCGTATTGCCCGTCAAAGTCGTAGCGGGCGCGGGTGCCAGGCGCGCCAAAGCGGCCTTTGCCGACGTACCACTCCTGAGTTTGCTGCTGGAAATACGTGAGCTTGCCCCAGAACTGGCCGCTCTGCAACGTCCAAGCCCCGGCATCCACATCGGCTACCGCACCTAAGAGTATCAAACCGACCGACAGGTATTTGACCATGGCCGCATTCCTTTCGCGCGTTAGGTTCGCGGTTTCCCAGTAGAATAAGTACTTTTGAAGCTGTGCATATACTGACTTTAGGAATCAATCACCACACTGCGCCGGTGGAAATCCGCGAGCGGCTAGCCTTCCCCGAAAGCGATCAGCCCTCGGCCCTAGCCCGGCTCGTCGACGACTACGGGCTGCACGAGGCGGCCATTCTCTCCACCTGCAACCGGTCCGAGCTGTACTTGGCTGCCGATGGCGACAGTGGGTTGGCCCAAGTGCGCCGCTTTCTCGCCGAATGCCAAGGCGTAGATGTCGCGGCGCTCGAGTCCCATTTCTACCAGCTCAACGACTCAGACGCGGCCGTTCACCTTTTTCGCGTCGCCAGCGGCATTGACTCGCTCGTCGTCGGCGAGTCCGAGATACTCGGGCAAGTGCGCCGCGCGCTGGAAATGGCTCAGCAAAACGGCTCGGCGCGCCTGTTGCTCAACGAGCTTTTTCAGCGCTCGCTGCGCGTGGGCAAGCGCGCGCGCGCCGAAACGGAGATTGGCCGCGGCCGGCTATCGATTGGCACGGCCGCTGTCGAGCTAGCCGGCCAAGTCTTTGAGAACCTGACCGGCTGTTGCGTGCTCTTGGTCGGCGCTGGCGAGATGGGCGCGCTCACTGCCCAGTACTTGGTTGACTCCGGTGTCGAGCGACTGTTAGTAAGCAGCCGCACTTTTGCCCGCTCCCAGTCGCTGGCCAGCCAGTTGGGCGGCGAGGCCGTGCCTTTTGAAGAACTGGCTTCCCAGCTCGCTATCGTTGACATCGTCATTTCGGCGACTGCGGCCACGGACTACGTCATTCGACCCGCTGATTTGCGCCGGGCCATGGAGCAACGCCGAGGCCGCCCGCTGTTCCTCATCGACATTGCCGTGCCGCGCGACATCGACCCAGCCGCGCGCGACATCGACAACGTCTTTCTGTTCGACATGGACAGTCTCGAACAAGTCGTTGCTGCCAACCGCCAAGAGCGCGAGGGGGAGATACGCTGCGTGCAAACCATTATCGACCACGAGCTAAAGGAGTTTTTGCACTGGTTCAACGCCTTGGGCACTGGCCCGTTAATCCGCGCTTTGCGCGAGCGCGCCGCTCACCTCCAGGAGCGGGAACTCGCGCGCTGGGCCTCCCAACTCGGCCCGCTCTCCGCTGACGAGCGCCAGCTCGTCGAGGGCATCTTGCGCGGTTACGCCAACAAGCTTCTGCACGACCCGCTCGTGCAAATCCGCGAGTTCGCCAATGACGACGAGGGCTATGTCCGCCTCGATACGGTGCGCCGTCTCTTCCGGCTCGACGAGGTCGAGGAGGAAGAATCGTGACGACGTTCTGCATTGTCTCCCTCGTCATCGCCTTGGCGTTCTACTTGGCTGCCGCGCTGCTGTTTCAAGGGCACTTCCTCTGGCACAAGAGTGGCTGGGACGCGCTGGGGCGCAAGAGCTTGAAGTTGGGGCTGGCCGTACACGCGATTAGTATCGCGCTGCACTTTGCGCTTTCCGGCCAAGCTCTCTTCGCCAATATGTTGGTGATCATCGCCTCGCTGGTCATGGCTTTGGTGGTCGCGGGCCTGCTCGGCGAGCGCTATGCGCGCATTCGCCACCTCGGCCTGCTGACCGCGCCCCTCGCCTTTCTCGGCCTGCTCTATCCGCTACTGATGCCCCTCCGCTTTGAGGAGGCCGAATCGATTCTCGTGGAATATCCCTTCCTCGGTATCCACGTGGTACTGACGCTGCTCGGGCACGTAGGTTTCGCGCTGGCGTTCTGCTCGGCAGTCGGCTACCTCGTCCAACACCAAGCCCTGAAAAAGGGCCAGCTCAACAGCTACCTGCCCGCGCTCGACACGGCTGCCGCGGCGACCTTTCGCTTTGCCGGTGGGGGCTTTTCGCTCTTTACCTTAGGCTTGGGCATGGGCGCGATTTGGCTCTTTGGCGCGCCGGGCGAACACCTCGCGGGTGGGGATACCAAGATCTGGCTGGCCCTGCCGACGTGGTTCGTCTTTGGTATCTATCTCTACTTGCGCGGCATTGACCGCCGGCACGGTAGTCGTCTCAAGTGGTTGGTGATTGCGGGGTTTGTGCTGGGGCTGATCAACCTGCTGTGGGTGCGCCACGATTTCGTCAATTTTGTTTAGTGGGCCGCCGGAATAGCAGGAACTGACCCATGTAGCGCAATCGCAACACGGCTGTTTCTCCCATACTACACTGCGTCGCCTAGCAAAGAGCCATCTTTCAGAGTGCAAGATAATTTGAGCGATTGGCCTGCATTTTGCATAAGCCATGTAGCCGATTATCTTTGACCCAACACCAAAGGATGCTCACCATGTCCACCCCACAACCCGCTCCCGAGCTCTCTATCCGCGATGTTTTGCAGCAGATTGACCGTCGCCTAAGTCTCATTGAGACGGATGTGCGCGAAAACAAGGCCAAAATCGACAGCCTCGCAGCCGAAATACGCCGTGAGTTCAATGGAAAATTTAACTTGGTTATCGGCCTAGTCATCACCACTTGGCTGTCGGTAATGTGTACGCTTCTCTTCAAATTATAAACTGACGTTACGCCCCAACCCCGCCCAATCGTTCCACAGGCGCAAAATCCGCGCCGACTCGCGCACCAAATGCACGTATAGTGCTGCTCCTCCTGCCGCTCCCGCTGGTTGAGCGCCATGTTGAACATGCCGCGAGGGATTTGTATCGCCGTTGTTCTGCTGTATCTTCTGTCGCCTACACAAATGAGGAGTCAAGATACCCGATATGCCCCGCGACCCGATGCTCACCCCAGAAGAAGCCCGCGCCATCGTCCTCGACCACGTACAAGTCCTCGGCCCTGAGCGCATTTCTCTGCTCGAAGCTACTAGCCGCGTGCTCGCCCAAGACGTGTTGGCGCGCCGCGACAATCCGCCCTGCGACAACTCGGCCATGGACGGCTATGCCGTGCGCCATGCAGACGTAGCCGCAGCAAGGGACGACGCGCCCGTAGCTTTGGAAGTCATTGAAGACATACCGGCCGGCAAGGTGCCGCAAAAAGCGGTTGGCCCCGGTCAAGCCAGCCGCATTATGACGGGTGCGGCCGTGCCCGCCGGAGCCGACACCATCGCCCCGGTAGAGGACACTCGCCCCACTGAGCAAGAGGTCGAAATCCTCGTCATTGAAGAGTGCGGCGCACACATTCGTCGGCGCGGCGAGGACATGCGCTGCGGCGAGCCGATCATCAAGTATGGCACCGAGTGTGGCCCCGGCGAACTGGCCGTACTCGCCGCCGTGCAGCAGAGCTTTGTCTCGGTGTATCGCCGGCCGCGCGTGGCAATCCTCTCCACCGGCGACGAGTTGGTCGAGATTGAGGAGACGCCCGGAGAAGGTCAGATCGTCAATAGCAATACGTGCGCCCTAGCCGCCTTTTGCCATGCCCACGGAGCCGAGCCGGTGATGCTGCCCACAGTAGCGGACGACGAGGCCGCAATCCGCGCCACCATTGAGGCCGCGCTCCGCGCTGACTTTGCCGTCTCCTCGGGCGGTGTCTCAGTCGGCGAGTACGACTTCGTCAAAAAGGTCCTCGACGACTTGGGGGCCGAGACGATCTTCTGGCGCGTGGCCATGAAACCAGGCAAGCCGCTGGTCTTCTGCACAGTCGGCGGCGTGCCCTACTTCGGCTTGCCTGGCAATCCGGTGTCGAGCATGATGTCCTTTCTCCAGTTCGTGCGCCCGGCCATCCGCAAGGCCGCAGGCTATCCGCAAGCGGCGTGGTTTTTGCCCGAAGCGCACGCCCGGGTGGAAAGCCCCTGCGACAACGATGGCGACCGCCGCCAGTACATGCGCGCCACCTTGCGCTACCAAGATGGCCAGTTCTGGGTGCGCCCCGCCCGCAGCCAAGGCTCGCACATCATCAGCTCTATGCTCAACGCCAACAGCTTTGTCGTCTTAGAACCTCGCCAGCGCGCTGAGATCGGCGACGAAGTACTGGTGCAAGTCGTTGGGGAGTTAGTGATGAGTGGTGAGAGTGGATGAGATTAGCGACCGAACGCCACCCGGTCGCTTCACCCTTAGGATCCGTTATGGCCTCTAAAATACTCGACAATCGCACCCTAAAGCGACTGCAACCGGCGACCTCGCTGTGGAAACAGTACGATCCGGCGGCAGCTCCTCGCGCCTTTAAGGCCGAAAATCCAGCCCAAGCGCGGCGCTGGCAGAAGACGACGAGACGCGCCCTTGCCAAGCATTTGGGTATAGAAGCTGGAGACGAGACGGACTTGGCACCGCGCAAAGTAGAAGAAATCGACAAAGGCGATTACACGCGGCAAAAGATAATCCTGCGCACCGGCCCCCACGCGCAGATGCCGGTGTACATCTTGCTGCCCAAAGGTGCCGACGGTCCCCTACCTACGGTCGTGGCTTTCCACGGTCACGGGTACGGCGTCAAGGACATCGTCGGTTTGTGGGAAGACGGCGGCGAGCGCGACGAGCCCGACGGGTATCACAAGGACTTCGGCGTGGCCCTGTGTCGCGCGGGATTTGCCGTGGCCGCCCCAGAAATTTCGGGCTTTGGCGAGCGCCAGACCGATTTCTCCTATCTGGAACGCGGCCAGGGAGCGCCTTCGACTTGCACCCATATGGCCATGCTGGCCTTCCACTTGGGCACCTCAGTGGTGGGCATCCGCGTGCGCGATGGTCTGCGCTTGGTCGATTACTTGGAAACCCGCCCCGAGTTCGATACCAGTCGTCTCGGTGCCATGGGCATTTCGGGCGGCGGCATGCACACCTTCTTCTCCACCTGCATGGACGAGCGCATCCGCTCCTGCGTGATCAGCGGTTACTACTCGACCTTCCAGCACAGCATCCTCGCCATGTCGCACTGCCCCTGCAACTACGTGCCGGGCTTGGCTGAATTCGGCGAAATGTACGATTTAGTTGGCCTCATCGCCCCGCGCCCATTGCTGGTGGAAGCCGGCACCCACGACCCCATCTTCCCCATTGCCGCGGTGCGCTCTAGCCTGACCAAAACGCGCCGAGTATATGACGTTTTCTCAGCTCGCCGACGGGTGGAAGCTGACATTTTTTCAGGGCGTCACCAGATCAGCGGTGACCGCGCCTACGACTTTCTCCGCGAGGCTCTCGTCTAAAGTTCGTGCAAGCAAATTCTAACCCAAGGATTCTCTATGAACCGCCCTCCCGCAGAATTCAAACGCGTACCTGTGGCCCTGCTGCGCTCCTTTACCGCCGACTGCCTCAAAGCTGCCGGGCTGCGCGCCGACCACGCCGACCAGCTAGCCGAACTGTTGTCTAACTCCGACCTGCGCGGCGTGCGCTCGCACGGCACCCGCGCCATGGTTGGCTATTGCGGCGGCCTCCGCGACGGCACTGTCAACCCCAATCCCGACTTGCGCGTGCTCCAGGATACCGAGACTACGGTTCTCATCGACGGCGACGGCGGCTTGGGCTATGCGCCGATGATGCTGGCCACCGAAAAGGCCATTGAGAAGGCCAAGCAATACAAGGTCGCCCTCGGCGCGGCCTGTCATCACGGGCACTATGGCTCGGCCGGGCACTACGTGCGCCGCGCCATGCAGGAGGGCTGCTGCGCCTTTTCGGTTCAGGGGAGCCATCCCAACTACTTCGGCGAAGGGGGCGGCAACAAGGGCCAGCAGTCGGCCTACTGGGGCAATCCGCCACTGAGCTTTGGCTTTCCGTCGGAAGAAGAGCCGCCGCTGGTCCTCGACGCAGCGACCTGCATCTTGGCCGACTATCATCGCGGCCCGGAATACGATGCTTTACAGGAGTTGATTCCGCCGGCTTTCTTCAAGTCGATGGGCTACACCGGCTCGGCGCTGACGCTGGGCGGGGCTTTCGTCGGTCAGAATAGCGACCGCGCTCGGGACGTTGCCCAGCGGTGGCCCCGCGCGGGCAGTGGCGGTCTGATCATCGTCATGGACATTGGCGCCTTTGCCCCGCCCGCCGCCTTTCGCGCTGGCGTTGACAATCTCGTGCGCGGCGTCCGCGAGACCATGGAACCTGTGCGCGGGTACGACGAGGCGACCGTGCCGGGCACTATTGAGCACCGCAAGAGCGAGGAATACGCCCGCGAAGGGGTGCCGATAGGCCTGGACGACTTGGAAAGGCTAGCGGCGTGCGGACGCGAGTGGGGGGTTGAGGTGGAGTGGGATTAACGCCTACTCAATCCGCACTTCCCGCTCCTGTTCTGCCGATTCGTACAGCCCGTCCATCATCTTCTGCACCATCAGCCCATGCTCGCCGGGCGACAGGGTTTCCGCGCCGTAGAGGACGTGATCGACGAAGTTGCGCATCTTCTGGCCGAAGCCGTCGGCTGCTGGGCCGCTGGGCAGCCAGTCGGGCCGGGTGTTGACCATGTAGTCGTTGGCGTCGTGGAAAAAACCCGGCGGATCCCAGGTGGTACCGCCCTTCTCGCCCATCAGTGTGAAGTTTCCCTCACCCTTCTCAATATGAGCGGCGAAGCTAGTCTCGATACTGAGCATCGCGCCGTTGGCAAAGCGGATGTGCCCCACGGCTAAGTCCTCTACCGTATAGGTTTTGTAATCCCAGTTGGGCCAGATCGAGGCCACGTTTGACGGCTTGTCGCCGATGTAGGTATAGGTGCTGCCACTGGCTGCCACCGGTTTGGGCGCGCCCATTGCATAGTGCGCGGTCTCCAGCATGTGGACGCCGATGTCGATCAGCGGCCCGCCGCCTTGTAGGTCCTTGCGGCCAAAGACCCCCCAGTTGGGAATGCCGCGCCGCCGCAGGGACTGCACCCGGGCGTACAGGACTGTACCTAACTCGCCGTCGTCGACGAGCTTCTTGATAAACTGCGTCTTTGGATCGTAGCGGTTCTGGAAGCCAATGATCAGCTTTTTGCCGTTCTTCTCTGCAGCGTCGAGCATCTGCTGCCCCTCGCGCGCATTCATGGCCAAAGGCTTCTCGACGAGGACGTGGGCCCCCGCGTCGAGCGCGGCGATGGAGCAGGGCGCGTGCAGGCCGTTGGGCGTGCAGACGCTCACCGCGTCGGGTGCGACCTGCCGGAGCATCTCCTCGTAGTCGGCGTAGGCTGCGGGGATTTCGTATTCCTCACAGGATTTTTGCGCTCGTTCAAGGACCACGTCCGCTGCGGCGACCATCTCCACGTCGTCTATGTCGTGGTAATAGCGCATGTGCGCCCCAGCGATCCCTCCAGCACCGATCAGGGCGACGCGCAGCTTGTCTTGCTTGTTCTTAGCCATTGCTCTCCGTCCGTTTGAATTCGTAGCGAGGCACAAAAAAACCGGCCCGCAGACCGGTTTTTTCTCTTGCAGATCCTATCCTATCCCGCTTGGAACTGCTCGATTAGCTGGCGCACGTCTGGGTGCCCGTCAACGCTGCGACCGGGGTGGATGATCAGCCGGTAGCGGAAGACGGCTTGGTCGCCGCCGGGGATGGTCAGGCTCTCGTCGATGTTCTCGTCGCCCTTAAAAT
>JAPPEG010000164.1 GCA_028875345.1 Gemmatimonadota bacterium
GCATTGCCCACATTGAGAGCTTTGTCGAAGAATGGGAATCCGAGCTAGAAGAGGATTTGCCCGAGATTTCCTTTTTGCGCGAATGGTACGAGGAATTGGAGCAGGAGCGCCCGCTGTCCGAGCGCGAACAATTAGAGCGCGATCTAAAGGTAGCCGTGGAGTCGGAAAACTTTGAGGAAGCCGCGCGGCTGCGCGACAAGCTCCAGACCCTGTGGCCGACGCCGCAGCACCTCCTCCGCCCCAAGCGCTGAGCGATCAACCCAGCCCCAACACGTCTCCCATCGAGTACATTCCTGGCTCGGCCTGCGCGGCAAAGCGAGCGGCGCGCAACGCACCCAAGGCAAAGGAATCGCGGCTCGTGGCGCGGTGCTGCAGTTCGAGACACTCGCCTGGAGCCGCGTAGAGTACCGAGTGCTCGCCCGCCAAGTCGCCAGCGCGGATCGCGTGCATGCCAATCTCTTGGCGCGAGCGCTCGCCGACCACGCCTTCCCGCCCGTGTACCGCCACCTCGCGTAAGTTGCGGCCCAATCCGGCCGCGGCCCGCTCGGCCAGCGTCAGCGCCGACCCAGAAGGTGCATCGACCTTGTGCCGGTGATGTGCCTCAATGATTTCCACATCGTAGTCGTCGCCCAAGATCCTGGCCGCCTCTTCCACCAGCTTGAAGAGCACGTTCATGGCCGTGCTAAAATTCGACGCAAACACGCAGGTAATGTCCGCTACCGTCCGCTCGAATTCCGCGAGTTGCTCCGGGGTAAAACCCGTAGTCCCCACTACCATGGGCACCCCGCGCACCGCGCAGAGGGCCGCGTCTTCGAGGGTCGCCTCTGGGGTCGTAAAACAGACCACTACCTGATCGGGTTCGACGATACCCGACAGCGTGTCGCTGACCGTTAGGCCAAGATGCCGCGCGCCGACGACTTCGCCGATGTCGCGCCCCACAGCCTCGTGGTCCGGGCGCTCCTTGCCGCCGCACAGTTCCAAATCAGCCGCCGTCAAAGTCAAGTGGGCCAGCCGCTGGCCCATGCGCCCGGCCACCCCGCAGATTACGATTTTAGTCATCGCTCTAGCCTCGATTAATACGATGGGTACACCGCGCGCTCGACCAGCGAGTCGTCGTGCAGACGCGCTTCCACATCCACCCCGAAAAACTCGGCGACTGGTGCAAAAGCCGTTGGGTCGTTGGAGTGTACTTGGCGCGCGGCGTCCAGCACCGTTTGCGCGCCCGCGTGCGTCATCTTGCCCAGCGGCTGCCGCACCGGCCCGGCCGGCATACCGAGAATATTCATCAGCGTCTTAACAGGCACCGGATTGCGCGCCTTGCACTCGACCGGGCCATAAGCACTCTGCTCCGTGGTCGCAACGCCGACGATGCCAAAAAGCGGAGCCAGCTTCTCCGCCAAACTGTCGGCCTCGTCCTCCTGGCCGTCGTTGAGCAGTTCGGTGAGCCGCTGGATGGGGCCCGGAATGACGTTGGACATCACCGAGATCACGCCGGCGGCCCGGATATCCTCGCTCTTCATCATCGGCACGGTCTTGTCGTCATCGCCCGAGAGGATGGTAAAATCGTCGCCGCAGAGCCTGCGCGTCTTGGCCATGTTGTCCAAGTCGCCGGTCGCCTCTTTGACTTGGGCCACGTTGGGGTACTGGTGGGCGAGGATGGCCAAATCTTCCACCTGCATCATGCAGCCGGTGCGCCCAGGGATGATGTAGGGAATGATTTGTACCTCGGGGAAGGCCCGCGCCACCGGCTCGACGTATTCGCGGCGGATCTCCAAGGAACTGGGCCCATTGTAGTAGGGATCGACCAGCAGCACGGCGTCTGCGCCAATGTGAGCGGCGTGCTCGCTGCCCGCCATGGTCTCCTTGGTGGAGTTACTGCCCGTGCCAGCAATCGATAAGGTGCGTCCCTTGGCCAGCGCAACCGTGCGATCGATGACTTCGTTGTGCTCCTCCCATAGCAGGGTCGGGCTTTCTCCGGTCGTGCCGACGGCGAGCACCGCTTGGATATTGTTGGCAATTTGGAATTCTACCAGTTGCTCCAAGCCGCCGTGGTCAATGCTGCCGTCTGCGCTCATGGGCGTTACTAGGGCTGTGCTACAACCTTTGAACATGGTCGCTTTACCTCGCCTTGGCTTGTCAAAAATGGGTTGATTGGCGATTGTCTTTTTACCGCGATTGCCGAACATAATACGCCGCCCCAACTTTTGCAAATAGTCTCATCGAGGAGGAACTATGCCCGCGACAATCGACATGCGCTATGGATGCAACCCCCACCAAGCAGGAGCCCGCTGCTTGATGGCCGATGGCCGCGACCTGCCCATCGAGCCGCTCAACGACGCTCCCAGCTACATCAACCTCATGGATGCGCTCAACGCGTGGCAGCTCGTCCGCGACCTCAAACGCACTCTCGGCCTGCCGGCTGCCGCCTCGTTCAAACACGTCTCTCCGGCCGGTGCTGCCGTCGCCGCACCGCTCGACGAGACCCTGAGCGCGTCCTACTTCGTCGCCGACCGCGACCTCAGTCCGCTAGCCACGGCTTACGCCCGCGCGCGCGGTGCCGATCGCCTCGCCTCCTTCGGCGACTGGATCGCCCTAAGCGATGTGGTCGATTTCCCCACGGCCGATCTCATCCGCGTCGAGGTCTCCGACGGGATCATCGCCCCTGGCTACGAGCCAGAGGCTTTAGAGATTTTAAAAAAGAAAAAGGGCGGCCAGTACCGCATCCTGCAAATCGACCCGGATTACGCGCCTGCCGCGACCGAGCAACGCGAGATATTCGGCGTCCAACTCGCGCAGCAGCGCAATGACTTTATCCCCGACGACGCCTTTTTCCACAACATCGTCACGGCCCGCAAGGACTTGATGGCCAGTGCCCGCCGCGACCTGACGGTGGCGACCATCGCCCTCAAGTACACCCAATCCAACTCAGTGTGCCTAGCCCACGACGGCCAAGTCATCGGCACTGGTGCCGGCCAGCAGTCGCGCGTCCACTGCGTGCGCTTGGCCTGCGCCAAGGCCGACAACTGGTATCTGCGCCTGCACCCCAAAGTCTTGGGCATGAAATTCGCCAAGGGCCTCAAGCGCCCGGAAAAAATCAATGCCATCGACATCTATCTGCAAGACGACGTCACTCCGGCCGAACTCCGGGCTTGGGAAGCCAACTTCCGCGAGGTTCCAGAACGGCTCAGCGCCGAGGAGAAGCGGGAATGGCTGGACCATCTCAAGGGCGTGGCACTGAGTTCAGACGCCTTCTTCCCCTTCCGCGACAACATTGACCGGGCGCAGCGTTCAGGCGTGGAGTACTTAGTCCAAGCCGGTGGGTCAACGCGGGATGATCTGGTAATTGAGGCGGCAGATGAATACGGAATGTTGATGATCAATTCGGGGGTGCGGCTTTTTCACCATTGAGGGAATATGTCTATCTTTGCAAAGGAGAGCACTAAGAAGAATGCTATGACGCGAACAACCGAACTTGAAATGGCAAAAGAGGCTCTGGAGAATTACGCTTATGAACGCATCGGCGAATCACAACAGCAAAGCCTATTATGAAACGCACTCTTACAGTCAAACGAGTCTATATCGAAACGACGATTCCCAGCTACCTAGCTTCACAGCCAAGTCGTGACCTACTTCAGGCAGCTAGGCAACAAATAACTCATACTTGGTGGAACGACGTGCGTCAAAATTACGATCTCTGCATTTCGGAGATTGTTCTAGACGAAGTGGCTGCGGGAGATACTGACGCTGCACAGAGACGCTTATCTTTCCTGAACGATCTTCCACTTCTTGATCTGACTAACGCCGTCAACGACATTGCAAAGGCTATTATGGATTCAGGACTGCTGCCGCAAGGAGCAGCACGTGACGCCATCCATATTGCCGTCTCATCGGTTCACGGAATAGATATTCTGTTGACTTGGAATTGCCGACACATTGCCAATGCGGCAATTATGAAGGAACTCCGCGCAATCGTGTCAGGTTGTGGCTATGAATTACCGATCCTCTGTACACCCGAAGAACTGCTTGGAGATTGATTATGATGAAACCAATGAACGAAAAAGAAACCACGGATAAAATTATCCAAGAGACAAGAAGGATTAAAGAAGCCTTGGCAAAATCTATGGATTTCGACCTTGATCGCATTATAGAAGATGCAAGGCAGAAACAAGAAAAAAGCGGCAGGGTTGTTCTCTCTCCTCCAGTCCAACCAATTCTCTAACAACGGCATGGCATCGGACGGCCAATCCGATTCGTTGGGCGATTGCCGAGCGTTCGTCCCCCCCCGTCGATGTAGTTATCCGCTCTCCAGAAGTCCTCGCCGAGCAGCGCGATGAAACTTTTTTCTAAAATCAGCAAAAACCTTTTTTTGATCTTTCAGGCTGCTCTCATCGTCCTGCTCGCCGTCTTGGTGGTAGTTTTTGCGATCGTCCTGTTCCCCGAAAATCCCGAGTGGATTTTCAATTTTTTAGGGGTAGCTGAAAAAGGGGAACCAAAATACGAAACTCTGAAATTCCTAGGCATCGGCATGGGCGGCATCTTGGTCGCCCTGCAAGCCCTGATGTCCTACAAGCGCGCCAAGGCGATGGAGCAGACCGCAGAGGCGCAGGCCGACGCCGCGAAAGCGCAGGCTGATGCTGTATCGAAAACCGAGCAGGGGCAGCGGCAGGATCGCCTGAAAAACGCCATTGAACACCTAGGGCATGAATCGGACTCCGTGCGCCTAGGCGGGGCCTACGAACTCTTCCATTTGGCGGAAGACAACAAAGAGTTGCGACAGACGGTACTCGATATTCTCTGTGCCCATATCCGCCAGACGACGAGTGAAGATAAGTATCGGGAAAAACACAAGTCGAAACCCTCGGAAGAAATCCAAAGCCTGTTGACGTTGCTTTTCGTGCAGAAGCACGAGGCTTTCAAAGGTTGCCATATCAACTTGCAGGAAAGCTGGCTAAACGGTGCAGATATCAGAGAAGCGCATTTAGAAAAGGCAATTCTAGCCAAAGCACATCTGCAAGGGACTATTTTTTTTAGGGCACACCTGCAAGATGCGAATTTTCGGGATGCGTATCTGCAAGGGGCGAATCTTGAGATAGCACACCTGCAAGCGGCTGATTTTATTAAAGCACACTTACAAGGGGCTCAGCTTTTCAGGGCGTGTATGCAAGGGGCTGAGTTTTTTGGAGCACATCTGCAAGGGGCTAGGCTTTACAGTGCGAGTTTGCAAGGGGCTAGATTTGGCATTATACACCTACAAGGGGCCGATCTTTCGTTTGCACATCTGCAAGGGGCTAGTGATATGCGAGCCCCTGCCACATTTGCAGATCGAATTCGACAGTCAATTGACAAAGAAACTAAGCTGCGGGGGGCAGTTTTCGCAGGGGGGCTAAGTCAGGAAGATGTGGACTCTCTCGTCAAAGACTTGCCTGATGAAGAAAAAGCAAAAGAGTTGTGCGAGAAATTGGAACCGCATATCGGCAAGCCAGAAAGCAAGGAACTGCCGGAAGACAGCGGCGCTATCACCGGCTCCTACACTGAAGAAGAAGCTGAACAATGGATCGCCGAATACAAAAAAGCCATGTCAGAAGTCCCGGGAGACGATAGCTGATGCCGATCCTGCACTGGCTCACACGCGACGCCGACATCCACGACGCCGCCCGCGTCCCCTATCGTCTCCTCGAAGAAGCCCCTGACCTCTCCACCGGCGACCCAGACGCCGGCAACATGCTCATCCAAGGCGACAATCTGGAAGCACTCAAGGCACTACTACCGTTCTACGCCGGCCAAGTGAAGTGCATCTACATCGACCCGCCGTATAACACGCGCTCGGCCTTCGAGCACTACGACGACAATCTCGAACACAGCAAGTGGCTGGCGGTGATGTGGCCGCGCCTCGAAATATTGAGAGAGTTCCTAGCGGATGAAGGATCAATTTGGATCAATATTGATGACGAAGAGAGTCACTATCTCAAGATCATTGCAGACGAAATCTATGGTCGAAAAAATTTCATTGTAAATTGCCTTTGGCAAAAGCGAACATCTCCTGATGGACGGATAAATATGGGTGATGCACATGACCATATCTTCGTTTATGGTAGTCAGACGACAAGAAACAGCTTAAACAATCTGCCACTAACAGAGGAGCAACGCAGTTCATACAAGAACCCTGATGAAGACTTGCGCGGCCCGTGGGTTTCTACGGATTTCACTGCCCAAGGCTATCGGCCAAATCAGATGTATGAAATCGTAACTCCGGCTGGCGTTCGTTACTCTCCACCAGAGGGCCGATGCTGGGCTAATGTTGAAGAGACCTTTAGGCAGTTGTGTAATCAAGGGCGGATATGGTTTGGGAAAGATGGCAAATCGCGACCGCGCGTAAAAAACTATCTATCGGAGGCAGAAGGAGTAAAATCTTGGAGTTGGTGGACCAACCGGGAAGTCGGTCATAACCAGGAAGCTAAAAAAGAAGTAAATGCTCTGTTTGGAGCATCTAATGCCTTCGACACACCAAAACCCGAACGTCTCATTCAACGCATCCTCCACATCGCCACCAACCCCGGCGACCTCGTCCTCGACTCCTTCCTCGGCTCCGGCACCACTGCTGCCGTAGCGCACAAGATGGGCCGCCGCTACATCGGCATTGAAATGGGCGAACACGCCGTCAGCCATTGCGTCCCCCGCCTGAACAAAGTGATTGACGGCGAACAAGGCGGCATCTCCAAAAGTGTCGGCTGGCAAGGCGGCGGCGGCTTCCGCTTCTACCGCCTCGGCCCACCCGTATTCGACGAGGAAGGGCATATCCGCTCTGATATTAGCTTTTCCGTGCTCGCCGCCCACGTCTATTTCAGCGAAACCGGACATCCGTGGCGCGGCCACACCGCTTCCCCCTTCCTCGGCCTGCACGACGGCCGCGCTTATGCCCTGCTGTACAACGGCATCCTCGGCGACAAAGGCAACGTCTTGACCCGTGCAACCCTCGCTGTGATTCGGCAGGAAATTGCACACAAGGATACCAATTTCGCTGGGCCGCTCACGATCTACGGTGAACAGTCCCGATTGACACCAGCGACGCTCGCTCAGCAAAACATCGTCTTCAAACAGACGCCCTACGATATCAAAGCACACATCTGACGTCGGACTCAAGCCCTTTGCACGGGTATTCAAGAAAAGGAGCGAACCAAATGACAACGGAACGAACCCCATTGGGTCGAGAAATCGAGACGGCACTGAGAGAAGTGCTCGCCCACGTGCACGGTGAGATCGATCTTCCCTGCCGAAGCGTCATAGAGGAGACTAGCGAACCTGATCCATGCAGCTAAAACAATATCAAGCCGACACCCTCTCCGTCCTGCGCCGCTTCTTTGAGGAAGCACGTATCGCCGGATCCAAAAACGCCTACGAAGCCATAACCCAAGAGCCTGAGCAGGCCGCACGGCTTAGAGGCTATGCCGAATCTTACGCACCTCTAAAAGAATTGCCAGACGTTCCCTACGTCTGCCTGCGCCTACCCACCGGCGGCGGCAAAACAATCCTCGCTGCCCACGCCGTCTCTATCGCCCGCAATGCCTGGATCGAAAAGGACTATCCACTGGTACTCTGGCTAGTGCCGACCAATACCATCCGCCGACAGACAGTCGAAGCCCTGAAAAGCACTCGTCACGCTTATCGGCAAGCACTGGACGACGCTTTCGACGGCCGCGTGCGCGTATTCGACATCACCGACTTCACCCATATCCGCCCGCACGACCTGCGCGACCACTGCTGTATTGTGGTCGGGACCATTCAAACCCTGCGCGTGTCAAACACCGAAGGGCGCAAAGTGTACGCCCACAACGAAGAAATGGAATCGCACTTCTCCGGCGTCCGGGATACTGCGCCGGGCTTGGAAAAACTGGACAACGGCACCGTCAAATTCTCCTTCGCCAACCTGATGCATATCCACCGTCCGTTGATGATCGTCGATGAGGCGCACAACGCCGTCACCGGCCTGACGCGGGAAATGCAGGCGCGAGTCAGCCCCTGCGCCATCGTCGAATTCACGGCAACCCCACAGCGCAAGTCAAACATCCTGTACAGCGTCACCGCCCAAGAACTCAAGCGCGAAGAAATGATCAAACTGCCCATCATGCTTGCCGAGCACGACACTTGGCAAAACGCGGTGAACGGGGCCATTGCCACTTGTGCTTCGCTTGCAGAGACGGCCCAAGACGATGCCGACTACATCCGTCCCATCGTCTTATTCCAAGCGCAGCCGAGAAACCAAGAGGTAACGGTCGCAGCCCTGAAAGAGCACCTGATAGACATTGAGCAAATCCCGGAAAGCAAAATCGCCATCGCCACCGGCGACCAGCGCGAACTCGACGGCATCGACTTGTTCGACCGCACCTGCCCCATCGAATACGTCATTACAGTCGAAGCACTCAAAGAAGGATGGGACTGCTCCTTCGCTTACATTTTCTGCTCCGTATCGCGCATCCAGAGCGCGACGGACGTGGAGCAATTACTTGGCCGCGTACTGCGGATGCCCTACGCCAAGCAACGCCAAGAGATCGCCCTCAACAAAGCCTACGCCTTCCTGTCCGAGCCGTCTTTTGGCGAGGCGGCGCGTGCCTTGGCCGACAAATTGGTGGACATGGGCTTTGAGGAAGACGAAGCCCTCGACAACATCGAGCCGGTGCAGCGCACGCTCGACTTCCAGAGAGACTTATTCGGTCCGCAGGAAAAGCCAGAGCCTGTATTCAGCTATACGACCCCGGCAACCCCAGAAATCCTGTCCGAACTCAAGGATGCAGAGCACGAGGGGTTGCTAGTGCGCGAAACTGCTGAAGGGCAAGTCGAAATCGCGATTACTGGCTGGATCAATCAAGATCGCGAGCAGGCGATTTTGGAGACATTGCCCGAGCAGGAACAAAAAGGGTTCACCACGGCTGTTGCCCAACACCGCGCCGCAGTCAAGGAGCACATCTCCCCCGCCGAACAAGGGCAGCCATTCAACGTCCCACGCCTCATGGCGGAAATCCAAGGCACGTTAGAATTCGCCGATACGGACGTGTTCATGGAATACCACGACTGGTCGCTACTCGATTATTCGCCGAAAATGGACGAAAAGGAGTTCACTATCCACGAGACGGCGCGCAGCTTTGCAATAGACCTTGACGGCAATCGCGTCACCTACCAGTTCGCCAGCGAAGAAGAGCAATTGGCGCTGGACATTGCCGTCGAAGGCTGGACCGCCGAAGCGCTCGTCCTATGGCTCGACCGACAGGTGCGCCAGATGGACATTCACCAGAGCGAACTACTCAAATGGCTGCGCCAACTGGTCGATCACCTGCTCAACACACGCGGCATGACCATCGCCGCGCTAATGCGTTGCAAATTCCTACTCGCCAAGAAAATCGAGAACAAGATCGCGGCCATTCGCCAAAAGCAACGAAGCAGCGTCTATCAGCAGTACCTCTTTGAGACCGAGGCCAACATAGTAGTCTCGTTTGACGAGGCTTTTACATTCACAGACAACATGTACTGGGATCAACGGCGCTATCGCGGGCGCTGGAAACCAAGCAAGCACTTTTTAGGCCCGGATCGCGTTCCCGCCTTTGACGGCGCGGACGACGGCGAGGAAATGCAATGCGCTCAGGTCATCGACAGTCTGACGGCAGTGAAGTACTGGATTCGCAACGTAGCGCGCCATCCCAACTCGTTTTCGCTACCCACCGCAACAGACAAATTCTATCCAGACTTCGTCGCTTTGCTAAACGACGGTCGCCTCCTCGTCGTCGAATACAAAGGCGCACATATCGCCGAAACGTCCGATACCAACGAAAAGCGGACCATTGGTGCTCTTTGGGAACGGAAAAGCAACGGCAAGGGCCTGTTCGTCGTCGCAGAGCAAACGGTCGATGGGAAGGACGTGCGGCAGCAGTTGCTAGAAAAAACCAGCGTTGTCTGACTTAGAGCCGCACCCAACCTACGCGAGAGATAGGTCGGACTGGCGAACAATTATTCAGGAAAAATAAAGCCTGAGTGAGTTGGGACATCCTCGTCAAGAAGTACTCTCACCCTGTGCCCTCAAGCGATCCAGTCCATCGGGCAAAAGGTCGAGGTACGATTCGATCTGCCAGCGGCGTTCGACGCTAGGGAAATCAATCAAAAACTCTTCAATTGAATGATCAGCCTTGAGGTAGTCCACAAGTGTGTCAACTGGAACCCGCGTGCCAGCGAATACCAGATCGCCGCTGTGTACCTCTGGGTCCCGAGAAACGACTTTTCCGAGTTCAATAGCATTGTGTCTCGTTTCTACCATAATATGGACCTCGCGTCGATGGCGATAGGTGCTCACCTACCTCTAGCAACTATCTCATAGCTATGAGCAAGATAACGATACACCCGAGATGAACAAGGTTAAAACAGCTTCTGCCCCTCCGGCAAGCAACGCTCTCTCCTGCGCCTTGAGTTTGACTTGTTCCTCTGATCAGGCGACCATATATATTGAGCTATGAAAGCGAGGGTCTATATAGTCGAGCAGCATGACTACCAGTGTCCCGTCATTTGCTCGCCTGAAGAGCTAATTGGAGAAGCAGAATGAAGGATCCTATTGTCGAAGAAATTAGAAAGATAAGAGATGCCCACGCGGCCAAGTTCCAGTTTAACTTACACGCAATCTGCGAAGACCTTCGCAAGAAGGAGAAGACCTGTGGTCACCCCGTTGTGTCTTTCCCGCCCAAACGTATCCTCAAGAAGCCGTCTGAGTAGGGAACCGTAATCAAACGGAATATGCCTATGGCAAGGGACGCTTATGAATGCCATTGAAGCCCATATCGACAGCGCTACGATCCAAGCTATAGCGCAACTGATTGTTGAACGCTTTGATCCTGAACAGATCATTCTTTTTGGCAGCCATGCTCGCGGAGAGGTTGGAGCACACAGCGATGTGGATCTGCTGGTCGTGCTCCGTACAGACGCAGGACGGCCACAGCACGGCAATCCTATTCGTCGGGCGATTGCCGAGCGTTTCGTCCTGCCCGTTGATGTGGTTATCCGCTCTCCAGAAGTCCTCGCCGAGCAGCGCGATGACCCGTATTCCTTGATTAACAAGGTGTTGGAAGAGGGGAAAGTGCTGTATGAGCGACGTGTCGCCTGAACGAGACTGGTTCGAGAAGGCCGATCAAGATCTGGATATGGCCCGTCGGGCATTGGGGCCAGAAAAGCCCCTGCCGGGGATGGCCTGCTATCATGCCCAGCAATGCGCCGAGAAATATCTAAAGGGCTATCTGATCGCTCACTCAGTCCCTTTCCGCTTTGTACATGATCTCGTTTACCTCACACAGCTATGCATGGCACGCGAACCAGCCTTTGAGACACTGATGTCGGCTGCCGAAATTTTGGGCGAGTATGGGACGACGGTGCGCTATCCGATGGAGGGATCAGAAGACCCTGATGTAGAAACGGCCAAAGAAGCGATCCGACTAGCTGAACAGGTCGCTGCTTTAGTCGTGCAGAGTTAGTAAGACCTACTTTCCGCCTGAAAATCCGCGACGAGTCCCTTCTCTAAAATCAAAGAGAATCTCTTTTCGATCTTTCAGACCGCCTGAAGCTCACTACTCGATAGGCAAATAGACATATGCCAAATACTAAGTACACGACAGTGATCTAAGTTGAGGTACAGCCCTGATTTAGGTTTATTTG
>JAPPEG010000261.1 GCA_028875345.1 Gemmatimonadota bacterium
GGACGATGCCGCGAAAGTCGCCCATCAGCGCGTGGTCGCCCGCGAGATAGAGGTCAGTGCCGTCGGGGAAGAGGTGAGCGTCTTCGCCTTGGGGAGGGCTGATGAGTGCGATTTCGCCGACGCGTTCCACATTGAGGCTATCGGGCGCATCAGCGGGCGCAAAGATGGGCGCGGGATGGCCGGAGGCCGCCGTGGCAATGAGGACAATCAGCAGTGGCAACAAGGCCCGATTCCCAGCAAGGGTGGACTCTTGGTTGAGCACTGTTGGTTCTCCTACACTCTAAGGGTGGCAACAAGGCCCGATTCCCAGCCAGAATGGACTCACCATTGGGACGTCCCCAAGCTGCGGACGTTCCAGCGGTGTTTAGGTCAGCATCTTGCTGGAAGGAATCTAAGTGATAGCTGGTGGATGAGGATATAGTTTGGGTGACAGGCCCTTGGCAAGTTATTTTTTAGTCGCCGTAGGTGTGCCGCCGATGAGAGGCGGTGCTGCTTCAGAGACAGGGCAGAATTTGCAGAGGAGACGACCGTGAAAGCACAACGATTAATTTGCACAGACATCCGGCGGATCGAATTGGCGGAATTTGAGCTGCCGCGCGTGCCCGACCACGGCATTTTGGTGCAAAACGACTACACCGCCGTAAGCGTCGGCACAGAAATCTACGGCTACGCACACGGCGGAGAACCGGCGAGTGCGATAACATTTCCGCGCTCTACCGGCTACTGCAACACAGGCGTAGTGCTCGAAGTCGGCAAAGATGTGCAGGGGATACAACCCGGCGACCACATTGCTGGTCAAGGCAATCACGCAAGCCACGCAGTCCTGACCGGCAGTTTCCGCAAAGCACCTGCCGATGTCTCGCCCCAATCCGCGGCATTCATGGTCATGGGTGCCATTGCCCTGCACGGACATCGGGTTGGCCGCCCCGAATTGGGCGAGGTTGTTGCCATCACCGGCATGGGCATTGTCGGCCAATTGGCCGCGACCTTCGCGCGGTTGGCCGGTGCACTCCCGGTCATTGCAATCGATCTGGACGATTTCCGCTTGGGCAAAGCCAAAGACCGGGGCGCGGATGTTTGCATCAATCCCAACACCGCAGGAGATGTCGCCAAAATCGTGCATCAGCATTGCGTGGGCGATGGTGCCGATGTAGTCATCGAAGCAACCGGCATCCCCGCCGTCTATCCCATGGCCCTGACCCTACCGCGACTGGGGGGCCGCCTAGTCGCGCTGGGGTCTCCGCGCGGCACCGTCGAAGTGAGCTTTCTGCCCGAGGTGCACCAGCGCGAAATCGCGATCTTAGGCGCACATCAGCCCAAGACGCCGGACGATGACCACATCTATTATCCGTGGAACAAAACCAGAGACCGCGATCTGGTCTTGCGTTTGATGGCCGCGGGCAAGTTGCCCATCGAAGATCTGATCACCCACGTCGCCAATCCCGCCGATTGCCAAACCACCTACGACATGCTCGCCGACAATCCACAAGAAGCGTTGGGCGTGGTGTTTGAGTGGAAGTGACCCCTCCTTTATTTGCCCCAACCTCGGCGGTTGGGTACATTGAAACCTTTGTAGGCAGGCGTAGGAAATGAGCTACAAATTGGCGTACAGCGGCCTGTTCTGGCGGGCACCCGACCTAGCGCAAGAGCTAGAAACTCTGCGAGCGTTTGGCTGGGATGGCTGGGAGGCGCGGCAACCGCTCGACTGGTTGGGCACGCCGCAGCGCGTGCGTCGGCTCTGCGAGGCCTCTGGCGTGGAAGTGGCCGCCGTATGCGGGCCAAATGTCGCGCTGGACCTCGACGGGCCGAGCCAACAGATCAACAAGCGGCGCATCGAGTTTGCCGCCGAGCTCGGGATCGAGACCTTTATGACCAAAGGGCCGGGGCGAGACGGTCGGAACGGTACGGACGCGGAATTGGACCAGATGGCGGCTGCGTACGAGGACCTAGCCGCGTACGGCGCGAACTTGGGCGTTGTGGTTACATTTCATCCGCATATCAATCACCTCGTCGATAGTGCCGATGAGTGGAAGCGCTTCATGGGTCGCCTAGACGCGTGCCGCCTCTGTATGGACATGTCTCATGCCGTGCATTGGGGCTACGACCCGGTCCAAGCTGTGCGCGACTTTGCCGCGCGAATCGCGTATGTGCATCTGCACGATTTCAAGGACGGACAGACCGTGGAGCTGGGCGAAGGCCCCATGTGCGACTACCCAGCATTTATGGCGGCGTTGCAGGAGGCCGGATACGCCGGCTGGGTCACGGTTTGCCCCGGAGAAGCCGAGCGGCCCGAAACCGAGAAGATGCAAATCAACCGCCAGTACATGCGCAGCATTGGCTATTAGAATTGTACAGGAGAAGAAAAGCATGAGTCAGATACAGGCAGTGATCATGACCGGCCCAGGCCAGATCGCCGTGCGCTCGTATCCCAAACCCCAGATCGGAGACGACGAAGTCCTATTGAAGATCGAACGCACCGGCATCTGCGGCAGCGACAAGCACATGTTCGCCGGCCACATGGCCCTGCCGTTTCCCGTGATACCCGGCCACGAATTAGTGGGCATCGTCGAGGAGATGGGTCCGGCCGCAGCCGATAGCCTGGCCATAGTGGGCGGCCCAGTCGCGGTGGGTGACCGCGTGACGACGACGCCCTCGTCGCGGGCCTGTGGGCGGTGCTACTACTGCCTGCACATGCCCCAGCGGCCCACCCTGTGCTCCAACCGCTTTGTGTACGGATTTGTGTCCGCCGATCTCGCGCCCATGCCGCGCGGCGGCTTTGCCGAATATCTGCATTTGACGGGCCATTCGTGGCTCTTCAAGATCCCCGACGACCTGTCCTCGGAACGAGCTGTGCTCACCGAGCCAGCCGCCGTGGCCACCCGCGCTGTAGAGCGCGCCTTGGGCCCGGGCATCCCGCACATTGGCGAAGGATTGGGCCTCGACAAATCCGTGCTGGTCCTCGGAGCTGGCCCCATCGGCCAACTCGTGGTGGCAGTGCTGAGCCACATTGGCACTGACTTGATTATCGCTGGCGACCTGAGCGCGACCCGGTTGGAACTCGCCCGCGCCATGGGCGCTCATCAAGTGCTTGCGATGGGAGAAGGTGGCCCTGAGCAACGGCAGCTAGCCCTCCAAGACATGACCGCAGGCGTGGGAGCCGATATCGTCATTGAAACAGCCGGCGCGCCCGTAGCCTTCAAGGAATCGCTCGACTTAGTGCGCCGGGGAGGCATCGTCGTAGAGGTCGGGCACTTCACCGATCCAGGGGGCGTGGAGATCCGCCCGCACATCGTCTGTTTTAAAGATTTGGACATCCGCGGCATGTGGGCGTATCCTTCCATGCAGTTCAAGACCGCGCTATCTTTCTTGCGTAGCACAGTCGCGCCCTTGGATCGCTTTATCACGCATCGGCTACCGCTGTCCGACATCCGCGAGGGCCTCGACATTACCGGCGGCGAAGAGGCTATGAAGGTAGTGGTGGAGCCGGGCAATTAACCGTTTGACAGCCGCGTTGGGCTAACCCAAACTTGGGGAAAGAGAAATGGCAATACTACGACCTAAGATCCTCGTCGTCGATGACGAGCCAGATTTAGAGCACCTAGTAAGGCAGCGCATGCGCCGCGAAATTCGCTCGGGCCAGTACAGCTTTATGTTTGCCCAAAACGGCGTTGAAGCCCTAGAAGTGCTAAACGAAGAGCAAGACATCGACATGGTGCTCTCGGATATCAACATGCCCCGAATGGACGGGCTTACCTTGCTAGAGCAAATCCCCAAGGTAGATCCCAACATCCGCTCGGTCATCGTCTCGGCGTACGGCGACATGAAGAACATCCGCACGGCCATGAACCGGGGCGCGTTTGACTTCATCACCAAGCCCATCGACTTCGAGGACATGAAGGTGACCATCCAGCGGACCTTGCGCCATCTAGAGCTGTGGCGCGAGGCGCTGGAGTCGCGCGACAAACTAGTCGCCCTGCAAAACGAACTCAGCGTGGCCAACAAGATGCAGCAGTCCATCTTGCCCACCAGTTTTCCCACCGGGTCGGGCTTTGAAATCTTCGGCAGCATGAAGCCCGCGCGCGACGTCGGTGGCGATTTCTTCGACGTGTTGTCCCTCGAAGACGGCCGCATCGGCCTCGTCGTCGCCGATGTCTCGGACAAAGGCGTGCCAGCAGCCCTGTTTATGATGTCGAGCCGCACCCTGCTGAAGGGCTCGGCCATTGGCCTCGATTCGCCGGGCAAGGTGCTGAGCGAAGTAAATCAACTGCTGCAAGAAGAAAACGACGCCGCCATGTTCGTGACTGTCTTTTACGCGACCTTCGACCCAGAAACCGGCGAGTTCGCCTATGCCAATGGCGGGCACAATACCCCGCTCGTGGTCCACACCGACGGTAGCTCGACCGTGATTCCGCCGACCGGTGGAATAGCGCTCGGCGTGGTACCAGATTTCGCCTACGAGGAAAGCTCGATATTCCTGCAACCCGGCGACCGCGTCGTCTTGTACACCGACGGTGTCACCGAGGCCGAAAACGACCAAGGCGACCAGTTCGAGCTAGAGCGCCTGTGCGAGATTTTCACCAACGGGACACCTATGGACGCCCACGCTACCAACGAGGCGGTTTTTGCGGCGGTCGAGGCCTTTGCCGGCGATGCCCCTCAATTTGACGATGTCACCTGCCTGACGCTTCGCCGCAGCGAGACAGACCAATGAGCGCTCAGAAATCGCTGCTCATAGCGACTGAACTAGACGAACTGCACAAGGTCAACGCCGCTATTGAGGCACTTGCAGAGGAAGAAAACTGGTCCCCAGACGTCACCTTTCAGATCGGGCTGGCCGTCGAGGAATTGGGGGTCAACATCGTCAACTACGGGCACGACGACGACAAAGCCCACGAAATCAAGATCGTCATTTCCTCAGAGGACGAGACGATCACGATCGAGATCGAGGACGACGGCCACGCCTTCAATCCGCTCGTCGACGCTCCAGAGCCGGACTTGAACGCCGAGGTCGAAGACCGCACCGTGGGCGGGCTGGGCATCTACCTCGTGCGCACCATGATGGACGAGGTCCACTACCAGCGACAGCAAGACAAAAACTGCCTGACCTTGGTCAAGCGGAGGGATAGTTGAGTAGCACGCTTGCTCGATGCGCGGTCGCGCTGCTGGTTGCGAGTGCTGCGCTTGGTGAGGAACAGCCCGGTGTCTCTGACCGGAGTATCCTCTTTGGCCAATCCGCCGCCTTTAGCGGGTCAGCCCAAGAGTTGGGCCGCAACATGCGGCTCGGGATGCAGGCGGCCTTCCGCGAGGTGAATGAGCAGGGCGGGGTCCACGGACGCCGGCTCGAATTGGTGTCGCTCGACGATGGGTACGAGCCGGAAGCCGCCATCGACAACACCCGCCAGTTGATCGAAGGCGAGCAGGTTTTCGCGCTGATCGGCGCCGTCGGCACCCCAACCTCGCGCGCAGCCGTCCCCATTGCCGAGGACGCCGGCGTCCCCTACATCGCTCCTTTCACGGGCAGTAGTTTCCTCCGCGATCCCAAGTGGCGCGGCGTGGTCAACCTGCGCGCCTCCTACTATCAGGAAACCGAGGAAATCGTCGCTCGACTGACCGACGATTTGGGCATTGAACGCATTGCCATAATGTACCAAGACGACTCCTTCGGCCGGGAGGGATTTCGCGGGGTGCGCGGCGCCCTAGTGCGCCGCGAGCTATCGCTCGTAGCGGTCGGCGTGTATCCGCGCAATACCAAGGCGGTAAAAACCGCTCTGCTCGACCTGCGCAGCGGCCAGCCCCAAGCCGTGATTTTGGTCGGGACCTACCAGCCGGTCGCAAGCCTAATCGCCTGGGCGCATGAGACAAATTTTACCCCGATCTTTGCCACCATCTCATTTGTGGGCAGTAAAGCACTAGCGCGGGAACTCGGCCCTACTGGCACTGGAGTTTTAGTCTCGCAGGTCGTGCCCTTCCCAACGGCCACCGAGCCAGCCATCGTCGGCTCGTACCGCCGTGCCCTCACAGCCCACGCCCCAAGAGCAGAGCCTAGCTTTGTCTCGTTCGAGGGCTACCTAGCCGGCCGCTTGGCCATCGCCGCTCTCACTGGCTGCGGCCGGGCAGTCAGCCGCGCCTGCCTATTAGGCAACTTACGCCGCGCCGATGTCATCGACCTAGAGGGGTTCGAGCTTCGCTATGGGGACAGCGATAATCAGGGTTCGGACGCGGTCTTCCTCACCGTGCTCGACAGCGACGGCCAATATCGCCCCATCCGCTCCTTGAAGGGCGCGACGAAGCCATGATCTCCTTACTGAAAAGCCTGCTCGCAGCTCGTCACCGCATCGCCTTTCATCTGTACATGGGCATCGGCACGGCCGTGGCCCTCACCATGGTCGCGAGTTTGGTGGCTTGGTTTTCCTTCGACCAAGTCGGCGATGCCCAAAGGCAGGTAAACGAGCGGGCCGTCCCAGAAATCGCCACCGCTTTTGCGGTCGCCCAGCAAAGCGGCACCCTCGCCGCGGCAGCCCCGCGCTTGGTGGCGGCCGAGACGCCGATGGCCTTTGCCGAGGTCGCCGCCAAAGTCGCCACCGAGCGGGCTGACTTTAAAAAGCAATTGGCGGCCCTGACCCAGCAGGGCGCAGCCGAGGAACGCTTCACGCGGATTCGCGCCCACGGCGACACTCTCATCGCCAACATCAACGCGATTGAGGCTTCGGTGTCCAAGCGCTTTGAACTCAACGCGCGCAGCCGCGCATTGTACAACGACCTAGAAGCACTGCAAAACAAACTGATCGTCATCTTGATTCCGGCTATCGACGATCAACTATTCTACGCAATGACCGGCTACCGCACTCTCGGCGAACCGCCCGCACCCCGCGCCCAGCACCTTTCAGAGGCCGAACTTTCTCTCTATCGCGATCTAACCGAGTTGCAGGAAGGGACCACCACGGCCACGCGGCTGCTGGCCAGTGCCTTCAACTTGTCGGACGCGCGTCTACTAGAGCCTTTACAGGAGCGCTTCGACTCCACAGTCGGCGGCATCGAGCGGAAACTCGCCGCGCTCGGCGCAGGCCCCTCGCCCAGCACGCTTGACCACCAGATGCCCAAAGTTGGCTTCCGCATCGAGTACGCTTACTTGCACAGCGAGCTAGCCCCGACCTTTAATCGCCTGTTCGACTTGGGCCGCGGGGACGAGAAGATCTTTGCTCTACGCGCCTCGGAGCTCCAGATTGTCGAACAGCAACGAACACTGCTCGATCGCAATCGCGATTTGTCCATTGAACTAGTAGCCGAGGTCGAAGGCCTAGTGAATACGGCCCGCGGGAGCGCGCAGGAAGCCACGCAAACCTCCACCCAAGCCATCTTCACCGGTCGCAAGCTCCTGCTCGCTATTAACGCGATCGGCATCATTGGAGCGATCCTGATCGCTTGGCTGCTCGTCGGCCGGGTGCTACTGCGCCGCCTCGAATTTTTGTCGAACCGAATGCGCCTCATGGCGGGAGGTGACCTAGAGACAAAAATCGAGATGCCCGGGCGCGACGAGGTCGCCGACATGGCCGCGGCCCTCGAAATTTTCCGCCATAACTCGTTGGAGGCCCAGCGGCTCAACTTGGTGGAAAAGCTAGCTGCCGATTTGGAAGAGAAAAATGCCACGCTCGAAAAAGTGCTCGCAGATCTGCAGCTAGCGCAGGATCAGATCGTCATGCGCGAAAAACTGGCTGCACTAGGCGAACTCACCGCGGGCGTGGCGCACGAAATCCAGAATCCCTTGAACTTCGTCAAGAACTTCGCGGAGGTTTCGGAGGAACTGTTAGAAGAGCTACAAGAGGTACTAGAGCAAGACGGCCAGAAGCTAGACGGCGAGCAGCGCGAGCTAATCAACGAGATCAACGGCGACTTGACCGACAATCTCGGGCGCATCCGCCAACACGGCGACCGCGCCAATCGCATTGTCCGCGATATGCTGCAGATGGGTCGCGGGTCGGGCGAGGCACGGGCCACGGATATCAACGGCCTGCTCGAAGAACACGCCCGCCTCGCTTTTCACAGCGCACGCGCGACCAATGCGGATTTTCAGCTCGACATCAAGGAAGAGTTAGACGAGGAGGTAGGGGAGTTAGACGTGGTCCCGCAGGATTTGGCCCGCGTCTTTCTAAACATGGTGAGCAATGCCTGCTACGCCACCAACGAGAAACGGAACGCTCCAGAGACGGCATCCGACTACGTCCCTACACTCTGGATCAGCTCCCAGCGAACACCCGATCAAGTCGAAGTCCGCATCCGCGACAATGGGAAGGGGATCCCGCCGGATGTCGTCGACAAAATCTTCAACCCATTCTTTACGACTAAGCCGACCGATCAGGGAACCGGGCTCGGGCTCGCGCTGTCCAACGACATCGTGCGCGAACACGGGGGTACCATCAAGGTCCACTCCGAGCCTGGAGAATTTACCGAGATGACCATCGAGCTGCCTGCGGTGCGGCCGTCAGCCCTGCAATCTGCCGAAGCCAATCCAGACGCGACGACGACGCCCCCTTCAGTTTAACTACGACAGTGCGGCGAGTGCCTCTTCTTCGGAGGCGTGGATCGCAATGATCTTGTCAAAACCGCTGATTTCGAAAATTTCCCGTATCGGCTCCGAAAGCGAGCACAGCGCGAACTGGGCACTGCGCTGCTGGAGCGTTTTGGCAATCAGCAGAAACGTCCGCAGGCCCGCACTGCTGATGTAGTTGATGGCCGCCAAATCGACGAGCACCGCGTTGTTGTCATCGCCGATCGCCGCGCTTAAGGCTTCGTGGAAGTCGCGGGCATTGACCCCATCAATGCGGCCTTCGGGTTTGGCGATTAATACGCCGTCCTTCTGTTCGGTATTCACTTGATCTCCTGCCTTTCTAAATGGTATGCACCGTTTTTATCTGATTTAAGAATTGTTCCGAATTTGGTCAACGTCATCCTGATCGGGCATGAGCACAAACTCAGGATACGCTTCGATTCCGAGCTCCGCAGTATCTTGGCCGAGTTCTTCAACGATTTGCGACACCCGCACCCCCATTGTCTTGTCTAGAACAAACCACGCGAGCCACGAAGCCGCAAACGCAAACGCGCCCACCGCCAACACCCCGATGAGCTGGACACCGAAGTTGCCACCGGCTGCAATGCAGACCGCTAGGGTCCCCCAAACGCCGGCGAACAAGTGGGCCGGAATCGCACCTACAACATCGTCTAGCTTGACGACCTCCAACAACTTCATCGCGCCGACGCACAACGCGCCGCCTATAGCACCAATTACGAGCGACCAGTGGTGATCGACGATATCTGGCCCGGCCGTAATGGAGACGAGGCCGCCGAGCGCGCCGTTGAGGACGCCGAGTAGATCAATGCGTCCTAAGATCGGCCGCGATACGATGAGAGCAGCTATGACGCCGGCTGCTGCCGCAAGGTTGGTATTCACGAGCACATGGCTCATGGCGACGGCATCGGCCGCGCTCGACAGCGCGAGCTGCGAGCCGCCGTTGAAGCCAAACCACCCGAGCCACAAAATGAAGACGCCCAAGGTCACGGCGGGGATGTTGGAAGGCGCCGTGACCTTGACGCTGCCGTCGGCGCGAAATTTCCCGTGTCGCGCCCCGACCACGAGCGCCCCGGCGAGCGCAGCCCAACCTCCGGTCGAATGCACTATGGTAGAGCCAGCAAAATCCTTAAACCCCATTGCACTCAGCCAGCCGCCACCCCAAGTCCAAGCCCCGACGATGGGATAAATGATTATCGTCAACACGACCGTAAAAGCAAGAAACGCCCACAGCTTCACCCGCTCGGCCAGCGTACCCGATACAATAGAAGCGGTCGTCGCCACAAAGACCATCTGAAAAAACCAGTCCGACATGGTGGCATAGCCGGCCTTTGTCACGTCTGCCGCGGCCGCGGCCTCACCGGACAACAGCTTGAGCTCATTGTCTGAAGGCCCGTATAAGAACTTGAGCGTGCCGATCCAGCCTTCCTGCACATCGACGTACATGAGGTTGTAGCCAACCAAGTAGTACGTGATCCCGGCAATCGAATAAAGTCCGATATTCTTGAGACAGATCATAGAGGCGTTCTTGGTGCGCACCGACCCGGCTTCGAGCATGGTAAAGCCCGCGCACATCCACATTATGAGCACGCCCCAAACGAGAAACGAAAAGGTATTGAGAATAAATTGCAGTTCTTCGCCGCTTGCGGCATAGGCCCCGGTCGCCCCCATTAGGAGGCCGCAGGCCACAATAAATCCGCCCACTCGCAATGCGCTGCCACTCGGCTTTCTAATCATTCGATCTCCCTCCTTTGATCGAGCAGATCCTACTCTATCGGTTTTATACTATAGCCAATAGCCAATCCTCTCGCAATCACTATGCCGCTTCCCGATCCGCCAAATAACAGGGGTTGAATATCGCTGATTTTTGTAAAAGACAAAACGACAAAATTCTCTCGGGATGGTAAAAATACGTTGAATATCGTTGTGATTAGCAGATCCTACACCCGCCCGTCGAATTCGCGTCCCCTGATCAACATAAAGCGAAATTCGCCGCGCGGCTTTTCGCACTCGGTCATCAGGCGCTGTTCCTCGCTTCCAACGCCGAGGTACATGGTCTCCGAGCGGAGATAGTGCAGGGCTAGGCCGCGCCGCCGATTGGGGGTGGGATTGGCACCCGTGCGGTGGAAGTTGAGGCCGTGGTGGAACAAGCAGGAGCCAGCCGGCAATTCCACTGGCACAGGCTCGGGAATCAGGGGATTTTCCAAAAAGCGGGCTTTGTGCGCCGAATTGATAGGCCCCCATTTGTGGCTGCCCGGCAGTACGGTCATGCAGCCGTTTTCCACGGTGGCGTCGTCGAGGGCGACCCAGCAGGAGACGTGGTCTTGCGGAGCAAACTGCGGCCACGCCACGGAATCCTGGTGCCAGTCAGTGACCGTGCCGTGATAGCGGGCTTTCATCATCAATTGGTCGCAGTAGAGTTTGATGTTGGGACCAAGCAAATCCTCGATGACATCGACGATCTCCGCCTTGCGGGCCACGGCCTCAAAGAGAGGATCGAAGTAGCACAGGTGGGTCATTTTGCGCACCTGATCGAGGCGGTCCACCTCAGCGTCCTCTTCCTCGCGGAAGGCGGCTTCCAATTGGACATAGCGCGGCGGCACGTGGTCGGCTTGGCCCCGAGCGATCTCCTCGCTGCGCTGGCGCAGAGCCTGTAATTCGCCGTCGGAGAGGATTCGGTGATAAGGCAGGTAGCCCCGTTCCTCAAAGTGGGTTTTTTGCGCTTGCGTCAAGGCCATGACTGCTGGACTAGCTCGCCATCTCAGCGCGGATTTCCCGAATCCAATCGACGCTTTGGCGCACCTTGGCGGCCAAACCATCCCAGTCCTTGGCGGCGACGAGTTCCTTGGTAATCAGCTTGGAGCCAGCGCCGACGGCGGCAACGCCGGCTGTAAACCACGCCTCTAGGCTCTCGCGAGTGGCATCGACGCCGCCAGTGGGCATGATCCGAGTCCAAGGGCAGGGGCCGAGCACGGATTTGACAAAGGCCGGACCACCGACTTCGCTGCCCGGGAATACCTTGACGATCTCGACGCCTAACTCCTCGGCCTGGCCGATCTCGCTGACCGAGC
>JAPPEG010000275.1 GCA_028875345.1 Gemmatimonadota bacterium
CGGACGAATCGACCTTTGCCACGGGCCAGTGCTTTGACGTGAGCGGCGGTCGGGCGACCTATTGACCGGTCAGTAAGTAGTCCATTTTTCCACAGGGTCACGGATTACTTCGTTGCTCAGTTCCAATCGAGTGCTAAACCCGTTGTTAGGCTGAAGTCGCTTCCAGCCACTCCCTTGAGCGGATCGCTATCGCGCTGGAATGCCACGGACGTAGTCGAGGATAGCGCTTCGGTAATCGACACTTTCAAGACCACGTCCCATAAAACGCGATAGTCGTCGAATTGCCGCACTGCGGGCTGCACGTAGGCCGTTCCCGCTAGCTGAGCTGCTTCACCGAGCTCAATATCCGCCGACAAGTAGTTGCTCCAGCGGACGAGAGAGGTTTGAGCCGCATGGTCGTCTGCCGGTGTGAGCTCATTTCGCTCGTGCTCAAACATCAACGATGAGCCTAGCCAAAAAGACGACTCGCCCGGAGCGATGAGGGCCCAGCGGATACCGCCGCCGACAAGGCCGCGAAAATCCAAGCGTCGGGATCGGTCGTAATTAACTTGTCCGAAGGCTTCTCCGTGCAGCCGCGAGGCCACGGCGCGGACATAGCGCAGATGTGCCAGCGCTTCATTGGAAAAACGCTCCTTACCCTCCCACCCGAGGTCGCCTGAGCCGATAAAAATGAACGTATCTTCGACGCGGCTGTAACTGAGGGAAAGCTCGGGACCGCACTCGAATAACTCTACATTGCCGGCCCGCAACGTCAGGTCTATCGCCACGGAACCGAAAAAACCCGCTTGATCGTCCCGGCGTAGGCTTTCGATATCAACTTGTGCCCACAGGGGCTTCGCCAGCCAGACCAAGGCCGCTAGTAAGAGTGGGGTATTAAAGCGCACGCTAAAAGGGCCAGTTTGAGCAGACGCGAGGTGGCGCTTGCGACCGGTGCGGCGCATAGAACGCGCAATTCTATCTCGCGATTGCGCGTCATCCGGCGACTCCTCATGACAGCCCTCGCTCGGGATCGACGTCTTTCGCGTAGTCAACGCCCGCAAAGCCAAAGCCGAAAAGCCCGAGAAACTCGGAGCGATAGCTTTCGATGTCGGACAGCGCTTTGAGGTTTTCAGTGTTGACCTGCTCCCACAGCGCAGCGACTTCCCGCTGCACGTCTTCGCGCATTTCGCGGTCGTCGATGCGGATGCGCCCTTCGGCGTCGGTGGAGGCATCTGCATAGAGGCAGCCGGCGAAGAGCCGGTGCATCTGCTCGATGCAGCTTTCGTGGCAGCCTTTTTCCTTCATCACCTTGTACAGCAGCGAGATGTAGAGCGGCACGACGGGAATGGCGGCGCTCGATTGGGTCACCATGGCCTTGTTGACGGAGATGTGGGCACTGCCGCTTCTCGCTTGCAGATATTCGTCGAGGGCCTTGGCCGTGTTTTCTAGATGATTCTTGGCGTGGCCGATGGTCCCGTCGCGATAGACCGGGTGAGTAACTTCAGGGCCGATATAGGTATAAGTGATCGTGCGCACGCCGTCGGCGAGCACGCCCGCTTCGTCGAGCGCTTCGATCCACATCTGCCAGTCTTCCCCGCCCATAACCGCGATGGTGTGGGCGATCTCTTCCTCGTTCGCCGGGTCGATGGCGATGTCGGAAACCTCGCCGGATTGGACGTTGACGGTCTTGTTGGTGTAGGTGCCGCCGAGGGGCTTGAGGACGGAGCTGAAATTTTCGCCGGTGCGCGGATGCGTCCGCCGCGGCGAAGCTAAACTGTAAACGACCAAATCGACTTCTTGTAGATCCTCGCGGATGGCGGCGATGGTCTCGGTCTTGATCTCGTCGGAGAAAGCATCGCCGTTGATGCTGCGGGCGTAATAGCCGTCGTTGCGCGCGGCTGCGTGAAAGGCGGCGCTATTGTACCACCCAGCCGTTGCCGTGCGGCGGCTGGTCGCTGGCCGCTCGAAGAAGACCCCGAGCGTGGCTGCCCCCGCGCCAAAGCAGGTGGCAATGCGCGACGCCAGCCCGTAGCCGGTCGAAGCGCCGACGACGAGGACTTTCTTAGGGCCGTCGAAGGGAGGTTGGCGTTTGACCCAATCGATTTGGTCTTGGACGGCGCGGGCGCAGCCATCGGGATGGGCCGTAGTGCAGATGAAGCCGCGAACTTTGGGTTGGATGATCATGGGATTCCCTTGGGTTAAAATTGAGACAAACCGTTGAATAATGGCTCGCGCTGCGGTTGGGCGCAAATGGTCCGCTTGGCTGACCTGTTTCGGCGGAATAATTTAATAAAGGGGCAACTACCAGACTTAGCCATTGCACAAGAAGGCGAACATGAAGATAGGTCGAATCGGTTTTTTGCTCGTGCTGTCGGTGCTGTGCGCGGCCCCAAGTGCGGCGCAAGACGCCGTGCCTGCGGCGCAGGCGCTCTTGGAGCAGTTCGATGAGATGTACCGCTCTACGGGTACGGCGGCGCGGATCGAGATTAAGGTCGAGCGCCCCAATAAGGTGCGGACGATGCAGATGCGCTCTTGGAGTCAGGGCGAGGACAAGGCGCTAGTCGTCATTGACGCGCCCGCCCGCGACGCCGGCACGGCCACGCTCCGGGTCGGCAGCAACCTGTGGAACTACCTGCCCAAGATTTCGCGCACGATCCGCGTGCCTCCCGCGCTGATGATGGGCGCGTGGATGGGTAGCGACCTGACCAACGACGACTTGGTGCGCGAGTCTTCATACGCCCATGACTACGAGATTGCAAGGATCAGCCCCAGCGAGGAGCCGCCCGGCTGGCAGGTGGATCTCGCGGCCAAGCCTGGGGTGCCGGGTTTGTGGGAGCGGGTGGAAGTCGTCTTTGAGCGCACAGAACAGTTGCCCGTACTCGCGCGCTACTACGACCGCAAGGGACGGCTCTCGCGCACGATGCAGCTTGAAGAGATCAAAGAGATGGGGGATCGGCGGATACCCACCCGGATTGTGATTGTGCCCGAGCGCGAGGAGGGCCGACGCACAGTGCTGACCTATTTACATGTGGAATTCGACGTCGAGCTGGACGAGAGCCTCTTTAGCTTGGCGCAGTTGGAGCGCAGGCGCTAGATGGCTGAAAACAGCACGCTCCGACTGGCTTGGCGCGGTTTGGGCCGCAACCGCAAGCGGTCGGCCTTGGCGATAGCGGCGATTGGGCTGGGGCAGTTTGCCTTCTTGGCTACGGCCGGAATCATGCGCGGCTATGCCGACCACTACTTCGATTCGGTGACCGGCCCTTTGGTGGGGCACGTGCAGATCGTAGCGCCGGGCTGGCGCGAGGAGCGAGCCGTCGATCAGACGCTAAGCGACGTCGAAGCCATGCTAGCGGCGATTCGCGGGCAGTCGCAAGTGGCGCGGGCCGTGCCGAGGATTTACGCGCCGGTGTTGGCCGCGCTGGAAGAGGAAGGTTTTGTGGGGATGGTCGTCGGCGCGGATCCGGCACTAGAGGGGGTCGCGGACGGCCTGTTGGGCAGCGAAGATCTGGCCGGCCTATTGGGAGACGGCCGAGTACTGGTGGGGAAGGGCTTGGCGCGGCAGCACGGCATTGAGACGGGAGCCGAACTGGCCGTGGTGGGTCAAGACATTGACGGCTCCATTGCCAGTGCGCTGTACGAGGTGGCAGCGGTCGTCGAATCGCCGGTCGAGCTCGTCAACAGCATTGGCATCGTCGCCAGACTGCAAGACGCGCAGGCGCTCCTGAGAATGGATGACGAAGCGCACGAGATTACCGTTCGCCTGCACGAGGCCGAGCAGATAGATCAGGCCGCAGACTCACTCGGTGCGCAGTCCGCACTGCAAGGGGTGGAAATCAAGCGCTGGCACGAGGTTATACCGCAGCTAGCCGGGATGATCAAGCTGATGGATGTGTATTCGCTCGTGGTTTTGGGGATCGTCTGCTTGGCGTCCATCGCTGGCATTGCCAATACCATGATGATGTCCACGTTTGAGCGTCGCCGCGAGTTGGGGATGTTGCTGGCACTGGGCGCAAATCCGGGCCGGCTCTTTCGGATGGTGGCGACCGAAGCCGTGCTGTTGGGTACCTTGGGGGTGTTACTGGGAACTGCGTTGGGCGCGTGTTTTGCGGCATTGACGGCTGGATCGGGCTTTGATCTCGCCGAATTGGGCGGCGAGGAGTCCTTTGAAATGGGGTATCAAGGCGTGCAGATCGCCTCGCGGGTCTATCCCGAGCTGCGCGGAGCCGACGTCTTAGCCGGGGTGTCAGCCGTGCTGGTGACGGCCCTTGCGGCCTGCGTCTGGCCCCTGCTGCACGTGGCGCGGCTGGAGCCGGTGGAGGCGATGCGGACGTGAGTGGAAACCTATCGCTCCAATACGCCTTGCGCTCGCTGGGGCGCAGTCGCCGCCGGACGGGCCTGTCCGTCTTGGGCGTGGGGCTGGGATGCGCCATTGCGCTGTTCGCCACGGCCTTTATGCGCGGCGGCCAAACCATGCGGGTACAGGCCATTTCCCAGAGCGGGTACGGCCACCTGCGGATTGCGCCCGCAGGCTGGGAACAGAGTCGGCGCGACGAGTTGCGCTTGCAGGACTCGGCGGCTGCGCTTGAGGCTGCGCGCGGTCTCGAAGGCGTAGCCGTAGTGGCTCCCCACGTGCGAGTGCAGGGCCTGTTGGCCTTTGGCACGCGGGTGGCTGGCGTCCAGCTTTTGGGCGTGGATCCAGCCGCCGAGCCGCAGCTCAACAGATTGGTGCGCACCATCGACGAGGGGCGTTATTTGCAAGCAGGTGACGAGGGCGTAGTGGTCGTTGGCAAGGCCCTCGTCGAGCGCTTGGACGTAGAGTTGGGGGATGATTTGCTGTTGACGCTGACGCGCGCCGACGGGGAGATGGAGTACGCGATGTTGCGGATCGTCGGGATCATATCTACCGGCAGCCGCACGATTGACGAGACCATCTGCCACGCAACGCTCGCCGATGTCGAGAGGCTGACGGGCCTGCAGGGCGTGGCCGAGGTGTCGGTAGCCTTTGCGGATCCGCAACAGGTGGCTGCGCTCTCGGCCGAGCTGGCGCAGCGCGTGCAGGGCGACGAAGTGCTCACGTGGCGCGAAGTTCTGCCGGCGATGGGCGGCGACGAGGCGGCTGACCGGGCCTTTTCCAGCTTTTTTATTGTAGTTGTGGCCGCGGTGGTGATTTTGGGTGTGACGAGCGCCCAACTGACGGCCATGCTGGAAAGGAGGCGCGAATTTGCCGTGCTGATGGCGCTGGGATTAGGAGAGCGCAAGCTCGTGGGCTTGGTGCTTTTCGAGGCTGTGTTCATGGGTGCGCTCGGTGCGCTCTTGGGCCTGTTGCTCGCGCTGCCGCTCGTTTGGCACACGGCGACCGCGGGGATTGATTTTTCCGCGGCGATGGGCGACGATATGACGGTCATGGGCGTTTTTTTCGATCCGATAATCTACGCGGACATGGGGTTGTGGATGCTGCCCTACACCTTCGGTCTAGGGCTTTGTGCGACGCTGTTGGCCGCGCTTTATCCGGCTTGGTCTGCTACGCGCTTGGATCCGGCGGCGGCCCTGAGCCAGCGGGATGCATGATTATGGACGAGATGCTAGTAGCCACTCAAGATGTGAAAAAGGTATTTCGGACGGGCGATATTGCCGTGGAGGCCCTGCGCGGCATAGATCTCGAAATCGGCAGTGGGGAATTCATGGCCATCGTCGGGCCGAGCGGTAGCGGCAAGACGACGCTGCTCAATCTAATCGGCGCGCTCGACGTGCCTACCGACGGACGCATTGCGCTTTTTGACCGCGACTTGGGGAAGCTGAGCCGCAGTGAGCGGGCCGAGCTGCGGCTCCGATCCTTGGGCTTTGTGTTCCAGGCCTACAACTTAGTGCCGGTGTTGACGGCGCGCGAGAACGTGGAGTTCGTGCTAGAGTTGCAGGGCATGGACCCCAAAAAGCGGCGGGCGCGGGCAGAGGAGACACTGGCTGAGCTGGGGTTGGGCGAGCTAGCCGACCGGCGGCCCAGCCAGATGTCGGGGGGCCAGCAGCAGCGAGTGGCTGTGGCGCGGGCCGTGGCCTCGCGGCCGGGCTTGGTGCTCGCTGACGAGCCGACGGCCAACCTCGACAGCGACAACGCGCAGGCTCTCTTGGAGATGATGCGGCGACTGCGCGACGAGATGGGCATGACCTTTGTCTTTTCGACGCACGACCCCTTGGTGGTTTCGTATGCCTCGCGGGTGGTTACTTTGCGCGATGGCGAGGTGCTGAGCGACGAGCGCAAGGATACATGCGGCTGACGCTAGCGGTTCTCTTGGCGGCGCAGCCCGCGTTTGGCTTCAGCCTGTGGTCGAGTGCGGACGGGAGCCGCTATTGGGCGCTGGATACCGCGCTGAAGTGGACCGCGCTCTCGTCGCATGCGCCCGACGCGCCGCTGCTGTACCCCAAGCGCTGGAGCGCGGCCGCATTGGGGAGGGGGCGGCTGGCGTTGCGAGGCCAAGCTGCGGCGGATCTGCACGTGCGCTTGGCCTACGAGCAACGGGTGCGGGCGGTGTCCACTGGCGCTGGTGCCGGCGGGGGCGCTGGTATCTTGGTGCCGGAGATCCGCGCGCCGTATCGGCTCAGACAGCTCGATGATGCGCTGGCTATGGGCGACAAGGCGACCTACCGGCACGAGCTAGACCGCGCATTTGTCGCTTGGCGTCTAGGGCGTGGCGAGTTGCAAATCGGTCGTCAAGCTATTGGGTGGGGGCGCGGCGTGCTCTTTGGCGCGGTGGATATTTTCGCGCCGTTTAACCCCTTGGAAAGCGATCGCGAATGGCGGCGCGGCGTGGACGCGCTGCGCATTTCCGTGCCGCTTGCGGATCGCTTTTCGCTAGACGCGGTAGCAGCCTGCGGTGAGTCGGTGGACGAATCGGCCTTTGTCGGGCGGTTCTACGGCCACAGTGGCGCGCTCGACGGAGAATTGCTGATAGGGCGTCGCCGCGGAGATCGCTTTGTCGGCACAGCCGCATCCATGCGGGTCAAAGGCGCTGAGGTGCACGGCGAACTGGCATCGTTCAAGACGCCCGCTACAGAGGGGGACGAGGTGGTGCTCAAGGCGCTTTTGGGCGGCTCGTACGCGTGGGACACCCAAGGCGGCTTGTTGCTCGTGGGCGAATATCACTTCTCGGGATTTGGCGTCAGCGACATTGTCGAGCTAGCTGTGGCTCCTTACCTAGCGCGCCTGATCCAAGGAGATGCGCAGATCTTGGGGCGGCACGCCGGTGCCGTGCAGCTATCGCAGGGAATCACCGGCACCTTGCCGAGGACGCTGGGTTGGCTCTTTTCTCCAAGAGATGGCTCCGGGGTGCTAACGGGCGCGGTGACGTGGATTTTCTCCGACGCGCTGACGCTAGCGGCTAGCGCGTACTGGCCTTATGGGGAGAGGCCGAGTGGAGCGGTCTTGCGGAGCGAGTACGGTGGAGGGGCGAAGAGCGGGTTGGTGCAGATTAGTTTTTACTATTGATGTTATAGGCCGGTAACTCCTCCCGGTGCGCTAAGCGTCAGGCGCGGCTTTGCAAAAGTGCGGCGATTTCGGCGTGGCCCTGTTGCTCGGCCCAAGCCAGCGGGGCCGTCCATGGCGCACCCGCCAGCGGCTCGACCGAGGCCCCGTGCTCCAAGAGCAAAGCGGCCAGCTTGGCCAAGCCGTAGCGGCAGGCGTGGCCCAGTGGCGTGGACTGGAGTTCGTCGTCGCGGGTTTCCAAGTCGGCACCATAGTCTAGGAGCAATTCGGCGAACGGGAGCTTCTCTTCGTCGGCCCAGTGCGAAGTCTCGCCGGCCAAGCGATGTAGGAGCGTCATATTCTTGGCGTCTGTGGCCTTGGGGTCGGCCCCTTGGGCGAGCATCAGGCGCAGGATTTCGACTTTGTCGGCGTGTTCGTCGCCTTGGCCGTTAGCGTAGCGGCGCATGGCTTGTCCGCGCCGGCCGCGCAACGGCTGATAAAGCGTCCTGAACGAATCCATGCCCGACATATCGTAGCGGTAACACAGCCGCACGAGGGCGACGTTGCCGCTGAGGGCCGCGCCCCAGAGGATTTCGCTGGCCAACTCGGGCTTGAGGTGCATGACTTCGGCGGGCACGGCCATGCGCCCGCAGAGCGCGGCGGCGACGGCAAAGCTGTGGCCACCATAGCTGTAGATCAGGTCGAGAATCGCGTCGTTGTCGTTTTCCATAGCACGTTCGGCGGCTGGACCGCTAGCAAAGATGTAGGCGTTGGGATCGGCCCCGGCGGCCAAGAGCCGCTGGCAGACCTCGTAGTGATTGCCTTTGGCGGCTCGCCACAGCGGGATGCCGGCGTTGTTATAGATGCCTTCGTCGCCGAGGTCGAGATCTTCGGGGGCATCTGGGTTGGCCCCGTGGTCGAGGAGTAGGGCTACCATCTCGGCAAAGCCTTTTTCCGCGGCGACGGTGAGCGGATGAGACGGGTGGTCGACGAGGGTTGGATCGGCGGCCAGTAGGGCGCGGGCTTGGTCGAGGTCGTTGGCCGCGGCAGCCGCAAAAAGCGCTGGCCCCGGCCCGGTGGCCGGCTCGTCAGTTGGTTGCCGAGCGAGGGAGTCCTCGATCAGGGCCACGATCTTGGGGTAGCCGCGGGCGCGGGCGTAGGCGAGGGCACTGGTGGCGCGGCGGTTGGGGTACACGCCGCGCCGGGGGTCGGCTCCAGCAGCTAAGAGCGCGGCAACTATCTCGGCGTACCCCTCGCGGGCGGCGAACTGGATCGCCAACTGGCCGTTTTGGGTGATGGGCTGGCGGGCGAGCAGGGCGTTTTGGGCAAGTATCTCCTCGACTTGGGCTAGATCGCCTGCTTGGGAGGCATCACACAACTGTTGCACGGTCGGCGTTTGCTCGGCCATGGTGCGTTCCTTTCCTTTTAAAGTTTCTGGCGATACTAGCCGACCGAAATAACCGCCGCAAGCGTTTTTTCCTACCCTAAGCATTCGGGAAGGACCGATACAGCGGTTCAATGTATTTTTACAAGGTTATTTCTCCACTTAAAATGTATTTTTACAAGGTTATTTCTCCTGTGCTGCCCCTCGCGGCGCATTTTGTAGACAAACTACGTTTAGGCGTGTTCGCGGGCACTCGGCTCGCGGAGCGCACCGAATCCTGAAAGGAGCTTTCATGCTAGAGGCCGGGTTGTGGCTATCAACAACGCAGGCATTGAGGTGAGTTTCGATATAGGTGGTAGGCAGGCTCGAGTCTCACAAGCTGCCTTGGGGTTTGGCATTCGCGCCGATAAGATACGCGAGTTGCTCAACCAAGCGAGTGTAGCGGCTAAGCGGACCGTTTCCGCTAAACCGGCCCATTTCGACGAATTGGTCAGCCGCTTGGACGGGCGGGACATTAGTTCGCTCAACATTGTGACGACGCGGGAGGAGTTTGCCGAGCGGTTGGAGCGGATGCGGTGAGTGAATGGCATCAGGCCACTGTTAAAAGTGCTCACCGCCTGAGCCGCCCTGTCAACGACATGGACAGGATATGCCGATACGGAATCAGCACGTTGCCGACCTTGAAAAGGGCAAGGTAAAAACTATGATATTCGACGTTATAGAAGGGGATTCTTACAGCGTACACCCTGAAAGCGCGAGAAATCGGTATCGGCGGTGTGTACGTGCGCCCCACGCCTTTTGGCGATGGCAGCAATCTGAGCATCCGTGGTAAGATTGCCGCCAGCACCCGCTTCAGTTAGCCATGCCAGAGCCTGATCGACATCCGAGCGTGCTACGGCCAAAAATTCCGTCGGTGGAGCATTCAGCCATTCCTGTACGTGATGAGAGGCTTCTACGACCGAAAAAGGCACCTCAAATATCTTGGGATTGGTGCCGATACGTATGAATGCGAAAAGTACTGCGGCTACAAGCCCGACCGGCTCGGGTCCCGAAAGACAATTACTCCACCATGACTTTGCACGAGCATGAAATGGACTCGCCTCGTCATACGCGTATAGGAGCAGATTGACGTCGGGAATGATCATCCCTTGCGCTTATTTAGCCGTGCGGTCTTGCTGAGAAATTCTTCGACCTCCAAGTCGTCGTCCAGATCGCTCAGACGGGCAGGGTCCAGTCCCGGACGCAGGCGAAGGGGACGCGACTTGACCTCGAACTGCTGCTGAGACAGACCCAAACCACGACGCAAAGCCTCATTTAAGATTTCCTTGAGACTCTTGCCTTGTCGTTGCATCGCCTCCCGCAGGCGCTGCTCTACTTCCGTATCAAGTGTGATCGTCGTCTTCATGTTGACAACAATAGCCTCTCGTTGTTTTGTGTCAAGGTCTTTGGCGATACTACCCAGCCGATATAACCACCGCCGCCGATTTTAGGGTCTAGGCGGCTTTTTCTCATGCCCTACTCTGAGGAACAGGTATGGCGATAATCACTGTCATTGGCCGCGGCCACTCGGGCACGCGCGCCATCGCACACACGCTCTATGCCAGCGGCGTTTTCATGGGCCACACGCTCAATCGCTCGGGCGACAAGGTGCCGCCGCACGCGCTCTACGACGCCTGTCGGGTCATGGCCAAATACGTCGTGTGGAAGGGTGGACTAGAATGGGATTTCGACGATTTGCACAGCGGGAAAATCGACCCGGAATTCGAGGACTTGATCGGCGAATATCTGCGAGACGTTGCGGCCGACCGCTCGGAGCACAAGGGTTGGAAGCTGCCGGAGACGACGTTGATTTACCCGTGGATTGTGCGGATGTTTCCCGACATCCACTACATTCACTGGATCCGCGACCCGCGCGACAGCATCATCGGTGCCCACAAGACCGATGACCTAGGGGATTTCGGCGTCGAGTACGAGCGCACGGACGATATTCGGCGGCGGCGGGCCATTTCGTGGAAATACCAATACGAGCTGATGAAGGCCACGCCCAAACCAAAGAAGTGGATGTTGGTGCGGTTCGAGGATTTTGTGCTCAAGCAGGAGGAGGTGTTGCGGGAACTGGAGGCGTTTTTGGGATTTGAGTTGGGCCGGATCGTGGTGCGGCCGGAGTCGATTGGGCGGTGGAAAACGGACCAGGAGCAGCACATGTTTGACTTTTTTAGGGATGCTATGAACGAAAACGGATACGGAGAGATGCCATGAAAATCAGCTTCACGACGTTGGGTTGCCCAGACTGGGACTTGGATACCATTTGCCGCCGGGGCCGCGAATACGGCTATGAAGGCGTCGATTTCCGCGGGTTGCAGGAGACGATGGACATTACCCAATTGCCGGCCTTCACCAGCGGGGTTGCCCAAACTCGACGCCAGCTAGCAGATGCTGGCATGGAGGTGTCGGGGATCAGCTCCAGCATCCGGGTCTGCGTGCCGGAGAAGTTGGAGGAGAACGTAGAGGAGGCGCGGCGCTCGATCCCGGTGGCCAATGCGTTGGGCTGCGGCTCCATCCGGGTTTTTGGCGGCGGCGATTCTAAGACCTATTCCAAGGAACAGCTAGCCGACATCGGGCGGGAGACGATGGAACAGATCCTCGCATTGGATGGTGCCTGCGAGCTCAGGTGGCTTTTTGAGACCCACGACGAGTGGATCAAGTCGGTGGAGTGCAAGCTGCTGCTCGACCGCATTCCGAACGAGGCGTTCGGCGTGCT
>JAPPEG010000245.1 GCA_028875345.1 Gemmatimonadota bacterium
GGTGAGTACGCCAACGTCAAATCCAAACAACAAAAGGGGTTTTAAAAACGCTTCTCAGTATTTTTTATTCCATCCTTGATGTTTTCAAACCGTATTATTGTACCGTGTTCATGGTCACTTGTATATTGAGAGAATATCTTTTTTTCGTAATTTTCTAACTGATATTCCTGAGGAGTTAGATCTTCAGTTATTGCTTGGTCAAGGTCTGAATTGTCAATAACCCCACCAACATAATCGCCGCCATTTACTTTTGAAATCACAGCTATTCTGTCTGCACATGATAAAAGAGCCAGTTTCCCGATACCTTTTCTACCTATAAATGACCTACCTTTTTCGGAAGTAGATTCTCCTCCTTTTCTTTTTGAATATCCAATTTTTAGAAATTTTTCTTGAAAGTCGTCCTCCGTCATTCCGATACCATCATCTTTGATAATCAAATCGTTGGAAATTCTGTCAATGTAAATTTTAACATTGACAGCATCTGCATCCCAAGCATTCGAAATTGCCTCACCGAGAACGGTGGCAAAACTCCGATACAGATTTCGTCCTAGATGGTTGAGGACGCTTAATGATATTTCAAATGTGAATGGCATATTGCTCCAAGTGATTTATAATACTTTTACCTATTACTGACCCAAGTTCTACCGGCACAGCATTTCCGATAAATTTTGCGATATGCCTGACTACAACAGCCTTACTGGGATCACTGAATTTATAGTCTCTTGGAAATGTTTGAAAGATAGCTGCTTCGCGCAAACTAATTGCTCTGTCTTGCTCGGGATGTCCAAATCGTCCATTACCCAATCCAACACATTGTGTTGTCATTGTGGGAGCTGGTGCATCCCAGCGCATACGTCCGTAAACAGTGCATCTGTACGTTTTTCCGGACTCTTTTTTATGGCAGTCCAAGATCAAATCTTCTTCCCAATCGCGGAAATTTCCTCCATCATGTTGTGTTGATTTTATCCGTTTCAGGTTCTTCGAACTAAGCTTACTAGCTCTGTGTAGAGGATCGCTTTTACTAATTTCTCCGGCAGCGATAGGTTCAAGATCTTTTATTACATCACGAACCGTAACCTTTTTATCTTTGTGTGTTCTTTTTGTTAACTGAATTTCACCAAGACGAGACGCTAGCAATACTAGACGCTTTCGACTCTGGGGAATGCCGTAGTCCGAGACATCAATAATTTCGTATTTTTTATCCTTATTAAAATTATAGTTATTTTCTTTTAGAGTATCAATAAATGTTTTAAAAATTGGATATTTCTCTGTATTAGCAAGACCACTAACATTTTCCATAAAAACGATATCTGGTAAGGTTTCTCTGACTAAGCAAGCAAATTTTTCGAGTGGTTCTAATTGATTTTCAGCGACTTGTTTTATGTTCAATGTCGAAAATGGCTGACATGGTGCACAACCGACTAATACCCGTACCGTTTCTTCTTTTTCTCCAAACAATTGGTCGATTTCTTGCTCAGAAACCTTCAGAATATCTTTATGTATAAATTTCGTTTTATTATTGTATTCGTAACCAAATCAGCAGGTGTCATCATTGTCTATTCCAGCGACCACATCAAAACCCTCTTTAATGAGGCCGTGAGACAACCCTCCTATGCCACAAAACAAATCAATAACCTTTATTTTTTTTTGTGGATTCATATTAAAAATAACACGATCTACGGTCTAAAATTTTGCGTGTGAAATATCCCGCCATCCTTAAAAATAGGAGGCATAAGTACTTGAATTATAGTTACTTTTGTTGTTTTTGTCAAACTCCTTCAAGCCTTTAAATATTGAGAAAACCTGCAATATACAGACAGTCTCAGGGACTAAATTCATGACTATAGCTATAGTAGAAACCACCTTATGCAAGGACATCGTTAGGCCCGTACAGTTGCTAGCTGCTATATCATCTCATATATACCAGAGTTTGTTCAAAGAGGGAGGGAGCCCAGAGGAGCCATCTTCCTCCCTTTCCGTACTACGTGCTACCTGTTACGGCTGCCGCTGGGCCGCCTTGATCGCCCCCCAGCTTATCGACTGGACGGCTGTCGGCTCCTCCTCTACTACGTCTATATGGTAGGGGAAGGCTTTCAACCGCCCGTCGTCCATCTCCCAAGAGACTATATCGGCAGCGGTATAATCACTATCTAATTCGATCCCTCTCCATACGACATAATTGAAGAAGGCTACCCTACCATAGGCCCGCACCCCGGTACTGATAGCAGTCCCTGCGATGCTTATACTTCCTCCTACGGCCCATCCTATGTGCATCCCTTCGGCGTCGAACAGCCTCAACGCAACTTGACTTATGCCAAAGTGTGCGTTGGTTCTATTGACCACCTCAAAGTATCCGCCGACGCGCTTGCTGCCATCGCGGCGCTCGATATCGACGAAGTAGATGCTTTGCTCGTCGATTATAGGATAGTCGAAGTCCCCCCAAAGGTATATGCCGGCGTCAGGACGTCGACTCCACCCTTCGATGCGACTGAGGATCTCGCCAAGGCTTCCTTCAAAACGACGGATACTCAGTACATTGGGCTCGATGAACTGGCCGGTAGGACGTATGTAGTATTCGTCAAAGTCATCAGGCTGGGATGTGGTAGGGATGTGAAAAGAAGCCGAAGCTCCTGGCTTCAATACATTATACCAGTCTTTTATCTCGCTTACGACGAGCGCATCTCTGTCCAAAACGCCTAACCAACGGTCGATGAGAGTGCCGTCTTTCTTGATGATGACATAGACGAAATAGGGACTGATCTCGAAGGCCTCGTGGGTGTTGCGCACCTCCCCGGTAAAGTTCATGCCTTCACCGCCGAAGCCGTCGGGCCCCATCTCGGCCTCGACCCATACCACCTCTAAGAAGCTGTCTGACATAACGGCATGGGCTGAGCCTTGTAACAGGCTAACTGCTAGGATGATACTTGCTACTGCGTGTTTCATCTTGGTCTTCTCTTTTCTTTTTTTAGGCTGACGCGTCCTCTCGGTGCGCACGACGGAGCCGAGTCGATAGACCCAACCCGAGTAATCGACCAAGTCCCGGTCTGCCACGATCCCCCTGCTGCTTTGGTTGCAATGGCTTTACATCCCCGTACGTTACCCCTGCTATTCCGGTGTATGGAACCGAGCGGCTGCCAGAGATAGCGCTCGACCAGCCGAGCTTAGTGATCGTCGAAAATTAATCGACGTGCTCCGTGCGGTCCGAGTCGAGCAACTCGCGTATCCCTTCCATATTATCCAAACCTAAGCGGATCTGGCGAGAGAGGTTTTCCTCGGCCTCGCGCACTTGGGGTAGGGTCGCGCAGACGTGATCGAACTGGTCGTGGGGAATGACCACCACCCCGTCTTGGTCGGCAACCGCGATCTCACCAGCATCCACGCAGATCCCGCCCATGACCACCGGCATCCCGGCCGTACCTGGGCCATTGCGGGTACAGGAGTTGGGCGTAATGCCCCGGCAAAAAGCGGGCAAACCGACGGGCAATATCCCATCTATGTCGCGCATCAGGCCGTCGGTGACAAAGCCGATCACGCCTCGGTTGCGGCCCATGGCCATCATGTTGTCGCCGGCAACCGCAGTCTTGGTGAACGTATCCGTAGCAATGAAGATCGCGTCTCCCCGCTGCGCGATCTCGAGCGCGGCAAAAACGGCGAGGTTGTCGCCCGGCCCTGGATGACAGGTGACGACAGGCGCGACGAATTTGCAGTTGTCGGGATCGAGCGGCTTGATAAGGTAGTCGAGCGCGCCGCGGCCGTTCATGCAATCGACGATAAAGCCAGTGGGAACACTGCGCAGGGCGCGCAGGACAGTTTCCGAAGGCCGCGGAAAGTTGCGGCGGACAGTAAGTAGCGGGGGGTCTTTTATCATGTTAGCTCCAAAGGTGAATGACGGCGGACTATTTTATAGGGGGCCAAGGGCAGTTGTCAAATACTAGGGCTGTCCTACCATCGAAAAATACCTGATGTGGGTTTTGAATGCCCTTCTCAGCGCTCCACCGCACGGCCCCAAGGCCCAGGAATATAGGGAAAGCGCGTTTCGAGGTCGTCGGCTAGTTCCACGCCCCAGCCGGGCGCGTCGGGCAGCGCGAGGTAGCCTTCGGTCGCGGGCGGGTCTTTGAGAATGTCCCACTGCAACGGCCCTTGGCCGATGAACATTTCCAGCACGTGCTCTTCGGGAAGAGCGGCGAGGAAGTGAGCGTTGGCTATAGTCAACAGGCCGTTGTGCCAGTTCTGAGTGAAAAGCTCGACGCCATACTCTTTGGCGCAGTGGTAGATGCGGATGGCCTCGCCGAGACTACAGACGCCAACGTCGAGTTGGCCCTTGGCGTACGCTTTCTGCGCGAAGAACGGCTCAAACTCGGCGAGGGTCGAGTTGGATTCGCCGCCGGTAATGGGCAGATGCAATTCGGCGTTGAGGCGGGTGTAGCCGTCGATCTGATCCTTGGGCAGCGGTTCTTCAAACCAAGTCCAACCCGCCTCGTCGAGAAAGTGGCCAATCTCGCGGGCCTGCGCCTCGTCGAGGCGACAATTGCCCTCCAGCATCAGCTCCATGCGCTCGCCCACCGCGTCGGTCACCTTCTGCAACAGGTCGATCATCTGCGCGACCACGACGCCCGACCACGACCACTCAGTGCCCAGCCGCATCTTATAGGCGGTAAAGCCCCGGTCGGCGAGGGCGCGCGCTTCATCGACGACGGATGTTGGGCGGTCGTCCCAGTCGTACTGGACGCCGCCCGAAGCGTAGAGGCGGAAGAGGGTGCGCGGTTTGCGCTCGGGAGTGTCGGGTGTGATGAGGGGGACGATGAGTTCGGCGACTGTTTTATTTTGCGCCTTGGCGCGCAAATCCCACAGCGCCAGTTCGAGACCAGCGTAGGCAATGTACATCGAGCGGTCGCCAGTGGGTCTGGACGCGAGGTTCGGGTCGAGCGGGTCGCGGCCAATGAGACTGGGCTTGAGCGCGTCGAGCCGCTGGCGAATGACCGGTGGATCGCCATAGGTAGAAGGCTCGGCAATGCCTTGCAAGCCAGCGTCCGTGTCGATAATGACGATGGGACAGTCGGCTTTTTCCACGTAGAAGGAGGCGCTGAACCACTGGCGCTCGGGTTCGTGGGGACGAGAGAGGCAGAGGGTGCGGATGTCGGTGATTTTCATAAAAACTCCTCAGGGCGCGTCGCGCACCCAATCCAGCGAGAAGCGGGCCAAAGTCAAGCGCTCGTAGGGATGCTCGGCACCGCATTCATAGAGACTGGCGGCGCGGCCATCGGGCAGAACGGCCAGACAGGAATATGCGGCCGGGCCAGGGTGTAGAACGCGGGCGCTGGCCCACGTTTGGCCATCGTCGTCGCTGAGCCGCACGGTCATGTTCTGGCGGCCCTCGGTGCTGGCGGGGTTGGAAAAAAGTACGCTAGTGCCAACCCGGCGGATACTCGCTTGGCAGATCGGCTCGACGAGGACGGGGTCGCGCGCTATGGACGACCAACTCTGACCGCCGTCGTCGCTAAACGAAAAGGCGCGGGCGCGGATGCTTGGGTCGTAGTTGCGCATGTTGAGCAGCAAACGACCGTCCTGCAGCTCTACTACTTCGCACTCGTTGACTTGGTCTTGCGGGGTCGAGCCGCCGAGCCGCCAACTTTGGCCGCCATCGTCACTGAGCAAGACGTGCGAATAGTATTTCTTGCTGCCTGCTTCGATGTGGTCGCAGGGGATGACGAGCCGACCGGTAGCTAGCTGAATGCCAGCGCCTGGGCCGGTGGCGTACCAAGTCCAGTTAGGTTGCTTTGCTACGGACGTGATCTCCACCGGCGGCGACCAAGTGCGTCCGTCGTCTTCGCTGCGCGTCAGCCACACAGTGCGAGTGCCCTCGCTCGTTTGGTCGATGATCTCGGGCTCGTGGTCATGGCCGAGGTTGTGCGTCATCAGCAGGGAAATCGCCCCCGTGCGAGCATCGACCACTGGACAGGGATTGCCACAGGTGTTCGGGCCATCGTCCCACACTAACTCAAAGGGAGCAAACGTCTGGCCGCCGTCGTCGCTGCGCCGCAGCAGCATGTCGATGTCACCGGTGTCGCCGCGCGCGTTTTTGCGGCCCTCGCAAAAGGCGAGTACCGTACCGGTGAGCGTGGTAATCAGGGCTGGGATGCGAAAGGTGTGGTAGCCTTGGGTGCCGCTCTCAAAGAGGTCGATGGAATCGATCACGTCGTTTATTCCTATACCATAAATCCTTCTACCGGCTCAAGTCTTTTGGCCACTGGATTGACGCCCATAAACACGCCTTCAAGGGCCAGAGCACCTAGCAACGGCACTGTATCCTCCGCATTAAATAAAACGAGCGTAACCACCTCTCTCCCTTCAACTCGCAGCCACGTCTGGCCAACGTCCATAAGCCGAACCTCGCCTTGGCCAAACTGAAAACGCTGTTGCATCAAGGGCGTCACCCCCAGTTGGCGCAGAACGGACGCCGGGACCGAAGTTATAGACGCCCCTGTATCCACTAGCGCATCCAAGTCGATCCAGTGTGCCCGCTGTTGGTCGCCGATGCTAATCTGTACGTTGAACGTTCCCATGCAATGCGATCCTCGGAAAGGAAATCATTGGTTAGATACGTGGAATATACCCTGTTGAATCGGAGTAGAGCAAGAGCGTCTCCTATAGCGGTTGCAGGGAAAAAGCACGTTTGAGTAGATTCAGATCGTCCGCCTTCTTTGACGTCCAGAGAATCAGGATTAGTACTAGCCGACGACCATTAAACCGGAGTCAACGCCACATGGACCCCATAGCAGAGTTAGCCGAATTCGACCGCGAGACCGTCGCCCAAGCCAAAGCCGTCGAACAGCGCATCCAAGCCGAGGGCTTTGCCGCCGGGCATACCATCCGCGATGTGCGCGTCTTCCGGGTGCTGATGCCCTGGGTTGGGACCAAACGCTGGGATGGCTCGGCCGAGAGTTTCACCTTTGCCGAGTTCGAGACCGATAAAGGCTTGGTCGGCATTGCCGAAGGTGCCAATGCGGACGCCGAAGAATTAAAGGGCAAAGTCCTAGGCAAAAATCCTTTTGACCCAAGCATCCGCGCCGATATGGGTCTGGCCTATTGGGACCTAAGCGGCAAAATCGCCGACCGACCGTTGGGCCAGTACTTACACGAACTCTGCGCGCTGGAGACCCCCTTGGCAGAGCGCGTGCCCATATCGGCCTACACTTGGTATCGCTTCCCCGACCTCAACGGCGAAAACGCCGTCACCTTTGAGAGTTATCCATCCTACGTACAGGAGATTATCCGCACCCACGGCTTCCACAACATCAAGCTCTCAATGTGCGATTTTGAGCCGCAGCGCTACGTGGAATTGGTGCGCAACATCCGCGCAGCCATAGGAGCGGACGTGGACATTCGCGTCGATCCACACGCTTCTTGGGGCGAGGCGCAGGCACTGCGCTTTATGCGCGAGGTAGATGACTGCCATCTGGAGTGGATTGAGGAGCCGGTGGGCGGGCGTTTTGCTCACATCTTCCGCGCCGGCCATCGCCTGCGGCTATTGAGCACCATACCAATCTCGTCGCACGCTTGGCTGCCGCCGCTGATCCCGCATCCCAGCACCAAGGGTCGCTACGGCGATGATGCCCTAGACGCGGCGCTGGATCTAGACGCGCTGCGCCGCTGGCAACCAGCCGACATTTCCGCTCCCGACGCCTACGCAGGACCGCTGGCGCTCAAGCGCTACTACGACGCAGCGCGATTTCTGGGTATGGGAATCGGCATGCACAGCGCTTATGAGTTGGGACCGGCGACAGCGATCCGCCTGCACATCGCCGCCTTTACCTTTCCCTACGAAATGCCCTATCACATCGTCTGGGGGCGGGACCGCGCCTTCCCACCCTTCTCGGCGCACGCGATCGACGCGCATTACAACCAGTGGGCCGACGACGTGATCTGCGGCGGCAAAATGGCCTATGACCAAGGGTTCCTCGCCGTGCCCAAAGGGCCGGGGCTGGGCGTCGAACTCGATCCCGAGCGCCTGCGCCACTACGCCTTTAGCGAGGAAAAGGCCGCAGCCCATACCCGCCACATCGAACAGATCCGCGCAACTCATCTCGACGCGCTGGACTGGCAGGTGGAGCGCAGCGGCTGGCGGCGCTATCGGACGCGCTAGGCGTTCCTACTTCAATACACCACTGAAACCACGCGCCGGACGCGCTGCTGATGAGCGTCTCCGTCGAGGTGGAGTTCGAGCAGGTAGAGGCCAGGCGGCACCAATTGCCCTGCTTGGTCGCGGCCATCCCAAGTGAAGTCCTGAGCACCCGCAGTGACAGCTTGCGAGCGCTCGGTGCGCACGTGGCCGGCCAAGTCGTAGAGCCGCAGGTGCCAAGGGCGCGGTTCGAGGATGTTGATCACGTCGGCGCGGACGGCGAGCACATCGTTTATGCCGTCGCCGTTGGGCGTCAACACCTCCGCGTCGAAGACGATGTTGAGCAACAGGTCGCGGGCGACGGGCAGACCGACGATGTTGGTGCTGCTGGCGACTTGATCGGTAGCATCCCCGGGATCGACGCGCTGGCGGCTGGCGTCCTCGGTGCGCGCGTCTTGGATGAAAAGGACGAAGGGAGTGGACTGCTGAAATACTTGGGCGGCAAAGCGCAATTCGACGAGATCGTCATCGCGCAGCGGCTGGGGGAAAGTCACTGCAAAGCCAGCTTCCCCCGGCTGGTTTGTGACCTCTAAGGGCTCGTCGTTGACCAAGGCGCGAATAAAGCGCGTCGGCGTCGGCGTCTCCACGACGAGACGGTCGAATCCAGATGCCCTCGTCTCGCGCGGACGCAAGAAGAAGCGGAATTCGGTTTCCTCGCCCGGCAGAACCTGAGTCGGGAAAATTTCGCTGACAGCGCGCTGAGATAGCGGGTCGCTGAAGGCAATACTAAGCGCGTCGAGTTGGAGTGCCACCGACGGATCTTCAGTGACCATCCGCATCTGTAGCTGAGCGTAGCGCCGCGGCGAAGGCGATTGGAACTCCTGGCCAGAAAAGGCGTAGAGCTTGCTCCACGCGCTCCAGTCGCCGCCGATAACCCTGGAGGTGTCAATAGGCCCTTTGAAGCTGGAAATCAGCTTGTCGTAGCGCCTCTTGGTGACTTCCTTGCCGTTCTTGTCGTAGTAGGTGAGCAGGTTTTCGACTTCGTTGCCGGACCGACTGCGCAGCTCCAGCCGAGTACCCGGCGGGATGTCGGCCTCCCAAGATAGGGCATTGAGGCTTTTAGGACTTTGGAAGTCCATGATGTGCGAGAGAAATTCCAGATTCTGCGGGAAGCCCTCGCCGAACACCTGGAGCTCCTCGGCAAACCCCCGGAAGGCCCAGCGATTGCTCGCATCCCAGCTCTTCCACAACACTCGGATAAAGCGAGTGGGCACCAGCCCGAACTCGTGGGTGGCGACACCGGTTACTTTTTTGACGTATTCGTTAGCAGTGCCGGAATAGTACTTCTGCCAGATCAGGGTGCCATCGGGTGCCACAGAGCCGTCGGAACCGAGTACCTCGTAGAAATTGAACCCAAAAGAGCGCCGGGTAACGAAGAAAGCAATGGTACGACCGCTGCCAGCGGTGATGCCGCCGCCGGGCCGGGCAACTACGCCGCCGACGATTTTGAGCTTATCGACAAAATAGGTGGCCCCCAAGTCGAGGACGATGTGCGAAAAGACGTCGCGCTCGGCTTGAATGGTGCGCCGCACGAACCAGCGGGTAGAGAGATCGCCGTCAATGAGCACTCGGGCGTTGCCCAGCGGAATGAGGTCTTGGGTGACAAACGCATCGAGAACGACTTCGAGATTGCCGCCGCGTTCGAGTGTCCCCAAGGCCAGATTGTCGCCCAGCGCTTCGACCTCAACTTCGACAAGGCGGGTGTTTGGTTCGAGGGCGAGCAAGTCCAAGCGCACGTACTGGATCGGCGTGTGGAAGGACTGGTCGAGTTCATAGGTGATCTCGTGGCGAGTGTTCTCCTTGAATCGCTCGCGCTGGCGGTAGATGACGGTCCCAGCGATCGGATTATCGACCTCATCGACGGCGTGTTCTCCGGTGGAAAGCAGCAAGTCAAAAAGCGCTGGAGCCGGTCCTTGGGGATCGAAGATGAGCTTGACGCGGCGAGCGGAGACGCCCCGGCCCAAATTGACCTCAATGTTCCAGCTTTCGGGGGGATCGTCCAGATGTGGATGCCAGCCAGTGGAGAGATCGCCATCCATGACCAGCGGCGCATCTCGTAGATTGGAACCAGCGCGGCGTATGCCGCCGCCAAAGGCCGCGGCATTGAGGGCTGCATTGATGTTGCGGCGGGCAGCGATGGGCTTGAGCCCACCCTGTGGGGTCAGTTCAACCGTGCCGGGCAGCGGCCAAGCCTGCCAGTCGCGGCGCGAGGCAAAGCGAATCTCGTCGGCACTTGCCGAGGGCACGCTGAAAGAGGCGCAGACAACCCCACACAAGCATAAGACGAATCGTCCAAAGGAGTCCATGATTTGCCCTGCTCCTGCATAGAGTGGATTCAAACACTACTTCTGCAAGACGCTACCCGCGCCATGGCGGTCCCAAATCCCCACCGCACCATTGCGCTGCCCATCGGCCCCCAAAAAGACGAGGTGAGTTCCATTGGCGGCGTTGACGTGCAAACCACCGTTGCCGCCAGCACCCGCACCCGCGTAGATCAGATTCTCGCCGGTGCGGCTATTGATCAGCAGGCCGCCGTTTTGCGACGAATCAGCCCCGGCGAGGAAGATGTTGACTCCCTCGCCATTGTTGGCCATCAGCAGGCCGCTGCCCTTGTCTTCGCCCGCAGCAATTAGCAAACCGCCGCCCGCACTCCGCAGGGCCAAGTGGCCGCTGCCAACCTCGCTCGCGCCTAGGTACGCCAACTGCTCACCCGCGGCATTGTACACCTGCAACGCGCCCCCCTCTTGGTCGCTGCTTACAATCGAAACCAGCGGCGCGCCAGCAGCCGTGTTGACCATCAGCAAGCCGTGACCGGCTGCGTCAGTACTGAGGCTAACCCCGCCCTGCCCATTACCGGCCCCCACCCACAAAGCACCGTTCTGGCGTTCGTCAGCCGTAGCTACTAACACGGGTTGGCCCTCGTCGTTGAGGATTTCAATGGCGCGGGCGCGGATCACATCGACCCCGGACGCCGTGCCTATCAAGGCAGTACTCAGCGACGCACTCAGCACAATGGCAACGTCGGTTAGGGCCAGCGCGGCCAGCAGTGCCAAGAGGCGGCGGCCAATGTAGCGTTCCAAAGAAGCGTAGGGTTGAAAGGCGTGCATACGTGTCCTCACAGTAAAAGCGAATTTTTCGTCATCTATTTTATGAAACCTACACAAGGAGCCACTCATGGCCAAGATCGAGGAATGCGAACCAGCGGACAGCCTAAGAGGAAATTGTGCCGCCGCATCTATTTGCCAAGAAAACGCGCCGTTACTTGTTAGACCCCTTTTGCGCGTCCTATATTGAATTATTGGCTCGGCTCAATAGGATACACCCC